>CAZWCU010000338.1:0-2514 GCA_964632715.1 uncultured Bifidobacterium sp. | reverse complement strand
GTCATCTTCAAGACCCGCGTCGACATGGCGCCCGACGGCATGGCCGAGATGGAATCGGTCGTGACCCCGCTGCCATCGAAGGAGCCCGGTATATACGCCTTCAAGACCGATATGCCGATGGCCGGACGCTACCAGATCACGCTGTCCGCAAAGGTCCAGGGCGAGCCCGAGACCGTCGTCGGCAATGTCATCGTAACGGCCACGAAGTGAGCCTCGGGCGCTCCCCGAGAGCGCCCGGCATTCCGAAACCCAGTTTTCATGCGCGCGCCTCTGGTTGCGCGCCCGCGGTGGACATCATGAACTCGCTGCGCTTTCTCACGATACTCGTGCTCGGAGCCGGATTAGGCCTGGGCGGCTACTTGTCCATCGAAAGATCGGCCCGGCCCCTTGATGCCCTGACTGGCACTGCCGTCGCGGCCGATAGAGCCGTCCTCTATTATCGCGATCCGAGCGGCGCTCCCGCCTGGTCCGCAGGTCCAAAAAAGGACAGCAAGGGGCGGGACTACCTGCCGGTGTACGAGGAGAACTCCACGGCCGAGCCGCCGAAGGCGAAGCCGCAGCGGGCCGAGGCTTCGCGCAAGATCCTCTACTACCGCAATCCTATGGGGCTGCCGGATACCTCGCCGGCGCCGAAGAAGGACTCGATGGGGATGGACTACGTCCCGGTCTACGAGGACGACGAGACGGACGACGGTTCGGTCAAGCTTTCGCCCGGCAAGATCCAGCGCACCGGCGTGCAGTCTGAACCAGTCGCGAGGCGCACGGTCAGCGTGCCGGTGAAGGCGCCCGGCACCATCCAACTCGATGAACGGCGAGTATCCGTGATCGCGATGCGGGCCGAAAGCTTCGTGCAGAAAGTCGCTGACGTGACCACCGGAACCCGCGTGAGGGCGGGCCAGCCGCTGATGGAAATCTACAGTGCGGCGGTCGCATCCGCCGCGGCGGAATACCTGTCCACGATCAACTCGACAATCGTCGGCGACGTGAAGGTGTACGGACGTGGCTCGCGTCAGCGCCTGACGAACTTGGACGTTCCGGAGCCGGTCATCGCCGCCATGGAGAAATCGAGAGTCGCGCCGGTCACGGTGCAATGGTCGGCGCCGCGCGACGGCATCGTTCTCGAGCGTACCGCCGTCGAGGGCATGCGGGCCAATCCCGGCGATGTCTTGTTCCGGATCGCGGATATTTCGATGGTCTGGGCGCTGGTCGACGTCGCGGAGCGCGAATTGGGCAACATCGCGGTGGCGCAGCCTGTAACGATACGCGCCCGCAGTTTCCCCGGGCGGACGTTCTCCGGGACGATCGCAGTGATCTACCCGCAGGTGAACCGGGAGACGCGCACGGCCCGCGTACGGATCGAGCTCGCCAATCCCGATACCGCGCTGCTGCCGGACATGTACATCGATGCGGAGATTGGCACGGCGGATGCCGCGCCGGTGGTGGCGGTCCCCGAGAGCTCAGTGCTCGACACGGGCAGCAGCCAGGCCGTTCTCGTCGATAAGGGTGACGGCCGGTACGAACCGCGACAGGTGAAGCTCGGCCGCCGTGGCGGTGGTTATATCGAAGTACGCGAAGGCCTCGCCGTAGGCGATGCGGTCGTCATCTCGGCCAACTTCCTGATCGACGCCGAAAGCAACCTCAAAGCCGCGCTGAAGAGCTTTGGCGAAGCAGCCACACAAGGAACGGATGCTTCGAGCCGTCACTCCATGGGAGAGCACAAATGATCGCGCGCATCATCGCCTGGTCCGCCCGCAACCTGTTGCTGGTGCTGTTCGGCACGGGCTTTGCGGCCGCAGCGGGGCTCTACGCCCTTATCCATCTTCCGCTCGACGCGATCCCCGACCTCTCGGACACGCAGGTCATCGTCTACACAGAGTACTCCGGCCAAGCGCCGCAGGTGATCGAGGACCAGGTGACCTATCCGCTAACGACGGCGATGCTGACGGTCCCGAAGTCAAAGGTGGTGCGCGGCTTCTCGTTCTTCGGCGTGTCGTTCGTCTACGTGATATTCGAGGACAGCACAGACATCTACTGGGCTCGTTCGCGCGTGATGGAGTTCCTCAACGGAGCGGCGTCGCGGCTTCCGGCCGGCGTCACGCCGACCATCGGCCCGGACGCCACCGGCGTCGGCTGGGTCTACCAATACGCCGTCGTTTCCAAGGAATTGAACTTGGCGGACACGCGGACGATCCAGGACTGGAACCTGAAGTTCGCGCTGGCCAAGGCCGGGGGCGTCGCGGAAGTGGCAAGCATCGGCGGCTTCGTGAAGCAATACAACGTGATCCTCGACCCGCAGCGCATGCGCGACCGCGGCATCAGCATGCAGAAGATCCGGGAGGCTATCCGTGCCAGCAACGCCGACGTCGGCGGCCGGACGGTCGAGCTGTCGGAGTTCGAGTACGTCATCCGCGGCAAAGGATACATCAAGAGCATCAACGACCTCGGCAACATCGTGCTGAAGACCAGCAACGGCACGCCGGTGCTGTTGCGCGACGTCGCGCACGTCGAGCTCGG
>CAZWCU010000337.1:0-2518 GCA_964632715.1 uncultured Bifidobacterium sp. | reverse complement strand
AAAGCGCAGAACCCGGCTCCCCAACCAAAGGGTTGGCAACCGGGTCCACTTCCCACAGTGCTGACCGTGAGCAACCCAAGAATGCGTCTGCACGATGTGATTCGCAAGCGCAATTGTGGAGAACCCAGCGCCCTGGGCCGGACGCGTTCGCAGGCCGAGCCTAGGCTCCGACACTGGTGAGATCGCGGAGAAGCAGTTGGCGCATCGGCGCGATCGTCGTTGTAGGTTTCGCAGCCTTCATGCTCCTGTGGTCGCTGCTCGGCCTCGCCTTCGGAGCCGCACTGCGGCACCTCGTCGACACCCCGTGGGAGGGACGGCTGGCCGGCATTGGGATGGCGATTCTCCCGGCCGCACTTGTCGCGACGGCAGCAGCGATGGCCCTGCGGCCTTCGCGGTCGGCGGAGACGTGGAAGGCTCGAACGGCGCTCGTGCTGACAGCCTGCGTGATCCTGATGGGCGGACTCGCCGTGATCGGAGGAAAGTCGCCTCGTCGCGATGCGATCGCTCGACTCGACCGCGAGCTGCCAGGGTTTCGCGACGCGTTCATCGTCTCGCTGGGAGTGTTCCTCCTCACGGCATTCCTCGTCGGAAAGAGTGCCCGGCGGTGGAGGCGCTGATACACGTTGCCGTCGACTGGAACGCAGTACGAGTCAGCTGCAGGCGCTCCACTCGAAGATCCATCGACGTTCCTCGAGCTGGGACCTGGTCTCACCATCGGCGGTGAGCTCGATCGCGATGGAGGTGAACGCGCTCGTGGGCCGGAGGGTTGCGGGATCCGTCACCACCTCGACGGTGATAACACGCTGCCCGACGATCTCCTGGGTCGTGGCCGAGTCGGTGGGATTTGCGACCGTGGCCATCACGCCACCCATCGCGAGCGCGAAGTCGGCGCCGTCGAGGGTGATCGTGCTCCGCAGCGCGACGGCCCCTCCGTCGACGGTGCCGAGCGACTCCGTCACGATGTCGGACGTCGCGACCTCGGAGCCGATCTGGAACTCACTCGTGCCGATCTCGGTCGCCTCGTCGAAGAACCCCCACGACGCCCAGGTGCCGACCCACGATCCCCAGTACTTGTCGGTGACGCTCTCCTCCACGAGCGCGACGAACTCGGGGGTCATCTCCACGTTCGCCTCGGGGTCGAGTGCATTGAGCTGATCGATCAGTGCATCCATGCCGACGAGCTCGACGACGGTTCCTTCGGGGTCGACGAGGAAGCCGGGGAGGGTGAACTGTGCGCCCATCGCCGTGCCCGCTTCGTCGGGCACCGGGTTTCCGTCGACAGATGTGACCACCATGTCCTCGAACGTGACGCGGGTGTTCGATCCGTCAGCCTCCAGACCGAGTCGGTAGCGCAGCAACGCGGTCTGTCCCGACTTGCGCACCTCCTCCACGACCGGAACCGCACAGTCCTGCGGCCAGTCGAACCGGAGCTCGTCGAGGTACGGCGCGCCGAGCGCTGCACCGTCGAACGCACCCGCGACCACCGCCTCGGGCGGCGGAGGCAGCATCGTCGTCGACGACTGGGCAGGCTCGCTCGCGACCGTCGAGCCCACCACGTCGTCAGCACTGCCGCCACCGCAGGCAGGCGCCACGAACACGACGACCGACACCAGTGCAGCGAACCTCCGATGCAGTTTCATCCTCGCGTGCCTAGCAGGCGGGACCGTCCGGTGTCACAACTTCGTGCCCGACCGGCCTCGTCTGGATGGTCACCCGAACGCGCTCGTGCGACTCGCCTGCACGCGCATGACCTGCGCGACGAAGTCGGGTGCGCTCGACACGAGGGGCGAACGGGCCGCAGCGGGTCCGACGGCGACGACGTGCGAGACGACCGTGTCGGCGAGGTAGGCGTGCAGCGCGATCATCGGCGGCTCGGCAGTCTCAGCGGGCTCGTGCGCGGGGTCGAGGTCGCCGGCGACGGCCACCGAGGTCGATGGGCACACGGTGACGAGGCACCCGGCCCAGGCGGTGGTGATCGGCCGATGCGCGTGACCGGACATCACATGGCGAACCTGCGGGTGGCGGCGAACGACCACCTCGAACCGTTCGGCGCCGCGGAGACCGACGCAGTCCATCCACCAGATGCCGGTCTCGAAGGGCGGATGGTGAATCGCGATCGCGGTCGGTGACGACGAGTGGGCGGACAACTCGGCTTCGAGCCACTCCGCGTCGGCATCAGTGAACTCGTCGCTGCTCGTGTCGACCAGGACCACGTGCAGTCCCTCGAGGTCGAGTGAACGGTGGCCCGCCATCTCGTCGAGCCGATGATCATGGCCGCCGCGGATACCCGCCCACGGCGCCCGCAGCGCTGCGATCCGATCGTTGAACTCGTCCCACTCGGCCGGCGTGCCGGACTGCGTGAGGTCGCCGGTGGCCAACACGAGGTCGGGCTGCAACAACATCGCGTTGATCGCGTCGACCGCCTCCGAGAGCCGATCGCCCGCCCCGAGCTTCGGGCCGCCGATGTGGACATCGGAGATCTGTGCAATCACGCGAACCATGCGCCATCCTCCCATGC
>CAZWCU010000336.1:0-2615 GCA_964632715.1 uncultured Bifidobacterium sp. | reverse complement strand
CTCAACGTCGCCACCCTCTCCCACAAGGGGAGAGGGAAGAAAGGAGTTCTCTCATATCTGCCGCATCATGGCGGGCACGATGATGCGGTGGAACGGCATGATGGTCGAAAGATACAGCCTGCCTAGCAGGTTATGCGTCATCACCAGCGTGGTCGCGGTCACGTCGCGCCGGGGCGCTGCGCCGGACATCTCCACGATCACGCGAAAGTCGAGGTGCTTGTCGTCGAAGCCCGCCACGATGCGCCTGGGCGTCTCGCTGATAACGGGAAAGACGCCGATCGAATTGGCGGCGAGGGCTTTTCCGTGCGACGGTGTCTTGAGGCCGAGCGGCGCGACCACCAGATTTCGCAGCGTCATCAGGCCGCCGATCCATCGCGGCTGACGCACGAACATCCGCTCCGCCGCTTGCCGCGCGGTGAGAGCGTCGTCATTCACTGTGACACGAAAGGCATCGGAGAACTGCGCGCCGGGAAGCAGTCCTCTCATCGCGGTGTCGGGTGCGAGGGTGTGGATCTTCACGGCTGTCCTCATCGTGATGTCACAACCCATCGCCCGGCGGTCTCGTCGGCTGAAAATCACGCCTTTGCGATCTCTTGTCGCGCGATCGTCAATTGCCGGGTGTCAGAGTTCGCGTGATACTAAGCGCGATTTAAAGGGTGCGCGATGAGAATCGGTCGATTGATCTTCTCTCTTGCTCTCACGGTTTCGCTGGCGGTGCTGCCGGTGTCGGGAAGGGCTGCGCCGACCACAGTATCGACTGATGTCACGGCTTTCCTCGCCGATTCTGCTTGTTGCGATTGTTGTGTTTCGCCGTGCGGCAACACGGTGAAGGGCTGCCCAGCGATGGCAGCCTGCGCTGTCATGTGTTTCAGCTTTTTGACAGGTCATGCCGCGAATAGTTTCTTATCGCCGATCACGGTGCAAACCATGCGGCCCCTAGCGAGCCCTGTCCTGAGATCGCGGACAGGGCCTCCCCCGTTCCGGCCTCCTCCGGTCTGACATCTCACTGAAACATTCCGCAATGCGTGAGCCCATGGTTCGCGCACAGAGATGATTGGCCACGCGGCCCGATGCGATTGGCGCACAGCCACCATCGATCTATGAGGAGTTTAACAATGAGCCGGAAATTGATGTTAACTTTCGCCGCCGTTGCGCTTGCAGTGGTGACGGTTGAAAGCGCTGCCTTTGCCGGCGTGACCATTTCGGACCGAAGGTACTGGCCCAACGAGGCCCACCCCTCCACCCCGACAATCGACACGGAGAGCAGGGCGCTGCCGTTTGCCCCCGCATTCCAAAGTGAGAGCGTGCGGCCTACTCCCAGAGCCGCACCGAAGGTTCCGAAGATGAAGCGGAATCCGTCATAGTTTGCGTCAAAGGGCACCGCCCCCGCATAGGTGCCGGGGCGGCGCCTGATTTGATTTTTGCCATCTTCTATCTCGAAGTGAGACCAACGTATCCGCAAGCATCCCGGAGGTTGCGGCGCGATTCGACGACGTCGCTCGGTCATGTTGCAAGCTCCAGCCGCTGCGTCAGCGTGCGGAAGCGCAGCACAAGCAGGATGGCATAAAGGCCGGTGCCGATGGAGAGGCCGATCCAGACGCCGATGGCGCCCGAACTTGTCCAGAACGCAAGACCGTAAGCTGCCGTGAATCCGATCAGCCAGTAACTAATGGCTGCGAGCAACAGCGGCACGCGAGTATCGCTGAGGCCGCGCAGCGCGCCCGCTGCAACGGTCTGGATGCCGTCTGCAATAAAGAAGGTTGCGCCGACCATCATCAGCGTCGCGGCAAGCTCGATTGCGGCGACGCCCTGTTTGGTCTCGCCGAAGAAAAATCCCGCGACCTCGAATCGCACGAGGATCACGGCCAGCGTCATGATGGTCATGAACGCGATGCCGAGGACAATAGCGACAACTCCCGCACGCCGGATCGCGGCTGTGTCGCCGCGCCCCACGGCCTGACCGACGCGCACGGTGGCGGCCATGCCGATGCCGAACGGCACCATGAACAGGATGGCTGCGATCTGCAGCGCGATCTGATGCGCCGCAAGTGCGCTCGTGCTGATCAGGCCCATCAGAAGACCCGCGCCGGAGAACAATCCGTATTCGAGCAGGAACGACAGCGCGATCGGCGCGCCGATCACGACAAGCTGCCGCATCAGGGGCCAGTCGAACCGCCAGAACCGGCCGAGCACGTGAAACTTCTTGAACGGCCGCTGGCTGTAGGTGAACCACAGCGCTGCTGCGCACATGCCGAAGTTCACCGTCGTGGTGGCGACGCCCGCGCCCAGCAATTCAAGCTTCGGCATGCCCCAGTGGCCGTGGATCAGCGCGTAACCGAGGACAGCATTGGCTGGAATCGCGGCGAGCGTAATCCACAGACCAGGTTCAGGCCGGTTGACCGCACCCATGAAATTGCGGATCGCCATGAAGCACAATGCGGGCGCCATGCCGGGCGCGAGGCCCAGCAGATAACGCTGCGCGAGGCGGGCGTTCTCCGGCGCCTGACCGAGCAGGATCAGGATCTGTTCGCCGAACAGCGGCAGCATCATCATCGGCACGCACAGCAGCAGCGCGGCCCACAGACCGACACGCAATGCGCGGCGAACCGTGCGCG
>CAZWCU010000335.1:0-2625 GCA_964632715.1 uncultured Bifidobacterium sp. | reverse complement strand
AGGCGCTGCGCATCGGCACCTCGGCCTACAACCAGAACTGCGCGCGCTGCCACGGCCTGGAGGCGATCTCCGGCGGCATCTCGCCCGACCTGCGCAAGTTCGACGGCGAATGCTCGGGTTACGCCGACGCGGCGAAGAAGGCCGCGTGCTTCAAGGAGATGGACGACTACTACATGGCCACCGTGCGCCGGGGCCGCGTGCGCGACGGGCGCGTGTACATGCCGCCGTTCGAGGGCACGCTGTCGCAGGAGGCGATCTGGTCGATCAAGACCTACCTCGAAACCCGCCGCGAGCCCTGAGACGGGAGACGCGCATGACCACCACCCATCACCACCACCCCGACCGCCGCCAGGTGCTGGCGGCCCTGCTCGCCGCGAGCGTGCCACTGGCGCGCGCGCAGGCCGACCTGAGCGACCTCGAACGCATCCGCGCGAATGGCGCGCTGAAAGTGGCGGTCTACAAGGACAACGCGCCGTTCTCCGACGGCCCGGCCAACGACCTCCACGGCCTGGACGTGTCGATCGCCGCCGCGCTGGCGCGCCAGCTCCAGCTGAGGCTGGCGCTGCTGCCGTTCGACGCGGGCGAGAACATGAACGACGACCTGCGCAACATGGTCTGGCGCGGCCATTACCTGGGCTACGGCCCTGCCGACGTGATGCTGCAGGTGCCGGTGGACCGCTACCTGATGCAGAAGAACCGCCAGGTGATGATCCTCGCGCCCTACATGCGCCAGCAGCTGGTGCGGGCGCACGACACGCGCCGCGTCGCCGAGGTGGCCACGCCGGAAGACCTCAAAGGCCTGCCGCTGGCCGCCGAGCGCGGGGCCGGCGCGGCCAGCGCGCTCATGGGCCATGGCGGCGGTCTGCTGCGCGCGCAGGTGGGCATCCACAACAGCGGCGAGCAGGCGGTGCAGGCCGTGGTGGAGGGCAAGGCCGCCGCCGCGTATGTGACGCGCGCGCAGGCCGAGTCGGTGCTCTCGCACACCGATCCGAGGCCGAGCCACATCCGCCTGAGCACGCTCTCGCTCGGCGGCGTGCCCGACACCGGCTGGCCCGTGGGCATGGCGATCAAGGCCGAACACAAGGACCTGGGCCTGGCGCTGGAAGGGGCCTTGAAATCGATGCGCGACAGCGGCGAGCTGCTGGCCATCTTCCAGCAACATGGGCTCACGCTCACCGCGCCCTGACGCCCGACGCTTCAACACAGCCACTGGTTGCGCGCGCAACCAGTGGCTTTTTTCATGGCGCCGGCGTGTGTGCCGCTTTGAGACAGCCGGTTCGCTTGTGCGCGGTTCCGGGACAGTGCGAACCCCGCATGTGTGCTTTCGTGCAGCGCTTCACCGGGCCCAAGCCCATGGCATGGAACTTGAAGAGAGCAGAGGGCCTGAAGACACAGGCCTTGCCATCAACGTCCATCCTGAGGAAGACAACATGCTTTACGCAGCCCCCGGCGCCGCTGGCGCCAAGATCGCCTACAAGACCCAGTACGACAACTTCATCGGCGGTCGCTGGCTCGCGCCGGTCAAAGGCCAGTACTTCGATGTGATCACGCCCGTCTCGGGCAAGGTGTACACGCGCGCCGCGCGCTCCACCGCCGAAGACATCGAACTCGCGCTGGACGCCGCGCACGCCGCGGCCGATGCCTGGGGCAAGACCTCGGCGGCCGAGCGCGCCAACGTGCTGCTCAAGATCGCCGACCGCATCGAGCAGAACCTGGAGCTGCTGGCCTACGCCGAGACCGTGGACAACGGCAAGGCGATCCGCGAGACGCTCAACGCCGACATCCCGCTCACGGTGGACCACTTCCGCTACTTCGCGGGTTGCGTGCGCGCGCAGGAAGGCGCGCTGAGCAACATCGACGAGAACACCGTGGCGTACCACATCCAGGAACCGCTGGGCGTGATCGGCCAGATCATTCCCTGGAACTTCCCCATCCTCATGGCGGCCTGGAAGCTCGCGCCCGCGCTGGGCGCCGGCAACGCCGTGGTGCTCAAGCCCGCCGAGTCCACGCCCATCAGCATCCTGATCCTGGCCGAACTGATCGCCGACCTGCTGCCGCCCGGCGTGCTCAACATCGTCAATGGCTACGGCCGCGAAGCCGGCATGCCGCTGGCCACCAGCAAGCGCATCGCCAAGATCGCGTTCACCGGCTCCACCACCACGGGCCGCGTGATCGCGCAGGCCGCGGCGAACAACCTGATTCCCGCCACGCTGGAACTCGGCGGCAAGTCGCCCAACGTGTTCTTCGCCGACATCATGGACAAGGACGACGCGTTTCTGGACAAGGCGATCGAAGGCCTGGTGCTGTTCGCCTTCAACCAGGGCGAGGTCTGCACCTGCCCCAGCCGTGCGCTGATCCAGGAAAGCATCTACGACAAGTTCATGGAGCGCGTGCTCAAGCGCGTGGCCGCGATCAAGCACGCCAACCCGCTGGACACCGACAGCATGATGGGCGCGCAGGCCAGCAAGGAACAGCTCACCAAGATCCTCTCGTACCTCGACCTGGGCAAGCAGGAAGGCGCCGAGGTGCTGGCCGGTGGTGGCCAGGCGAACCTGGGGGGGGAGCTCGAAGGCGGCTACTACGTGCAGCCCACGCTGTTCAAGGGCCACAACAAGATGCGCATCT
>CAZWCU010000334.1:0-2652 GCA_964632715.1 uncultured Bifidobacterium sp. | reverse complement strand
CACAGCTATGAGTCGACCCGACGTCTCGAGACCGGTTCAGCTGGCGCTTGCAGACGCTGTACTTCACGGTGACCGAACGTTCTTCTACTACGGATGCGGTAAGGGTGGCGACGTCGCTCGACTCGGTCGTGCCGGACTCGCTGCGGCCGGCTGGGATCCGGCGCACTCGCCATCCGCGCCCATCGTCCCGTCCGATGTGGTGAACCTAGGTTATGTCGTCAACGTCATCGAGGATCGTCGTGAGCGGACGGAGGCGCTTCGGCGTGCGTGGGACTTAGCGGGGGCAGTCCTCGTCGTGGCTGCACGTCCAGACTGGGAAGCCGGTCAAGTTCGGGGGCAGCCAAGAGGCGACGGCATTGTGACCTCGAAAGGCACATTTCAGAAGTTCTTCGAGCAGGATGAGCTGCGCGTCTGGATCGAGTCGATCGTGGGTGAGACGCCGGTCGCGGCGGCACCTGGGATCTTCTACGTCTTCCGCGACGCGTCGGAGGCGGCTGGCGTTCGAGTGCGCCGGTTCCGCAGCCGGAACCTGGCGGCCCCGCGTCCTCGACGAGCGGACGTACTTTGGGACTCTCACCGGGAGCTGTTGGAACCTCTGGCGGAGTTTTGGGAATCGCGCGGCCGACTGCCGGATCCCACCGAACTCGCCCGCTCGGATGAGATCGCATCGGTCGTCGGTTCTCTCAATGCTGCTGCTGGTGTGCTTCGACGAGTCCTTGGCGAGGAGCGCTTCGCAAACGCTCAGCGGGCAGCGGAGTCCGATCTCACCGTGTTTCTCGCACTGGAGGCGTTCGGAGGGCGGCCGCGGTTCTCGGAGCTGCCATTCGATCTGCAGCGCGACGTGCGATCGCATTTCGGCACGTACAAGGCAGCGTGCGAGCGCGCCGACACGCTGCTCTTCTCACTTGCGGACGAGCGTCAAATTGGTGGGGCCCTGCAGGCGGTCCCTTTCGGCAAGGTGCTACCTGACGCCGTCTATGTGCATGCCGAATACTTCGACCGGCTGCCTCCGCTCGTGCGCGTGTACGAGGGTGCCGCTCGTGCGCTCTTGGGTGCGGTCGCTGGGGCGACAATCATCAAACTGTCCCGCGTCGAGCGGCGCGTCTCCTACCTGTTCTACCCCACCTTCGAGAAGGAGGCGCACCCCGAGCTCGTTGCGTCGTTGCGGGTCGATCTCCGGTCTTTCCATGTGAAGCACCGCGACTTTTCAGCAGCAGAGAACCCGCCGGTGCTTCACCGCAAAGAGACCTTCGTTCCGGAAGATCACCCCACGCGAGCAAAGTTTGCGCGACTAACTGCGCAAGAGGAACGGTTGGGCCTCCTCAGTGTGCCAGCCACGATTGGCACGCGCAATGGATGGATGCGCGCCATGGACGACAGGGGTTTGACTGTGCGAGGCCATCGCCTGTTCAGAGTCGTGGAACGCAAGACCGGAACGTGTATGGACGACCATGCAGCAGTCGCCTCGGACGGGCCCGACCAATCAGTGGTCCAGCGTTGACCCATCCGCGACCCACCGCGGGACCGTCGTCTACCGGCACATCAACCATTGATTCAACGTGTCATCCGCACGTCTCCCACCGACCCGCTGTCCGAATGCGGCCTGGGTACGGCCGGCTCAACAACGCGGTGTGTCTCGCGCTAGATGAGCCGGGCCGTAGCGTTCGTTCAAGGGCCAGGTAACGCCGTCGACTCGTCAATGCAATGGTCGATGATCAGCACGCGTGCCGAAGCACGCAGCTGGTTGACGGCCGCGGGCCGATCGTCGGGCCTATCGAGCGAGCAATCTGTTCAGGTCTACGCACGCGTCGTTGATTCGTCGCAAGACTGTTGGCTCACGAACAGTCCCCAGTGCCTTCACAACCTTTACCGCGTCGGGGCCAACGTGTACGGCAAGAACTCCAACACAGTTCCCACCGAGTTGGTCAACAACTGGCTCAAGCTTGAGAACGCCATAGACCTTCCCTAACTCCTCGTTGAGCGGTGCAAACACCGACCAACTGTTGTCCGGTGATATGGACCCGCCCGACTCATCGAACCAGAGCACCGGTTGTGCGCGTGAGAAACAGTGGCCATGCGGCCCTGTTGACGGATCTAGCGAGGGCGGCAGAGAGCGCGCGTCCGTGAGTGAGACTGAGAGTTGCCTTGAGAGCTCGAGCTTTCGCACGACCGGCGGCCATGCTGCCCGGAAGGTATAGCGCGGGCGGGGTAAGTAGAGGTCGGTCATCCAAAGGTCGTACCCAGATAGCTCGCCGAGATCGGCAATAGTCCGAACCATTCGACGCTGAAGAAGATCATAGCTCGGACCGAGTCTGCGAACAATACTCTGCGACCGCACCGAGTTGACCGCCGCGTGAACCACGATGAAGGCTCCGCTTCCAACAATCCAAATCCACGGTCGGTCTTCACCACCAACAAGACCGGCCACTCCCAAGACCAGCGTTGCTACGGTGAGGGTGAACTGTCCCCAGATGAAAGCGCTGAGGGCATTGTTGTGGGCGCTCATCGGGCCTCAGTCTGGAGAAATCGCCGCAGGCGCGCGACCATTACTTCGGAGCGAATAGCCACGTTGGCTTGGATTGCCCCCTCCCTGCCGAAGGCATTCAAGTAGCTCAGCATGTCGGGCCTTATCTCTGGAACCCCAAGAGCCCC
>CAZWCU010000333.1:0-2702 GCA_964632715.1 uncultured Bifidobacterium sp. | reverse complement strand
CTCTGCTCGCTGGACAGCAGCCTCCACTTCGGGCAACGTGTTCGGGTGACTGGTGTCTGTCGGAGGGCCGTGAGCGTCCTCGCCGTGAGCTGCATCGTCATTGCTTGTGGCTCAATGAGCGATACGAACGGCGACGGCAGCTCGTCCACGTCGGTCGTGGTTGATCCGATGACGGTGGCATCGTCATCAGTTGCTGCGGCGTCTTCGACGACCGATGCGGACGCGATGGACGACCTTCCACCGTGGGAGGAAGTCACGCTGATGGGATCTTGGGCGGGCGCTCGCACTGGTAGGGATCCGCTGGAGCTGGTCGTGTTCATCGTCGGCGGTCCCAAGTACGACCCCGACGACCCGTGCACCGTGGCATATAAGGCAACTGCCGATGAGACGCCGCTCGCGGTCGAGGTGACCGTGTTCCGGGCGTCCCGTCGATTCACCGGGCCTCACGCGTGTGACGACATCGGCTATGTGCAGAGCATCGTCGTCGCTTTGGAGACGCCCCTCGGTGACCGCACTCTCGAAGCGTTCGGTGCGCCGCACGGCGTCTTCGATGGCTCCCGGCTCGCGGATCCTTCGTGGTTGCCGGACGGGTTCACGAGGCAAGCCGAGGGGCCGGGATATCCGTCACCCGAAGCGTCGCAGTCGTGGCAGGTGGGGTGGGCAACTCCTGAGCCGCCCAACGAAGACGGACACTGCGTCCCTGGCAAGCAGTTCATGACGCTGACGCAAGGCCCGCCCGTCGTCGCGGAACTCCATGCGGGGAACCCAAACCTCGCCGTGGTCGCGACGTACGACATCGACGGGGTCCAAGCGACGTATCGGCAGCGGATCGAGCCAGCACCAGAGGCAGCGTTGTCGTGGGTGCGGGACGGGACCGGGTTCACTCTGTACTCGTCTGCGGCCTGTGTTGGTGGCGAGGCGGTAGACGCTGACACCATGGTGCGTTTCGCACGCGGTCTCGTCGTTCCGTCACCGAAGCCGTAGGCGTGCAGCTCTGCCGTACTGCACTCTCGTACTGCTCAAGGTCATGCCGAGCGTGCAACTTTGCGGTCCTGGTGCCGCGCCGCTGCGATCACAAGTCCGCGGGCAGCGCCTCCACCGCACCCACCCCTTGTAGAAGTGACCGGTAGGCGTACAGTTCAATCGGGCGCGACTCACGGGGTCCGCGAGCCCGGAGGCGTGCAGGATGGCTATCGGTGGATTTGGTTCTGATGGGTTCGGCCCGCTCGTGGCGCGCGAGGAACGCAAGGTCCACCACATGGACGTGACCGCCGGTGCCGAGTCGCTGCGGATCATGCATGAGGCGGCACCGCGTCGTTCTCGCAACGCCCGTCTGGCCATCGCAGGGGCATCCGTGGTGACCACCGTTGTTCTCGCCGTGCTGATCGCGCTCTGATCGGTTGCCCTGCTCTGGGCGTCGCCCCACTCTCGGGGGAGGCCAGCGGGCGCGGTCGGCAGCGCGTCCGGAGACGCGTCGAGACGCACACCCGCCGCTGCGGGACGGTTCAGCAGAACCGTTCGGGCACGTGTCGCACGAAGAACGGTCGATCGGTGCCGGGTCGAACTGCTGCCACGATGTTGTGATGGACATCCCAGCATCGGTCGCTGCGACCATGGACCGCCTCGACGTGTGGTGGGCTGTCGCCGGCGGCTGGGCGATCGACCTCTGGCTGGGCAAGCAGACACGCGATCATCACGACGTCGAGGTCGTCGTGAGACGTTGCGACCAGCACCTCGTGCATGCGGCGTTGTCAGTCGAGTGGGAGCTGTTCGCTCTGGACCCACCCGGCAGCGGCTGGCGGCCGTGGAGTGGAGTCCCGATCGACGCGCCCGCGTTCCAGCTGCAGGCTCGATCGTCGTCGGGCGAGTTCGACGTCTTCACCGAAAAGGTCGACGAGCGCCAGTGGTACTTCCGTCGTGACCATCGAATCACCATGGGATCGGACCAAGTGATCGTGCCGAGCGCGTCGGGCATCCCGATCGTTCGCCCAGAGATCCAACTGCTGTACATGGCCAAGTCGAGTGAGCTCAAGAACGAGCATGACTTCGCGTTGGCCCGACCCCGACTGTCACCCGAAGCCGCGGCGTGGTTGACGGACGCGCTGCGGATCACGCTTCCCGGGCACCACTGGCTGCAGCAGCTCAGGTAGGGGAGAGCCGCCGATCTCCCGGACACGTCGGTGACGATCGCGGGCGGTGAGGCTGGAGCACCCCGGCGCACGCGCTCAGGACGTCATGCCACCCAGGCCGACGAGGCCGCGGGCGAGCTCGATCTCGCCCATGTGGCGCAGGCCGTGCTGGTAGATCCAGCACTCGGTGGCGTCGAGCAGCGTGATGCCCTGCTGGCCGGCAACCCGCGCGCTGTAGGTGCTCGCGATCTGCGGTGGGAACGGGCGCGGGATGACCACGCGGGTGAGTTCGGCGGGGTCGAGCTGCTCGAGCCACTCCTCGGTGCGGGTGAACACCGCGCGCATGTACTCCTGGAACGCGTCGTAGTCGCCGATGCGCTGGTACACCATCTCGTCGACGGTCTTGTGCTTGCCGTGGTCGTTGATGGTCATGCCCACCCGCGCCTGCCACTCGTCGTTCCAGATGGGGGGAGTGCCGGTCATCAACATGAACGACGCATCGATCATGTTGGTGATGTGGAACAGGCAGAACGCGATGGGCAGCACGCCCTCACGTTCGAAGTGGTTCACGTG
>CAZWCU010000332.1:0-2704 GCA_964632715.1 uncultured Bifidobacterium sp. | reverse complement strand
CCCCGACGCCGCCATCGGGCGGCGCTGGCCCGCCGGCGACGGGAACGAGCTGTCCCTCGCCGGACTCGCGATGTGGCCGCTGTCGGTCATGGCGGCGGTGTACCTGGGCATCGCCGACCGAGCGCTGGAGGTCGCCGTTGCCGGTGCCAAGCGCAAGACCTCGATGGCCATCCCGCGCGGCGCCTACGCCTACAACCCGTTCGTGCAGCACCAGGTGGCCGAGATGTACCTCGAGCTCGACGCCGCCTCCGCGACGCTCGAGCAGTTCGTCAGCGACTGGGTGGCCGGCGTCGACCACGGCGACGCCTGGGCCACGAAGGTGTACTCGATGAAGTGGCGTGCGGTGGAGGCGGCCAAGCGCGTCGTCGACATCGCGCTCGACGTGTCGGGCGGGGCCGGCATGTTCGCCGGCAACGAGCTGGAACGGCTCTACCGCGACGTGCGCTGCGGCGGATTCCACCCCGGCAACGACGCGCTGACCCACGAACTGGTCGGCAAGGCGGTGATCGGCATCCTCGCCGAACAGCCGAGGTGGTGAGCTCGACCGAGCTCGATCACAGGGAGCGCAGCGCGTGCTCGACGGCGGCATCGCCGTCGAGCACGGCGCCGCGTCGGCGTGCCGCCTCGTACGCGGTAGTCCCGAGGGCATCGCGCAGCGCGGCGCCGAGCTCGTCGAGCGCCACCTCGTCGGCTCCGAAGATGCGATGGCCCTCCGCCGTGGATCGCACCGCGCCTTCCAGCACCGCCGCGTCGGCGTGGCGGCCGAGCCTGGCCAACAGCCCGGCGATGGAGCGCAGCACCGTCCACTGCGTGGACCACATGCCGGCCCTGCGCCAGTGGATGATCAATCGTCGGTAGTCGTCGGCGGCCGCGAGCGGGTCGCCGATGCGCGCGTCGATCGACGCCTTCGATGCGCCGGCGATGCCGGTGACGAACGATGCGTGTGTGAGCTCCGCGATGCGCATCGCCTCGGCGAGTCGCGACCGCGCTCGCTCGACGTCGACGGCGAGATCGGCCTCACCGGCGCAGTACCACACGTACGCGGCGTACGGGGTGGCGGCGTCGGCGACCTGCGCGAGCAGCTGCTCGCTGAGCTCGGCGGCACGCGGGTCTCCGGCGTACCCGAGTGCCATCACCTCCGACGCCAACGCCATCAACTGCTCGACGGGATCGGCCGCGCCGGCCGCCTCCGCCGCCTGCCGGTAGAGCACGGCGGCCTGCGCCACCTCGCCGAGGAACAGCAGGTTGCTGGCCTGGATGGTCGTGACCTCCGCCGGCGGCACGCCGCCCGCTCGCTGCGCGACGCGCACCGCTCGCTCGCCACGTGCGATCGACTCGTCGAGATCGCCGGCCATCCAGGCTGCGTACGCGGCGAGCACCCAGACGTGTGCGGCGTTCGGGCTGCGGTCGTCGGGATCTGCGGCGGTCACTCGTTCGGCCCATGCGAACACGTCGGGCCGCAGGCGCAGGAAGCTGTAATCGAGCAGCACGCTGACGAGCCTGCCGGCCAGGTCGACGTGCCCGTGGTCGAGCAGCCACCCCAGGGCGCTGCGCAGCTCGGGGATCGCGGCATCGATGTCGGCGATCACCGACTCGCCGGGGAGCTGCATGCGATGGTCGGCGCGCTCTACCCACTCGACCTGATGTCGGGCGTGTCGCTCGGCGACCTCGTCCACACGGCCGGTGCGAGCCAGTTCCTCCGCGCCGAACGCACGCAGCGTCTCCAGCAGCACGTAGCGCCGGCCGGGTGCCCGCATCACGAGCGACCGTTCGACGAGGTGGGCCAACGAGCCGGCCACCGTCGCCGTGTCGGCGGCGCACACTGCCGCTGCGTCGGCTGCCGTGAACGCGCTGGTGAACGCCGACAGGTTCGCGAACGTCTCCTGCAGGTGCGGCTCGAGCAGGCCGAACGACCACTCCACCGCCGCGCTCAGCGACCCGTGGCGGCTGGAGGTGCGGTAACCGGACGAGAGCAGCCGGAAGCGGTCGACCAACCCGGCTTCGATCTCGTCGATCTCGTGCGTGTGCAGTCGGGCGGCGGCGAGCTCGATGGCGAGGGGCAGCCCATCGAGACGACGGACGATCTCGGAGATGCCGGCGAGCTCGGTGTCGTCCGGCTGGAAGCCCGGCCGTGCGGCTCGCGCGCGCTCGACGAACAGCTGCAACGCGGCAGCGCTGTCGTCGTCGCACGGCAGCGTCGGCACCTGCCGCACGTGTTCGCCCTGCACGCGCAGCCGTTCGCGACTCGTCGCCACCACGCGCACCTGCGGACACGTCGCGAGCAGGCGCCCGGCCATCTCGGCCGCCTCGTCGAGCACGTGCTCGCAGTTGTCGAACAGCAACGTCAGCTCGGTGTCGCCGACCACATCCACGATGCGGTCGACGAGCAGCGAGCCCGGTCGGCGGTCGATGTCGAGCGCGGCGGCGACCACGTCGACCGCAGCAGCGGCGTCGGCGGTCGCCAGCTCGCACAGCACCACCGGCAGGCTCGCGTGCTCGGCGCGCAGTCGACGGCCGACCTCGATCAGCAGTCGCGTCTTGCCCACACCGCCTGGTCCGACGAGCGTGACCAGCCGCGCAGTTCGCGTGGCCGCGGCGACTTCGGCGGCGAGTTCGTCGCGGCCGAGCAGTGAGGTGGCGGGCACGGGTAGCCTGCTCGCCGCCGCCCACTCCGGCTCCCACGTGCCGGCGAGCAGCGCGGCAT
>CAZWCU010000331.1:0-2761 GCA_964632715.1 uncultured Bifidobacterium sp. | reverse complement strand
CGCGCGGCAAGCTGGTTCGCGACCTCCTCGGGCGACATCGACGCGAGGCGCTGTCGCAGCTCAGCGACCCTCTGAATGCGCGCCCGGCTTGACGGATCAGCCGTCAACGTCGTGGCAGTGTGGGCAACGGTTGGAGCCAGGAAGAACGTCCTCAGGTCGGCCGCCACGCCAAATGCATCTTCGATCTTGGCGAGGACGCTGGTGGCATGCAGGGAGTGGCCGCCAAGCTCGAAGAAGTCATCGTTCACCCCGACGCGATCAACGTCCAGAACCTCGGCGAACAATGCAGCCACCGTCTGCTCCACGGCATCGCGCGGCGCCACGAACTCCGACCCAGCAACCCCGGTCGACTCGGGCGCCGGGAGCGCTTTGCGATCGATCTTGCGACTCGCCGTGAGCGGAAACGCGTCGAGCCACATGAACGCCGAAGGCACCATGTAGTCAGGCAACCGATCGCGCAATGCAGCCCGGAGGTCGGCAACCGACACCAGGTCCCCGCCCTCAGCCGCCAACAGATAGGCCACCAACCGCATCGCCGTGCCCTGACCATCCGCAACGACCACCGCCCCAGCGATCCCGTCGACGCCGCGCAACACTGCTTCGATCTCACCAAGCTCGACTCGGTTCCCACGCAACTTCACCTGGAAGTCCAGCCGGCCGAGGAACTCCAAATTTCCGTCCGGAAGCCAACGTCCCAAGTCGCCGCTGCGATACACCCGACTACCCGGATCGAACAAGTCATCGACGAACTTCTCGGCAGTCAGCTCTGGACGATTCACATACCCTCGCGCAACCCCGACACCACCGATCACCACCTCACCCGGCACGCCAACGGGCACCAGTCCCCCCGCGGCATCCAGCACCCGATACGTCATCCCAGGGATCGGCCGACCCACCGGCACGCTGACACGCTCCAGCGACGCGTCGGTCACCTCATGCACGGCTGACCACACCGTGGTCTCGGTGGGCCCATACAGGTTCCACACCGATGCACACACCTCCCGAAGCCGCCGTGCCAAATCAACCGGCATCGCCTCGCCACCACACAACGCCTTCAACCGTGGCGACCCCCGCCAACCCGACTCCAGCAGCATCGACCACGTCGTCGGGGTCGCCTGCATCACTGTCGCACCCGACGACTCGATCAACCTCCCCAAACGACGCGCATCGACCACATCATCCCGATCGGCGATCACCACCCGCGCCCCCACCAGCAACGGCACGAACAGATCCATCACGGACGGATCGAACGACAACGTCGGGACCGCCAACACCACATCATCCGACGACATGCCCGGCGCATCCGCCATCGCCAGCAGGAAGTTGATCGCACTCGCGTGCTCCACCTCCACACCCTTCGGCAACCCAGTCGATCCCGACGTGTAGATCACCCACGCCGCACCACCGCCAGCCAACCCTGACGAATCCACACCCAGCGGACCAGCATCGAACCGCTCAAGCTCCGCAGACTCGGCAACCACATCGATCACCAACACCTCAGACACACCCAGCGTGTCATCAAGCGAAGCAGACGACACCAGCACCACACTCACGCCAGAGTCCGCCACCATGAACGACAGCCGCTCGCCCGGCAAACTCGGGTCGAGAGGCACGTACGCGGCGCCTGCCTTCAAAACACCCAACACCGCAACAACCATCTCCACCGAGCGATCCACAGCCACACCAACACGCCCACCAGGCCGCACACCAGCAGCCACCAAACGACGAGCCAACCCATTCGCCCGCCCCTCCAACTCACCGGCCGACATCACCTCGCCACGATGCTCGACCGCCACACGATCCGGCTCCGCCAACATCCGCGACCCGACCAACTCGTCCACGCGAGACGCCCCGCCCACCGACAGAGGTCCACCACCAGGCGACGCAAACATGCCCAGCAGACAAGCTCGCTCGCTCTCGGACATCATCGTCAGCGCACCAACGACCTGCGACGAATCCCTCGCCGCAGACTCCAGCACCAACAACCAATGCCCCACCAAGCGCTCCACCGTGGACGCATCAAACACATCCCTGTTGAACTCCACATTGATGGTGGCATGGCCCGGAAACTCAATCACCGACACGGACAGGTCGAGCTCGGTCGAACCGGCGGCCATCGGCACTACTTCGCCGACGATCCCCGGGATCTCCAGCCCCTTCGGAATGGGCATGTTGTTCAAAACGAACATCGTCTGAAAGACAACCGAACGACCCGGGTCGCGGGGTGGGCTGATCGCCTCCACGATCTGATCGAACGGCACCTCTTCGTGAAGGAACGCATCCTGAACGGACCGCTTGACATCCAGAAGAAGGTCACTGAACGGTTGCTCGATATCGATCCGGGCACGCAGCGCAAGGGTGTTCACGAACATCCCCACGATGTCGACCAACTCAGGACGGGACCGGTTTGCCGCGGCGGTCCCAATCACGAAGTCGTCCTGACCCGACCACCGCGCCAGCGTCGCGAGATATCCCGAAAGCAGAAACACGAATGGCGTCACCCCAGCCTTGCGCGAGGCCTCACGAACCTCGGCGAGCAACGCGCCGGACAGATCGAGACTCACGATGCCTGCGCGATAACTCTGCGCCGGCGGACGAGGACGATCCAAGGGGAGATCGAGCACCGGAAGTACGCCGCTGAGCTGCTCCCGCCAATAGGCACGGCCTTCACCGAGCGTGCCGGAAGCGATGCGTTCGGCTTCGGCTTCCGCACGCGACCAAACCGTGTGGTCCATATACGGTGCAGGCCGGTTGGTCAACC
>CAZWCU010000330.1:0-2855 GCA_964632715.1 uncultured Bifidobacterium sp. | reverse complement strand
ATCCAGTTGCGCTGCATCGCCTTGATCGCGTCGGTCCAGTCGAGCAGCTCCAGGTCGTCGATGAGGCGATCCGCGTAGGTGGTGATGCGCATCATCCACTGGCGCATGTTGCGCTTGAACACCGGGAAGTTGCCGCGGTCGCTGCGGCCGTCGGCGGTGACCTCTTCTTTCCCCACCACCGTGCCCAGGCCAGGTGACCAGTTCACCGGGGCCTCGCTACAGTAGGCCAGGCGCCACTGCTCCAGCTCGCGTCGGCGCTCCGATGCGGACATCGCGGCCCAGTCGCCAACCTTGGGCGCACGGGTGCCGGCCTCGAACTCGGCGACCAGCTCGTCTATGCGTCGTGCCTTCTTCAGATCCGGGTCGAACCACGAGTTGAACACCTGCAGGAAGATCCACTGCGTCCAGCGGTAGTAGCCCGGATCGGTGGTGCTGATGCTGCGGCGGTGGTCGTGGCTGAGACCCAAGCGGCGCAACTGCGTGCGGATGTTGGCGATGTTCTGGTTGGTGGTGATGGCGGGGTGCTGGCCGGTCTGCACCGCGAACTGCTCGGCGGGCAGGCCGAACGCATCGAACCCCATCGTGTAGAGCACGTTGTGGCCGGTCATGCGCATGTACCGCGCGTACATGTCGGTGGCGGTGAAGCCCAGCGGGTGGCCCATGTGCAGGCCGGTGCCGCTGGGGTACGGGAACATGTCGAGGATGAACTTGCGTGGCCGGCCGGCCACCTTCGCGGGGTCGGCCAGCGGGCCTGCCGGGTTCGGCGCCTCGAAGGTGCCCTCGGCGTCCCAGCGGTCGTGCCAGCGCGATTCGATGACCTGCGCGAGCGCGCCGGTGTACCTGAAGGCGGGAGTGTCGGCGGGAGTCGGGGCTTCGGTGGGAGACATGGCGCCCACGAGTCTACGATTCGGCCGTCACTTGAGACTGGGACGTTTGGGCGACGTCGGGCAGTTCTGCGGTGCGAGCGGCCCGGTCCGCGAGCGCGATGCCACCGGCGATCACCAGCAGCGTGAGCACGAAGCTGACGCCGATGGGCAGGCCCCACACCGGCTTCAGGCCGGCCCAGTCGAACGTGTAGAAGCGGTGCAGCACGTCGAACTGCCCGATGTGCAACGACGTGCCGATGCGCGCACCTTCGAGCACTTCGTTGGTGTTCCCCTGCGCGAGCTGCGGGTCGACCAGGCTCAGCGGCAGGCTCAGCGCGACCGCCACCGACATCGTGATCGTGAGCGCCCGCAACAGCCAGCGAGGGCAGTCCGCGCGGCAGCACACCACGAGTGCGAGCGGCACGACCGCGAGCATCGGCACCATCAGGCGCGGCCCCATCGCACCGCCGGCCCACCACTGGTAGTAGCCCGCGTTGAACAGGAAGTAGCCGACGAAGGCAGCGAGTGAGGCGGCGCCGATGCGGGCCGACAACCCTCCGGAGCGGAGGAGCCGAACCGCACAGATGCCGACGATGACCAGCCACGGCGACCAGAACAGGATGCCGCGATACGGGTGCACGCTGAGGAACCAGACCGCGTTCGGCTTCGGTGACGTGACCCCCATGACGCCCTGCTGCATGCCTTCGCGGAAGTAGTCGAGCTCCTCGTAGCGGTACGAATGGTGGGGCTGC
Source organism: uncultured Bifidobacterium sp. (assembly GCA_964632715.1). Taxonomy (GTDB): domain Bacteria; phylum Actinomycetota; class Acidimicrobiia; order Acidimicrobiales; family Ilumatobacteraceae; genus UBA668. Next base: position 1,237 of record CAZWCU010000330.1, on the reverse strand, counting down.
CGAAGATGTGCGTGGAGTAGGCGGCGAACGCGAGCAGCGGCACGGCCGCGGTGGCCGCGGCGGCACCACACAACCGGACGATCTCGGCCGGCGGTCGTCGCCACACCTCGGCCACTGCGAGCGCGGCGATGATGGCGACGGTGATCGCGAAGTTGAAGTCGAACACGAGCGCGGTTCCCAGCAGACCTCCGACGGCGACGGCGCGACGAGCCGTGAGCGGCTTCGTGAGCGCGACGAACAGGGCCCCCAGGCACAGCGCGATCCCCGGCAGGTATGGGTAGAAGATCGTCGAGTAGCCGAACCACATGCTGCCGAACACCACGCCTGCGGTCACCAGCACCGCTCGCCGAGGCCGGCCGCCGAGCACGATGAGCAACGATGCCAGCAGCACCGCGGCGATCGCGGCGGGCAGCGACACGGCCACGCGCGTGAGCACGTACTGGTGTGCCTGGAAGCCGAAGCTCGTGCCCGTTGCTTCCTCGACCACGCGGATGAGGCCGTACACCGGCACGGCCAGCGCGGCCAGCCCGATGACCTTGTCGCTGTAGTAGTGGCCTTCGAAGACCGCCTTGTCCTGCGTGGTCGTCGGTGGAGTGTCGTGGTAGGCGTCGATCGTCAGCTCGCCACGGTCCACCACTGCGAACACGAGCGCGAGGCGGGTGTTCACGTTCCAACCGGTGCCGGGATGGGTGACCAGGCACGATGCCAGGAAGACGGTGGCGGCGAGCAGCCACAGCGCTCGCCGGGTGCCCCGATCGCGCAGCAGTTCGCCCGCCTGCTGCGGCTGCGCTGGGCTCTCGGACGTCGACGGCATAGGGCGGTCGCGCAGACTACCCGAGGCGACTCGCGGGCCGACGGCGACGCCATCGGGTGCCTCGGGCCGCTCGATCGCCGCACTACGTTTTCGGTATGCCCGCTCCCACGCCGCACGACTCCATCATCGAGCGGCTCGTCGCCGCCACGGCGCACGGCACGGGCGTGCGGTTCGTGGGCAACAGCGTGATGCCGGCCGAGGGCGATGCGTTCGTGTCGTGGGCGCAGATCCACGACGAGGCACGTGTGGTGGGCGCCGCGCTGCAGGCGCGCGGCCTGGTGCCCGGCGACGCCCTTGCGCTTCCCCGGACCCTCCCCCGGGCTTTACCGCACGCTGGTCGCGGCGGGCGAGACCTCGGGCCGGATCGGGCGCGTGCTCGGGCGCCTCGCGGACTACCTCGAGGAACGCGACGCCCTGCGCGGG
>CAZWCU010000329.1:0-2924 GCA_964632715.1 uncultured Bifidobacterium sp. | reverse complement strand
AACTTCATCATCGACATCACCGGCTACTACCTGTAAGCGCCCCGACCTCCGGTCGGAACCCTCGGCTGCCGGTCGGCCACACTACGCAGGTGACTCTCACGCGCACCTCCACCATTGCCGTCAACGGCGTCGAGCTCGTCGTGCACGAGGCCGGCACCGTCGGCGACCCCATCGTGATCCTCAGCCACGGGTTCCCCGAGCTGGCGCACAGCTGGCGGCACCAGATGGCACCGCTCGCCGCTGCCGGCTACCACGTCATCGCGCCCGACCAGCGCGGGTACGGCCACTCCACCGCGCCCACCGCGGTCGACGCGTACGGCACCGACAGCCTCACCGGCGACCTGTTCGCGCTGCTCGATCACTACGGCGCCGACGACGCTGTCTTCGTCGGCCACGACTGGGGTTCGATGGTGGTGTGGGAAGCCGCCCGTCATCGTCCCGAGCGGGTGCGCGCGGTCGTCGGCGTGAGCGTGCCCTACGTCGAGTGGCCGGGACCGCCGGTGCAACTGATGCAGATGGTCTACGGCGACCGCTTCTTCTACATCCTGTACTTCCAGCAGGTCGGCCCGCCCGAGGCCGAGCTCGGCGCCGACAGCCGGCGGACGATGAGCCACGTGCTCTACGGCGCATCCGGCGAGGCGACGGCGGGGCGCGAGATGCCCACCGAGCTGCCGCCGATGGAGGGCACCGGCTTCCTCACCATGATGAACGAACCATCGGCGCTGCCCTACGTGGGTCCCGAAGGGCCGTGGCTCACCGACGACGATCTCGACCTCTACGCCGCCGAGTTCGCCCACAGCGGGTTCTTCGGCCCGGTCAGCTGGTACCGCAACCTCGATGCCAACGCAGCGCGTGCCACCGGCCTGGGTGCCGAGCGGCTGACGATGCCGAGCTACTTCATCACCGGCGACGTCGACGTGGTGCGGCTGATGGACCCGACCGGCCCGGAGCGCATGCGCAACTCACTGCCCGACTACCGCGGCGAGACCATCATCCCGGGAGCCGGTCACTGGGTGCAGCAGGAGACCCCGGCCGCGTTCAACGGCGCGCTGCTCGGGTTCCTGCGGACACTGTGACGGTGCGGCTCAGCGCTGGTTGAGCTTCGAGATCAGGCGCAGCATCTCGAGGTACAGCCACACCAGTGTGGTGAGCAGGCCGAACGCGGCGAACCACTCCATGCCCTTCGGCCAACCGGCCTTGGCGCCCTTCTCGATGAGGTCGAAGTCGAGCGCGAGCATCATCGCGGCGAGGCCGGCGGCGAACAGGCTGAAGCCGATGCCCCAGATGCTGGTGGACTCGAGGAACGGCACCGTGCCACCGAACAGGCGGATGACGAACGAGAACAGGTAGAACACCATCAGCCCGAGCGTGGCCATGACGACCAGGCGGCGGAAGCGGTCGGTGACCTTGATGATGCGGCTCTTGTAGAGCACGAGCATCACTGCGAACACGCCGAGCGTGGCGCCGATGGCCTGCACGACGATGCCGTCCTGCCAGTTGTTGTACGACTTGGAGATGACGCCGAGGAAGAAGCCCATGCCGACGGCGTAGACCGGGCCGAGCACCTTGGCGAGCATCGGCTTGAAGCTGACGACGATGGCCGCGACGAAACCGACGAGCATGCCGGCAATGGCGAGCATCGGGAAGCTGGGGTCGGTGGCGTCGCGGGTGGGGCCGTTCATCCAGCCCAACGTCGCGGAGGCGAGCAGCACCACCAGCAGCACGCCGGTGGCCGACGCGGTGCCGCCGACGGTCATGACGCCGGGCGACCACTTGCTGATGGGGCCGTCGTCGATCGCAGTGCTGCGGAGTGAGGGATCGGGAGCGCCCCAGCCCGACTTGGCTGCGGCGGTGGCAGAGTTCTCGTTGAGAATGGGGTTCGGCATCGGTGCTCCTCGGAGAGTGCGTTGCACGAACGATACTCGGGTCGAACAGGCCTTCAACGGCAGCGCGTCGGCGCCGGCGGCACCGTCAGCGCAGGTCGTGCGCGCTGACACCGTCCCACAGATCGATGTCGGGGGGCGCCGACAGCAGCCCGGCGCAACTGGTGGCCATCTCCACCATCAGCGGGGAGTCGAAGTGCTCCCGTTGCGCCTCCATGGACTCCCACTTCTGCACCAGCAGGTAGCGGCCGGGGTGGGTGACCGAGGCACACAGGTCGATGTTGCGGCAGCCGGGCTGCATCCGCGCGAGCACCACGTACTTGGAGAGCACCGCCAGCAGTGCAGCGGGGTCGGCGGCATCGAAGCGCATCGTGACGATCGCCAGCTCGACATCGTGCGAACTTCGCTCGCCATCGGCCGCCGCGTCACCCTCGTCGCGCCTCGATGTGACGTCCGCCATGCCCGCGAACGATAGTCGGCGAGGGCCGTGCGCCGGTCCGACAAGTCCTTGTGAATCTGTGCACGGGGTGGGAGCGGCTTGACTCGCTCGGTATCGTGACCGAATCACCGCCCGGGTCACGCCCGTTGGTGTGGTGTTTCAGTGCCGTTCAGTTCATGTCGTGAGGGTCGAGGAGCAACCGTGGCGAAAGATCGCGTGGAACGGGATGAAGAAGACCTGGTCCGCCTGTACCTGACCGACATCGGCCAGTACACGCTGCTCACCAAGGACGACGAAGTTCGTCTGGCCAAGCAGATCGAGAGCGGCAAGGCGGCGATCGCCGAGCTCGACAGTGCCACCGATCTCACCGCAGCGAAGAAGCGCGACCTACGTCGCGCTGCACGTGAGGGAGAAGACGCGGAGCGCGCGTTCGTGCAGAGCAACCTGCGTCTGGTGGTGTCCATCGCCAAGAAGTACCAGGCGTCGGGGCTGCCGCTGCTGGACCTCATCCAGGAGGGCAACCTGGGCCTGATGCACGCCGTCGAGAAGTTCGACTGGCGCAAGGGCTTCAAGTTCTCCACCTACGCCACGTGGTGGATCCG
>CAZWCU010000328.1:0-2959 GCA_964632715.1 uncultured Bifidobacterium sp. | reverse complement strand
TCTGGCCCCCAGCGACCCCCAGAGTCAACCACTTCCCCCCATTTGATGCCACATTCCTCCACCATGGCCCCACCGCACGCCCCCATCCACCCACTTCGGACCACTTCCTCTGTGCTGAGCATGGGTAGTCAGCGTCCGGCGCGAGCAACGCTCCGCCGGGCCAGGTCTCGGCTTCACCCGAGCAACTCGACAGTTCAGGAAGCTTTTCATCACGGGTGCCGTGATGAAAAGCTTCGCCAACTGCCATCCAGCGCGGAATCGGGGCTGTTCGTCCGTGCTCGAGTTCTGGTCACGTTCCGTCTCCATGTGCGAGACAGAACATGACCAGAGCTGCTGAGGAGGTCGTGGCCGCCGGAACGTTGCACCGAACCGACGCAGAGCACACACTGGCACTTCCAGGATCGGGGGTAGTGGTGCACGTGTGGATCGATCAGGACTCTTGCACGGGAGCCGGATTGTGCGTCGATCGATGCCCAGAGCTGTTCGTGGTGCTCGAGGACGGACTCGGCTACGTGTACGACGACGGCGCCGCGATCAGCGAACTCGGCCGTGCGCACCCGGTGCCGGACCGCCTGGAGCAGGCGGCGGTCGACGCTGCCGAGAACTGTCCCGGCGAGTGCATCCATCTGGAGGTAGCGCCGAGTCCGTCAACCGGTGCCGGAGAGACCGGCGACATCGCCGACGCCGAGATCGTGATCGACGGGCCATGACTGCGACTCGGTCGGTGCTGCGCGTCGCGGATCAGGTCGCGGGGGTGTTCCCGGATCGTTGTGTGCTGACCGGGGTGCAGACGACGACAGCCGTACGCCAGACCGCGACCGAGTTCGGTGGCCCGCGATGGCTCCTCGGGGTGCCAGGTCTTGCAATGGTCGTCGGTCGTCTGCCGGGTCTCGAACGATGCGCAGTGGCGCTGCCCGTCAGCCATCGCGTCTGGAGGGTGTGGCACGTTCGCAACGTGGCGGCGATGTCGGTGCTCGGGGCGGGCATCACGCTGGCTGCCATCGGTGCCGCCACCGGCACCGTCGGCCTCGTCGTGTTCGGTCTCGTGATCAGCATCACGTCGGCCGCGTATCGCGCCAGGGCCCACCGCAACTACTGGGTCACGTGCCGCCTGCGTCCCTCGGATGCGACGATCCTCATCGAACCGACGCATCCAGGCTTCGACGAGGCCGCGCGCGACCTGTTCATGCGACGTCTGATCTGAGAGCGCCGCGGGCCCGATGGCCCATCGACATGCAGCTCTGGCCAGGAATCATCCCGGCCGCCTGGACGATCCCTGTCCAGATGCCCGACTGGGACGATTCCTGTCCAGAAGCCGTGGAGTCTCAGGGGAGATGCGCGCACAGGTGTTCCCGGAGCGTGGATGCGTCGACGGCGACGGGTGAGGCGACCGGCGCCAGCTCGACAGCCGTGGGCCGGGGTGGGGCCACCAGGGCGGTGGCGATCTCCGGGCGCCAGCGGAGGTGCACCATCGACTGGAAGCGGGCGTAGTGGCGAGTACGCCGCTGCGAGATGCCGACCAGCTTCGACACGCCGAGCATCACCTCGCCCGTGCCCATTCCTGCGAAGCACACCTGGCGCGACCAGGCCGTCGAGTGCAGTCCGCCGCGGTGCACCTCGCCGTCGACGCCGAGGTCGGCCAGTGCGAGCTGCCACAGCTCGCCCACCCACACCATCGCCGCCCCCACGTCGGCCGACCACAGCGGGTCGTCGACGGGGATGACCAGGTCGAGCCACACGAACTCGCCCGGCCACAGCAGCACCGCTCCCCCGCCGCTGCGGCGGCGCACGACGTCGACGCCGATCGCCTCGGCCACGCGACGATCGACGTCGGTGTCGGGCTGCGCGGACCCGAGCACCAACGTCGGTCGCACGACCGTGTGGAACGTCGCCGCGCGCTCGGCCACGGGATCGCGCGCGTGGAACGCGCCCGCGTCACCGTGCGACTCGTCGACCCTCCAGGATGTGGCCATCAGCTGGCGCGAGCGAGGAAGGGCTTCCACTCGTCGGGCACCACCACGACGGCAGCGGTGATCCAGGCCTGCTCGCGCGGCGCACGCGGTGGCCGCGCCAACCACATGCCGGCCTCGGCCGGCGTGCGGTCGCGCTTGCGCAGGTTGCACGGGCGACAGGCGGCCGCGACGTTCTCCCAGGTGTGCTGGCCGCCACGGGAACGTGGCACCACGTGGTCGAGCGAATCGGCGTGGGTGCCGCAGTACTGGCAGCGGTAGTCGTCGCGTGCGAACAGCGCGCGCCGCGACATCGCGGTGCGCCGCGCATATGGCACCTTCACCACGTAGCGGAGGCGGACGACGGACGGACTGGCGATGACCATGCGCGCGCTGTGCAGCACGGTGCCGTCGTCGGCGATGAGGTCGGCCTTGTCGGCGAGCACGAGGCACACGGCTCGGTGGGCGGGCACGACGGAGAGCGGCTCGTACGTGGCGTTCAACACGAGGGCGCTTCTCATGCGGCGAGAACCTACCGAACTGACCGGTGGGCAGCGGGTGGAGTTTCCGCGCCGCGACGAACGATGAGGCGGAGCCGTGTCAGGCAGGGTGGTCGTGACGACGGCACCATGCGAGGTAGTTCATCACATCGGCGGGCTCGATGCGATGATCTGCACTGCCGTACTGGGTGACCAGACGGAAACGGAGGTAGGGGCCGCTCGGCAGCGGCAGGAACGGGCGGTGCTTCCACCAACGGGTCGGAGTGGTGCGACGCCACTGACGCACGGCGGTGGGCCACAGGCGGGGGCGCCGGGCAACGGCTGCGGCAACCCGCAGCGCAGCGCCCGTGGTCACACTCGCGGTTCCTTGGGCAGGCCCAGCACCATCTCGCCGATGATGTTGCGCTGCACCTGGCTCGACCCTGCGGAGATGGGGCCGGCGCGAGCGTTCAGGAACGTGCCGACCCAGCTCCACGTGCTGTTGGGGGCACCGGCATCGTCGGCGCTGAA
>CAZWCU010000327.1:0-3062 GCA_964632715.1 uncultured Bifidobacterium sp. | reverse complement strand
TCTGGAGCTCACGGGCCCGTTGCGGGAACCGGCCAGTTGGCTGTCCTGGCTCGCCGACGTGTTCGCGTCCACGCCACACCGGCTCCGTCACATGCAGACGGTCTGGGAGCGCGCCGTGGCACTCCGCTCCCTCGACCTTCCCTGGCTGGAGCCGGCGATGTCGGACCGACTCGAACTGGCCGCCCTGCTCCACGATGTCGGGCGGGCACTCGACCCCGACGACAGCGAGCCGCACGGCTTCGTCGGTGCCCGGTTCCTCGACTCGCTCGGACTCGACGACATCGCACCCCTGGTCGCGCATCACTCGGGCGCACGTCTCGAAGCCGAGGCGCGCGGCATGGCCGACCGAGACCGGTGGAGTGTCGGCGAGCCCGACCTGCTCGCGTTGCTGACGTACCTCGACCGCACCACCGGCTCGTCGGGTGGAACGGTCTCGCTCGCGCAGCGACGCAGCGACCTCGCCACCCGGCGCGGCGAGGGTTCCCTCCAACTGCGGATCTTCGACGCCACGATGCTCGACGTTCGCCGCGCCCAGCAGCTGCTCGGAGTGCCGGTCGACCAGTGACCGGAGGGTCCGCGTCGCGCCCTCGTTAGCGTCACGGGTGTGAGCGACAACGGCTGGTTGCGGATGATCGAGGAGAACCCCGGTCATTCCGCGTGGTACATCGAACGGTTCCGGTCGATGGCGGCCGATGGTCATGACCTCGACGGTGAGGCCCGGTTCGTCGATGCGATGGTCCGCCGCGGTGCGCGAGTTCTCGACGCAGGCTGTGGACCCGGACGGGTGGGAGGTCGGCTGGCCGCGCTCGGCCATCAGGTGGTCGGCGTCGACATCGACCCGCATCTGATCGCAGCGGCCGAAGGCGACCATCCGGGCGCGGTCTGGTTCGCACGCGACCTGGCGGCGCTCGACCTCGGAGCCGAGGGCATCTCGGAGCCGTTCGACGCCATCGTCTCGGCGGGCAACGTGATGACCTTCCTCGACCCTGCGACGCGTCGCGACGTCCTGCATCGGCTCGCCGCGCACCTCGCTCCGGCCGGTCGGCTGGTGGCCGGCTTCGGCGCCGATCGCGGCTATCACTTCGACGAGTTCTTCGCCGATGCTTCCTCGGTGGGGCTGCGAGTGGAGCTGCAGTTGTCCGCGTGGGACATCCGCCCCTTCGACCCATCGTCGACGTTCCTGGTGGCGGTCCTGACCAACGGGTGACTGACGAGCTGATCGGCACGACGGACCTCGAAACCTGGCGACGCCAGAGTCGATGGTCCCGGAGGTTCGTGACGCTCGGCTCGCGACGCGGAGGTACAGAGGCGGGCTACGGTCGCGGGCATGATCCCGCACGGACACGAGGCCGCGGCGCTCGATCGCCGGGGCGTCACGTGGGGTCTGATCGGGGTGGCGATCACGCTGGCGATCACGTTCGTCGGATCCGACGGACTGCTGTGGTTCGACGCCGCGCTGATCGGTTACCTGTTCGGGATCATCTTCATGGTGTTCGGCGTGATCTATCGCTACAGCGTGTGGGTGCGGCGGCCGTCGACCGCGATGCTGAACCGGCGTGGGTGGGACGCGTTCCGTCAGCGCAAGGCCCGCAACGCGGCCGCACTCCCGTCGCTGGTCGCCACTCAGCTGCTGACGCAGGGTTTCATCCGGCGCCGGTCGAGGGCGCGCTGGCTGGCGCACCAGCTGGTGTTCTGGGGCTGCATCCTGGCCGGGCTGGTGACGTTCCCGCTCACCATGGGTCTGTTGCACTTTGAGAGCGTCGGCCAGCAGGGCGACCGTTACCAGGTGTTCGTGTCGAGGGTGGGCACGATGCACTTCGATGCCGACAGCCTGCTCGGCTGGACGATCTACCACGCGCTCGACATCGCTGCCGTGCTGGTGCTCGCTGGCGTGTTCATCTTCCTTCGCCGCCGCCTGCGCGACCCGGGAGCGCTGGCGGTCGAGCGCAGTGGAGACTTCCTCGCGCTGGCGGGACTGTTCGCAGTGTCGGTCACCGGGTTGTTCCTCACCGTGTCGAGCATCTGGCTCGAGGGCCGCTTCTACGCAGCCCTCAACACGCTGCACGCGCTCACGGTGATCCTCGGATTGATGTACATCCCGTTCGGGAAGCTGTTCCACATCTTCCAGCGGCCCGGGAACCTCGGAGTCGCGTACTACAAGCGGGCGAACGCCGAAGGACCGGCGGCGGTCTGCCGTCGTTGTGGCGGCGAGTTCGCGAGCGTGCAACAGGTCGCGGATCTGCAGGAGATCCTGCCCCAGCTCGGATTCGACTACGACGCCGCCGACGGCGTCGGCAGCTACCAGGACACGTGCCCGAAGTGTCGTCGCGCGCATGTGGCGTTGGCGCAATCGGCACGCGTAGGAGGCTTCGGCTGATGGCACGTCCACCGATGTCGGATGCCGAGCTCATCGATCGCTATGGCCCGCACCTCAACCAGGCGCCACCCGGAGGGTGGAACGCCGGCATCGAGGTCGATCGTGTCGTCGACACGCACTGCTGCTTCTGCGGTCAGCAGTGCGGCATCAAGTTGAAGGTGCACGACAACGAGGTGGTCGGATTCGAGCCGTGGTACGACTTCCCGTTCAACGAGGGCAAGCTGTGCCCGAAGGGTGTGAAGCGGTACCTGCAGGGCAGTCATCCCGACCGCGTTTTGTACCCGATGGAACGCGACGAGACCTCCCCGGGCGGCTTCCGGCGAGTGTCGTGGGACCATGCGCTCGATCGAGTGGTGTCGGAGATCCGCCGCATCCAGGCCGCGTACGGCCCGGACTCGTTCGCGATGCTGTCGGGTGTCTCGTTGACGAACGAGAAGAGCTACCTCATCGGCAAGTTCGCCCGACTCGCGTTGCACACGGCGAACCTCGACTACAACGGCCGCTACTGCATGGTCTCCGCCGGCGCCGGGAACAAGAAGGCGCTCGGCATCGACCGGGCATCGAACCCGTGGAGCGACATCCCGCTCGCCGACGTGGTCTGGACCGCCGGCACCAACATCGCCGAAACCTTCCCGATCACCACCAGCTACCTCTGGAAGGCCCGCGCCCGCGGCGCCCGCCTGAC
>CAZWCU010000326.1:0-3123 GCA_964632715.1 uncultured Bifidobacterium sp. | reverse complement strand
CTGCGGCGCCAACTACGACGTCGAGCCGCCGCTCACCACGAGCGCCTGCCACCCGCCCGGCGAGTGGAACTCGGCGAAGATCCTCGTCAAGGGGGCCCACGTCGAGCACTGGCTGAACGGCAAGAAGACGGCCGACTATGAGCTGTGGTCGCCGAAGTGGAAGGAGCAGGTCGCGGCCAGCCAGTTCAAGGCCTGGCCGGCCTACGGCATGGCCAAGAGCGGCCGCCTGTCCCTGCAGCACCACGGCGACGAAGTCGCCTTCAAGAACATCAAGGTGCGGCCCCTGAAGTAAGCTCACCGAGCCAGCCGTCAGCCGTCGCCGCCCCGCGGCGGCGGCGCGCCCAGCCCTGTTCCGGATACCGCCCATGTCCCCGACCGTCCGCGTCCAGCTCTCGCTCCTGATGTTCCTCCAGTACTTCGTCTGGGGGTCGTGGTACGGCACGATGGGGCCGTACCTGCCGAAGACGGCCGGCTCCCCCGATCCGCGAAAGGGGCTGGCCTACGGGACGCCCGAGGTGTTCGCCGGGTACGCCCGGCCCGGCCGCGAGCTCGGTTTCCGGCACGTGGCCGCCGGACCGTTCGTGCGCAGCTCCTACCACGCCGAAGCAACCTTCACTGCCGCCGAGCAAGTGGAAGAGTACTTCTAATGGAGTTTCCCCGAATCAAGCGGCTCCCGCCCTACGTCTTCAACATCATCGGCGATCTGAAGCTCGCGGCGCGCCGCGCCGGCGAGGACATCATCGATCTCGGGATGGGCAATCCCGACGCCGCGACGCCGCCCCACGTGGTGCAGAAGCTGGTCGAGGCGGCGACCAAGCCGCCGAATCACCGCTATTCGGTGTCGAAAGGCATCCACAAGCTCCGGCTGGCGATCTGCGACTGGTACCAGCGCCGCTACGACGTCGACCTCGACCCCGACTCGGAGGCGATCGCGACCATCGGCTCGAAGGAAGGCCTCGGACACCTCGCGCTCGCCATTCTCGGATCGGGGGACGTCGTCTTGTGTCCGAGCCCGACCTATCCCATCCATCAATACTCGGTGATCATCGCCGGCGGCGATCTGCTCTCGGTGCCGCTGCTGCCGGGCGAGGGCTTTCTCGACCGTTTGGTTGCCGCCGCGAAACAGAGCTGGCCGAAACCCAAGCTCCTGATCCTCAACTATCCCCACAACCCGACGACCGAGGTCGTCACCCTCGACTTCTTCCACCAGGTGGTCGAGTTCGCCCGCGAGCACGCCATGCTGGTGGTGCACGATCTCGCCTACGCCGACATCGTGTTCGACGGCTACGTGGCGCCGAGCTTCATGCAGGTGCCGGGCGCGAAGGACGTCGGCGTCGAGTTCTTCTCGCTCTCGAAGAGCTACAACATGCCGGGCTGGCGGGTCGGGTTCGCGGTCGGCAATCGCGAGATGATCCACGCCCTCGCGCGCATGAAGAGCTACCTCGACTACGGGATGTTCCAGCCGGTGCAGATCGCGGCGATCGCCGCCTTGAACGGGCCGCAGGACTGCGTCGGCGAGACCGCCCTGCGCTATCGAGTGCGGCGCGACGTGCTCTGCGAGGGGCTCACGCGCATTGGCTGGGACATGCCCAAGCCGAAGGCGACGATGTTTGTCTGGGGGCACATTCCCGAGTCCCATCGGGCCATGGGCTCGATCGAGTTCTCGAAGTTCCTACTCCGCGAGGCAAAGGTGGCGGTGTCGCCGGGGATTGGCTTCGGTGAGTACGGCGATGAATACGTGCGGTTCGCCCTGATCGAGAACGAGCACCGCACCCGGCAGGCCGTGCGCGGCATCCGGAAAGCGTTCGGCGGCGCGGCGGCGTTCGACGGGGGGGCGCAGGATGGCTGACCGCAAGCAGGCCCGTCGCGCCATGCCGTCGGTCCCCGAGATTCGTGCCGGTCTGATCGGCTTCGGCACCATCGGGACCGGCGTCGTGACGCTCCTCCAGCGGCGTCGCGCCGCCATCGACGCCATGCTCGGCGCCCGCCTGCGCCTGGTGCGGATCGCCGACCTCGATACCACCCGTGACCGCGGCGTCCGCTTGCCGAAGGGCATGCTGGTCAGCGACGCGCGGCGCGTCTACGAGGCCGACGACATCGACGTCGTGATCGAGCTCATGGGCGGCTACGAGCCGGCCCGCCGCTTCGTGCTCGCCGCGATCGCCAAGGGGAAGAGCATCGTCACCGCCAACAAGGCCCTGCTCGCGGTCCACGGCCGCGAGGTGTTCGGTGCGGCGGCGCGACAACGGGTCGACGTCGGGTTCGAGGCCAGCGTCGGCGGCGGCATTCCGATCGTCCGTGTGCTGCGCGACGGTGTGGTCGCCGATCGCACGCTCGGTGTGCGCGGCATCGTCAACGGCACCTGCAACTACATCCTCTCGAAGATGAGTGCTGCGGGCGCGCAGTTCGCCGATGTGCTCGCTGAAGCACAGGCGTGCGGGCTCGCCGAGACCGACCCGAGCTTCGACATCGATGGCATCGATTCCGCCCACAAGCTCGTCATCCTGACGGCCCTCGCGTTCGGTACCGAGCTGCATCTGAAGGACATCCACACCGAGGGCATCCGTCACGTGGCCCAGATGGACGTCGGCTATGCCCGCCAGCTCGGCTACGAGATCAAGCTGCTCGCGATCGGCACGATGCACGGGGAGGACGTGGCGGTGCGCGTGCATCCGACGCTGGTGCCGATGACGCATGTCTTGGCGGGCGTCCGCGGGGCCTTCAACGCCATCTACGTCGAGGGTGAGGCGCTCGGCTCCAGCATGTACTACGGGCTCGGGGCCGGGATGATGCCGACGGCGACGGCGGTCGTGGCGGACTTGATCGAGATCGCGCGCAACCGTCTCCAAGATACCTCGGCGCGGGTGCCACCGCTCGGCATCGCGGCGCTCCGCCGGCCGCGCCGGGTGCCGATGGGCGATCTCCGCACCGCCTACTATCTGCGCATCATGGTACGCGATCGGCCCGGCGTGCTCGGCAACATCGCTTCCATCGTGGGGCGCCACGGGATTAGTATCGCGACCGTGATTCAAAAAAGTCGCAGCGCCGGTGGCAACACGGTGCCCGTCGTCATTCGCACCCACGAGGCCAGGGAGCGCGATCTGCAAGCGGCTCTCGGCCGTA
>CAZWCU010000325.1:0-3142 GCA_964632715.1 uncultured Bifidobacterium sp. | reverse complement strand
CCGCCTCCGCGCGTGTGTTGGTTGACTGCGGACTGTTCCAAGGCCTCAAGCGGCTGCGCGACATGAACTGGCGGCCCTTTCCCGTGGACCCCGCATCACTCGACGCCGTCGTCTTGACGCATGCTCACATCGATCACAGCGGCTACCTGCCGGCGCTGGTCCGAGATGGGTTCCGCGGTCGCATCTGGTGTACGCCCCCCCACCGCCTCGCTGGCACGGATCCTGCTGCCCGACGCGGCGCATCTCCAGGAGGAGGACGCCCGGTACGCCAACAAGCGTCGATCATCACGCCACCACCCAGCTCTGCCCCTGTTCACCCAAGAGGACGCCGAGCGCGCGATCCAACAGCTGTCCGTCCATCGAGTCGGCACCGCGTTCGAGCCAGCAAAGGGCATCGAAGCGATGTTCAGCCCAGCCGGGCACATTCTGGGCGCGGCATCCGTGAGGCTCAGCGACGGGACCAGGTCGGCGCTGTTCAGCGGTGACCTCGGACGAGCGGCCGACCCGATCATGCGGCCTCCCGCGGCGCCGCTCGATGCCGATCACATCGTGGTCGAATCGACCTACGGCAACCGCCTCCACGGGGACGGCGATCCCGCCGACACCGTCGCCGAGGTCGTCAACGGCACTGCGCGCCGGGGTGGGATCGTGCTCATTCCCGTCTTTGCCGTCGGCCGCGCCCAGACCGTGTTGCATCTGTTGGCTGGCCTCCGTCGCGACGGCCGTATCCCGCACGTCCCGACGTTCCTCAACAGTCCGATGGCGGTGAACGCGACCGAGCTTTTCCTCGCGTCGCCTGCGGAGCACCGTCTCGACCCCGGTGAGGTCGCAGCGCTGTCCGACGGCGTGGAGTTCGTGCGCGGCGTCGAGGAGTCCAAGCAACTGACGGCCCGGCGCGGGCCGATGATCGTGCTATCGGCCAGCGGCATGCTCACGGGTGGGCGCGTGCTGCACCACTTGTTCCAGGTCGCGCCCGACGACCGCAATACGATCCTGATCACCGGCTTCCAAGCCGCAGGCACACGAGGTGAAGCACTCCTGAACGGCGCCGTGACGCTGCGAGTTTTCGGCGACGACATCCCCGTCCGCGCCCGCGTCGTCCACCTCGACACTCTGTCTGCCCACGCCGATGCCGACGAACTCATGGCATGGCTTGCGTCGGCGCCGCGGCCGCCCGCGTCTGTGAGCATCGTGCACGGCGAGGCCAGCGCCGCCGACACCCTCCGCCGACGCATCCGTCACGAACTCGGCTGGCCTGCAACGGTTCCCGCTTCCGGTGACACAGTGGTCGTCGACACACCCGCGGTGAAATCCTGACGTCTGGTCAGCGAGACGCCAGCACGGCGACGAGGAAGTCCGACGACGCAGCGAAGGGGCGAGGATCCCACGTCGAGAAGCGCAGCTCCTCATCGAGCCCCGCCGAGGATGCATCGGCGAGAAGGTGTTGAACCCGTATCCACGACCAGCGCCAAAGCCAACGACGACTCGACCCTCGGACGCAAGATGCACGCGGAGCCGATGCAGGACCTCGCCCGGGTGCCCCGATCGAGCAACGTCATCACGTTGCCTGCGGCGACGATCACCTCGAACCGCTCGGCGATGCCGTCGGCGGGAAGATCGAGCTCCGCCAGATGTCGTGCCCGCCAGGTCGGCCCGGGGTGGGCTCGCTCAGCCGCAGCGATCAGCACAGGATCGATGGCAACACCGACCACAAGGTGACCGAGCGCGGCAACGCGGCCGCCGACGCGCCCAGCTCCGGTACCGGCGTCCAGGATCCACGCGCCAAGGGGTGCCGCGGCGTCGACGAAGCAAGCCTCCCCATCCAGATCGCGGCCCTCAGCGGATGCCGTGACCGGGCGTGGCGTCGTCAGGGGTCATGTCGGTGTGGTGGGTCGGCGGGTGATGCCCAGTGGGGCGCGACGGCGGTGGATGCTGAGGTAGGTGATGCCGGCAGAACCCGCCCGGATCTCGCGGCGCTCGCCCTTTGGTACCAACGCGACGACCAGATCGCGTAGCCGGTGGGAGGTGCCGCCGATGACCAGTTGGCCGTCTCCGGCGATGATCGAAATCACGACGTCGACCTCATCGTTGACGTGACTGTCGATGCTGCCGCCGGGGTGGAGGTGAACGAGGTTGGCGTCGAGATCAGCGCCGTGCGGCAGGCTCCACACCACACCCGCGCGACCGGTGATGTCGACTGTGCCGAGTTCCGCGACCGTCGCTGGCACGCGGTCGTCGCCGAGTGCTGCTTCGGCGGCCAGCGCCGGATTCCCAGTCACCAACTCAGCCAGCGTGGCATTCACATCGATCGTGCTCATCTCGAGGTGTCCCCTTCTGTCGTTGAAGCGTCGGCCACCGACGTCTCCGCCAACGCCCCCAACAGCTGCGACCGGGCGCTCAACCACGGGACATGGAGCGCGCAGGTGCCGGTCTCGTTGCAGGGCCGGTCGGCGAGCACGCAGCGCCCTGTGGCGCTTGGGCCTTCGATCGCCTCGATCACCGCCAACACCGACACGGCGTCCAGAGCGACCGCCAGCGAATACCCGCCGGACGGCCCGGGATCGGACCGCACCCAGCCGTGACGTATCAGCGGGGTCACCACCTGCGCCACGAACCCCGGCGTCGAGCCCACCGCTTCGGCCAGCACGGGACCCTTCATCCGCCCGGTCGAGGCGCCCAATGTTTGCAACGCTCGCACCGCCAGATCGCTCTTGCGAGTTACTTCAAGTCGCATAGTATTAGACTACATAATCCGAGCGAAAGGCATGATGAGAAGATGACATCGACATGGATTGTGGGCGTGGACGGATCTGACAACGCCCGGCACGCTGCTGAGTGGGCGATCGATCAAGCCGTCGGACGCGATGTGCGCATCACGGTGCTCGCGACGTGGACCGTCCCGATTGTCCCCATGGGTGCGATGTCCAGCATGGTCGTTCTGCCAGATTGGTCCGAGCTCGAGTCCAAGTTGCGGCGCGCGACCGAGGCGCTCGCGACAGAGTTGTCACGCGACGGCGTGGAGGTACAGGCTCGAATCGCCCAGGGCCCAGCTGCACACGTCCTGATCGAGGCCAGTCGTGAGGCTGATCTGCTCGTCGTCGGAGCGCGCGGGCTCGGCCGTGTCAAGGGACTGATGCTCGGG
>CAZWCU010000324.1:1817-3144 GCA_964632715.1 uncultured Bifidobacterium sp. | reverse complement strand
TCGGCCTCATCGCGATCACCCGCGGCGGGTTCGACGGCGACATGTCCGACCCGATCGTCGAGGTGCTCGGCTTCACGCACACCACCACGCTCGGCCTGATCGAGATCGCCATCGGTGTCTGCCTCCTCATCGCCGGCGCAACCCGCTCGCGTTCCGGTGCGCTGTTCTTCGGCGCCATCCTCGGCGTCGCCGGCTTCGTCGGCGCGGTGCAGACCGAGTCGTTCGACACGTCCCTCGCCCTCGAGTCCTCGATGGCGTGGCTGGCCGCGGTCGCCGGGCTGATCGTGGTGCTCGCAGCGTTGATGCTGCCCCGCTTCGCCCGTCAGTCCACCGTCGTCGAACAGGTCTGATCGCCAGGTTCGACGCGAACCCGGGTCGCCCCGGGACGCGGTGAGCACGGGTCGTTCTCCCCCGAACGCTCGTGCCTACAGTGGCCGAACTCCACTGCATCCGTTGTCCCGGGGTCCACCCAGCGCCGCCTGTACCTCGTACTCGGCGCGCTGATGATGGCAGTGCTGCTCGCTGCACTCGAGACCTCCATCATCGCCACTGCCCTGCCCACCATTGCAGGGCAGTTCAACGCGTTCGAGAGCTTCGCGTGGGTGGGCACCGCCTACATCGTCACGTCCACCATCTCCACACCGCTGCTGGGCAAGCTCTCCGACCTCTACGGTCGCCGGTTCATCTTCCAGACCACGATGGGCATCTTCCTCGTCGGTTCCATCCTGTGCGGCACGTCGCAGTCGATGGGTCAACTCATCGGAGCCCGAGCGGTGCAGGGAGTCGGTGGCGGCGGCATCCAGGCCCTCGCGTTCGCCATCCTCGGCGACGTGTTACCCCCGCGTGAGCGCGGCCGCTACATCGGCTTCTTCACGCTCGCCTTCGTCGGTGCCGCGCTGCTCGGTCCGCTCGCCGGTGGGTTCATCATCGACCACTTCACCTGGCCATGGATCTTCTACATCAACGTGCCGTTCGCCCTCGGCGTCGCCGTCGTGTGCCACTTCGCGCTGCGTCTGCCCTTCACCCGCCGCAAGGCCAAGCTCGACTACGCCGGCGCCGCGCTGCTCACCGCATCCATCGGCAGCCTGATGATCGGACTCGAGGAGGGCAGCGAAGGCTGGACCCAGCGCCACGTGCTGGCGCTGTTCGCGGTCGCGGCCGTCACGCTCGTGCTGTTCATCATGGCCGAACGGCGCGCCGAGGAGCCGATGATCCCGCTGCGTCTGTTCCACGACAAGGTGGTGCGCGCGTGCGTCCTCATGGGACTGTTCGCGGGGATGATCACGTACGGCGCCGGCTCCTTCCTGCCGCTCTACTTCCAGGACTC
>CAZWCU010000324.1:0-1717 GCA_964632715.1 uncultured Bifidobacterium sp. | reverse complement strand
GTGTTCACCACCACGTCCATCGCCAGCCAGAACGCGGTGGGCTTCCACGACCTCGGCGTCGCCACGGCCACCGTCATGTTCTTCCGGTCGCTCGGTGGCTCGTTCGGCATGGCCATGTTCGGCACCATCCTCAACGCCACCATCCGCAGCGAGATCCCCCGCCTCACCGGTGTGCCCGCCGACGAAGCGGCCGACCTCATCCGCTCGCCCGCCGAGATCGCGGCGCTGCCCGACGCCACGCGCCAGGCGGTGGTGGACAGCGTCGCGTTGGGCGTGAGCCGCATCTACTGGATCTGTGCAGCGGCGATGGTGGGTGCGCTGATCTGCGCGATCGTGCTGCCCGAGCGGCCACTGCGCAACCGCGCCGGACTGTCCGACGCGATGGAAGAGAAGGCTGCCGCAGCGGCAGCCCCGGCCTGACGCTGTCACCCGAGAGGAGCCCTGTCGTGGAATCGATCCGCACGTTCTGTCGCATCTGCGAGCCCAGCTGTGGTCTCGTCGCGCAGGTCGACGAGGGCACCCTGGTGAAGCTCACCCCCGACCGCGAGCATCCGGTCACCAAGGGCTTCGCCTGCCACAAGGGTCTCGCCGCCGTCGACCTGCACCACGACCCCGACCGGCTCGACGCGCCGCAGTTGCGCGCCGCCGACGGTTCCTGGAGCACCGTCGGGTGGGACGCCGCGATCGAGCACACCAGCACCCGCCTGCAGTCGATCATCGACCTCCACGGCATCGACGCGGTGGCCGCGTACGTGGGCAACCCGACCGCGTTCAACGCGCTCGGCCAACTGCACACCACCACCCTGTTGCGCACGCTCGGCATCCGTCGCGCGTTCTCCTCCGGTACGCAGGACTGCGCCAACAAGTTCGTCGCCAGCGAGGCCGTGTTCGGCAGCAGCACGGTGCACCCGATCCCCGACCTCGAGCACACCGACCTGTGCCTCATCATCGGCGAGAACCCACGGGCGTCGCAGGCGTCGTTCTTCTCCATCCCGAACGTGCTCGGCGAGATGCGACGAGCCGCAGCTCGCGACGCGCGCATGGTGTTCGTCAACCCACGGCGCATCGAGACGCCGGAGAAGGGCATCGGCGACACGGTGCTCATCCGCCCCGACACCGACGTCTGGTTCCTGGCCTCGTTGCTGCACGAGATCGACCTGCTCGGTGGCTTCGACGAGCAGGTGGTCGCCCGCCACGGCAGCCACGTGCAGGAGCTGCGCGCGTTCATCGCCACCTACTCCGCCGACCGCACCGCCGCGGTCACCGGCATCGACGCGGCCGTGGTGCGCGAGCTCGCCGCCGCGTGGGTGGCCACGCCTCGCGCCTCGGTGCATGCATCCACCGGTCTCAACATGGGCCGCCAGGGAACGTTGGCGTACTGGCTCGTGCACATGCTGTCGTTCGCCACCGGCCGCCTCGACGTGGTGGGCGGCAACCTGAAGAGCGACGGCTTCTACCCCAACGCTAGCGCCGGCGCGGGCGTGCCCGAGCAGGGCTACGCCGACACCGAGTTCGGCCGTCTCCGCCGCGGATCGCTGCCGGGCACGCTGCTCTCGCACGCCATCCTCGACAGCGACAACCCGATCCGCGCGCTCGTCGTCGTCGCCGGCAACCCGCTGCTGTCCATCGCCGGCGAGCAACGACTGCGCAAGGCGTTCGAGCAGCTCGAACTGCTGGTGGTCATCGACATCTACCCCAGCGCCACCAGCGAGCTGGC
>CAZWCU010000323.1:0-3207 GCA_964632715.1 uncultured Bifidobacterium sp. | reverse complement strand
CGATGGAAGACCGACAGGTCGGGTGGCGCATGGGGCGTGCGCTCGACGAGACGCGCGCGGTCACGGTCGCTCGCCTCCACGGGTGGTGCGTCGGTGGCGGGCTCATCGTTGCCGCGGGCTGCGACCTGCGCGTGGCTGCCGACAGCGCCCGCTTCTCCATCCCCGAGGTCGATCTCGGCATCCCGCTCGCGTGGGGCGGCATCCCGCGGCTGGTGCGCGAGATCGGTCCGGCACTCACCAAGGAACTGGTGATGACCTGCCGTCCGTTCGACGCTCACGAGGCGAAGGCTGCCGGGTTCCTCAACCGAGTCGTTCCGGAGGCCGACCTCGACGCCGAGGTGGAGGCCCTCGTCGCACAACTGATCGCGAAGCCGAAGCTGGCGTTGCTCGAGACCAAGGCGCACGTCAACGCGGTCACGGAGAGCATGGTCGGCACCGGCCGCAGCTGGGCCGACGCCGACGGGCTGTACGCCGGGCTGCGCGACGAAGAGGGTCGCGCCAGCGCGCAGGCCTACGTGGAGCGCCTGCGCCGCAAGCCCTGAGGCCGCCGCGCCGACGAAGGTGTCACTGCGCCGACATCACCGCATACAGCGCGTCGCGCATGGTCACTGCCAGGTCGGCCACCACCGCGACCGTGGCGACGTCCTTCTGCGCTGGATCCGGTGGCGCCGGCGACTCGGCCTCGGCCACTGCCGGGAACTCGATGAGCACCGACGGGTGGCCGGGGATCACCCGCTCCTGCCCCTCCCACAGGAACGCGAGGTCGTCGCGGCCCACACGCCCGGCGTTGGGAATCGGCCCCCAGCCGACCGCGTCGGACATCGCCTGCGCGGCCTGCGTCGCCAACCCGCCGTTGTGCGCGCCGATCCACTGGTACGGGGAGTGCGCGTGCACGGTGAGCGCTGGCCGGAAGCGTTCGGTCGCGGCCATCACTGCCCTCGCCTCCGGTGTCTCCAGGCGGAACCCGTCGCGATTCGGGTCGATGTCGTCGGCTGTACGACGCGTGTGCGCGGCGAGCCCGTCAGGGTTCACGGTCGCCACCAGCCAGATCCCGAAGGTGGTGGGCGGCCGCTTCCGGATGGCTCGCACGAACCATGCGGGGGCGCACTCGTCGCCGTGCACCTGCCCCAGCACCAGCACCTGTGGGCCGTCGGACGTGCCCCAGTGCTCGGCCCAGATGGGGCGACCCTGTGCACTCTCACCGATCTGCTCGTACCGCTCGGCGATCGTGCCGGTCTCGTTGCGGTAGCCGATCGCGCCGTCGGTGATGGTGTCGCACGTGCCGATCGGTGTGTCGAGGTAGCTCGGGTCGAACATCGGCGTCGTGGGAAGTGCGACGTCGCTCGACGTCGGGAACGGTGTGATCGAGGTGCTGGGCACCGACGTGGGAAACACCGTCGTGGGCTCCGCGGTGGAGGAGGTGGTGACCGGGGTCGTCTCGACCGGCGCCGTCGCCGCTTCCGAGGTGCACGCCGTGGCCACCAATGCCGCCAGCAGCAATGGGGCACGTCGCGCCGCGGCGCACCTCGTCGTGAGCCTCACCCGTGGATGAGGTCGGCGTAGACGGGGAGCATCTCCTTCGGTCCGCCGACGAGGAAGGTGGTGATGCACGACTCCTTCCACTGGTCGAGCTCGCCACGAATCTTGTCGGGCGGGCCGACGAGCGCGACGTCTTCCACCATCGCGAGCGGGATCGACGCGGCGGCCTCCTGCTTCTTGCCGGCCAGGTACAGCTCCTGCACCTTCAGTGCGACGTCTTCGTAGCCCATGCGCGCGAACACCTCGAAGTGGAAGTTGGCGCCGCGAGCGCCCATCCCGCCGGCGTAGAGCGCGAGGAACGGCCGCACGAAGTCGGCGCACTGCTCGGCGTCGTCGCCCGGGATGATGTACACCGTGCTCGCAACCTCGAAGCGGTCCTTCTTGGTCGGGTCGCCCGACTTGGAGAACCCTTCGTCGAGGCACCGCTGGTAGAACGAGTTCTCCTTCGGGCTGAAGAACAACGGCAGCCAGCCGTCGCAGATCTCGGCCGCGAGCGCCACGTTCTTCGGGCCCTCGGCGCCGAGGAAGATGGGGATCTCCTTGCGCCGCGGGTGGATGGTGCTCTTCAGTGGCTTGCCCAGCCCGGTGCCGGCCTTGTACGGCATGTCGTAGAACTCACCGTGGAAGTCGACTGGTGCATCGCGGCGCACGATCTCGCGCACGATCTCCACGTACTCGCGCGTGCGCGCCAACGGCTTCGGGTACGGCTGGCCGTACCACCCTTCCACCACCTGCGGGCCGCTGGCGCCGAGGCCGAGGATGAAGCGACCCTCGGACAGGTGGTCGAGCGTCATCGCTGCCATCGCCGTGGCGGCAGGCGTGCGCGCGCTCATCTGCACGATGCCGGTGCCGAGGCGGATGCGCTCGGTGTGCGCGCCCCACCACGCCAGTGGCGTGAGTGCGTCGCTGCCGTACGCCTCCGCGGTCCACGCGGAGGTGAAGCCGAGGCGTTCCGCTTCCTTGATGGCATCGAGTGCTCCGGCCGGCGGGCCGCTGCCCCAGTAGCCGCTGTTGTACCCGAGCTGGATGTCGTTGCTCATGGATGCAACGTACAAGACTCGTCCGGTGCCCAACGATGCCTCGCCCGTCCGCAACGCCACCGCCGCCGACAGCGCGGCCATCTCGCACACGTTGGCGTTGGCGTTCCACGACGACCCGGTGAAGGCGCACCTCATCGGTGGCCGCTCGGTCTCTGCCCAGAAGGTCACGCCGTTCTTCACCGCGTTCCAGAAGATCCAGCTGCCCCATGGTCACGTCTACACGACGCACGGTCACGAGGCCGCGGCGCTGTGGGCGCCTCCGGGCCAGTGGAAGATCCCGTTCTCCCAGGTGGTGCGCAACACGCCCACGTTCCTCAAGCTGTACGGCTGGCGGTTGGCACCGAACCTCGGCGTGCTGAGCACGTTGGAGAAGGCGCACGAGGCGCAGGCGCCAGAGCCGCACTACTACCTCGAGTTCCTCGGCACCCACCCGGACCACCGCGGCAAGGGCTTCGCCGCGGCGCTGATGCAACCGATGATGGACCGCGCCGACGAGGAAGGTGTGGGCATGTACCTGGAGAACTCGAAGGAGCAGAACAAGGCGTTCTACGGCCGCTTCGGGTTCGAGGTGCGGCGCGAGATCACCCTGCGCAAGGGTCCGTCGATGTGGCTCATGTGGCGAGCAGCA
>CAZWCU010000322.1:0-3218 GCA_964632715.1 uncultured Bifidobacterium sp. | reverse complement strand
TCAGCCGGCGGTGATGTCGATGATGCGCAGCACCGGATCCGGCAGCAGCCCGGCGAGCTGTTCGGCTGCGAGCGCGGCTCCGCGATGGTCGGGCGCGTCGAGCGAATCGATGATGAACCCGACCCGCGTGGTGTCGGCGTGGATCGCGGTTCGCGAGGTCTGCCGCCAGTTCCAGCGACGGCAGGTGATGCCGGCGTCGTCGATCCACACCGGCTCTCCGAGCTCCGCGTGGTCGACGACGGCAACGCCGTCGGCGGTGGTGTGGAACGGCTCGGTCCCGGTGGCCAGGGTCAGTCGTGCGGGGCCGACGTAGCGATCGAGATCTTCTCCGCCGATCGGCACGCGGTGCAGGATCGAGATCGCGTTGTACAGGTCGACGAGCGCGTTGATGCGAGGGAGACCGTTGTCGGAGGCGGCTCGTCGAACGAGCGCGTCGACGCTCGGTCGCGCCACGCGGGGCTTGATGCCGAAGTCGCGATAGGCGGCGTGCCAGCGGAGGGTGTGCGCGTCGGGCTCGCTCGACGGGGAGGCGCGGACGGCGTCGCAGGCGTCACCATGCATCCGCTCCGCCACCTGAGCGAGTTCCTGAGGGTCGACGTCCTCGGCGGCAACGAGCACGAGCCGGTAGTCCGGCCAGCGTTCGAAGATCGCAGGATCGACGGTCGAGCCGTTGATCCAGTCGTGCACGGCGCGGCTCATCGGGCGGCCTCCGGAGAAGCGCCGACGTTGCACTTCCAGGCCTGCGACGAAGACCACGCGCTCACGGCACGCCTCCGCTCGGCTCGTGGACGGCGAGCACGAACGTGGCCAGGGACTTGCCGTCGTTGCGATAGGCGTGCGGCTCGTCGGACCGGAACAGTGCGGATTGGCCCCGCTTGACCACGACCGGGTCGCCCGAGCCAACGGTCAGCGTGACCGCCCCTGCGGTGACGAGGAGCGCCTCGCGTGCGTTCGGCCGATGGGCGTCGGAGGAACGCACGTCGCCGGGCGCCAACGACCAGTGCCAGAGCTCGAGCGGATCGGATCCCACGAGCAATCGGGCCTCGCCTCCGTGCGCGCCGGTCCACAACACCGGCGCCGACGCGTTGTCGGCCTGCACCGTGATCGTCGGCTTGTCGTCACCGGCGAGCAGCTCCACCAGCGAGATGTCGAAACCGACGGCGATCGACAGCAGCGTCGACAGTGACGGGTTCGCCTGTCCTGCCTCGAGTTGGGCCAGGGATCGGCGGCTCACGCCGAGCCGACTGGCGGCGGTGTCGAGCGTCCAGCCGCGCTCCTGGCGTCGACGCCGCACCCCAGCAGCCACGACCTCCACCTGGTTGTTCGCAACGTCGGGCACGGAGTGCACTATAACGCACCTAGCAGTGCATCGATGCGGTCGAGCCGCAGACGATGCCGCCTGGTGCCCGGGGTGGGGTTCGAACCCACACTCCCCTCTCGGAGAAGGGGGGTTTAAGATTTCACTTCAGCGTCCGAGACGTCCGGCTGAGTCCGTTTGCCCTGCTCACGTCCACGGCCGTAGTCCGCCCGTGTCCGTCTGATCCGCCCTCGTCCGACAGGTACGGCCGAGTCCTGTGCAGGAAATGTGCAGGATTTCGCGTTGTGTTGTCCTACCGTCTGTCCTACCATCGCATCATGGTGCAACGACAGAAGCGATCTATCTCCCTGCCCTCTGACCTTGCCGACGCGATCGACGTCGCGGCGACCGCGGAGGGCACGACGGTCAGCGCGTGGATCGCCGAGACCGCCGCCCATCGTCTCCGACTTGATGCCGGCCGCCAAGGCGTCGCCGAGTGGGAACGCCAGCACGGCGCCCTCACGTCCGATGAGCTCGCCGACGGACTCGCCCGAGCGAGGGCGATGCTCCGCCGCCGGCCGGCACGCAAGAGCGCCTGAATGAACGGCGTCACCTACGACACCGGCGCGCTGATCGCCGCCGACCGCAACGACCGACGAATGTGGGCGCTCCACGCCGGC
Source organism: uncultured Bifidobacterium sp. (assembly GCA_964632715.1). Lineage (GTDB taxonomy): Bacteria > Actinomycetota > Acidimicrobiia > Acidimicrobiales > Ilumatobacteraceae > UBA668. Next base: position 1,241 of record CAZWCU010000322.1, on the reverse strand, counting down.
TTCCTCGCGCTCGAGGTCTCCCCCACCGTGCCGACGCCGGTGCTCGCCGAAGCGTGGCGCGGCGGGGCCCGCCAGACGAGCCTCGCCCGCTTCCTGGCCCTGTGCACCACAGAACCTCTCACCGAGGAACAAGCAAAGGCCGTCGGCACGCTGGCAGCCCGCGCTGGACATGACGACATCGTCGACGTCACCGTCGTCGAAGGAGCCATCCGCCGCCACGACGCCGTGGTGACGTCGAACCCGACTCACATCCGCAAGATCGCCGACGCCACCCGCGCACACCTCACCATCGAGACCATCTGACGACCCGGGCGTACTTCGGCGGCCTGAGAGCTTCAGATCGCCCACTCGAACCGGGCCAAGGGAGAATCGACACAGGGCACCCGTCACCGCGGCTCGATCGACCACGGCCACGTGCACATCACCCCCGTACCGGCGCGGTCCAGCGCGCGGCCACCCTTCACCCGTGTAACCGGCGGTATGGGTCAGCTGTCTGAACTGGCGATTCGGGCGTACTCGAGGGCGTCCGATCTCGAATCACCGATCTTGAGGAAGGAGACGCTCTTCGGGTTCGAATCCCGCAGCGCTCAGGACCGACTGCGACGGCTCGTTGTTCGGCTCGACCCAAGCCTCGATTCGAGCGAGCCCGGCCGACTCGATCGCCCACCCGCCGGCCAGAATCGCTGCTCGACGAGCGAATCCGCGGATGACGAGCGGGACAGATTCGTCCGGATCCGCCCAGTACGGCCCAATCCTGTGCAGGAATCGTGCCGGCCACGGCGCGAACCGCGCCGACGAATTGGACCAACCGCCGCCTCAAGCGCCCCCGAGTGCCCGACGGTCGATCACGTACGTCGGCTGCAGCACCTAGCGCACCGTCGATCGGTCGTCGGTTCGCTCGCGGCCCTCTCCGACCCCACGGCTGGTCGACGTCGCCACACCGAAGCGGCGACCCAACTTCGACGGGCCGAATCTCGTCACGCACCTCTCACCGGATCGGCAAGGGGCGACTCCGTAACTCGAGCCTCCATCCGACAGTGCCGCAAGGCGCCACACGGATTGATCCGCTGAGGCGTCCGGCGTTGGAGCCTGCTAATGGCTCCGGGTTCAAGCGTAGCGACGTCCTCGAACTCGGCGGACGAGGGGTCACCTAGTTCGCTGTGCGTCCCCGCTTTATGACTGGCGCTTGGCACGGATCACTGAGCGAGAAGATTTTCAAAAACGTATCGCCGCTCAAGAAC
>CAZWCU010000321.1:0-3330 GCA_964632715.1 uncultured Bifidobacterium sp. | reverse complement strand
CCGCCTACCCCATCCCCACCCACCTCGCCGGCGGCAACCCCGACCCAACCGTCTGGATCATCACCGACGACCTCGACCAACCACCCACCACCACAACGGTTCTGTTTCCGAGCGACTACTGATCCGCCGCCGGCTGTCGCCTCGCCCGATCGCGGCGACAGACCGCGTCAGTGGGTGACGTGACCGGCCCTTCGGGCCAGGTGCCGTGGACAGCTGGACCGTCAGCCGATCTGCGTTGCGGCCTGCAGCCGCGATCGCTGATAGTCGAGCATCGCCCGACACTCGAACTCGCGGCGGGTCGGCTCGGCATCCAACGAAGCGTCGCTCGGCGATGCGAACGGTCCCGTGACGATGATCCCATCCCCGGCATGGTGCGTGTACCAGCCGAACCAACGCTGCACCGGATCGTGATACGAACCGAACTCGACAACATCACCGAAATGCAGCACCTGCGGAACCCACCCCCGCCCACCCGGCGCCACGGGCCACAACGAACGCCGCCAACCGAATGGATCCGTCGCGTCAGCGTCCAAAGTCGCCGCCCACAACGGGAACCGCACCTCGCCGGCGAAGGGATGATCGAGCACCACCCCGTTCACGAGACGCAGCACCACCAACCGTGGCATCGAATCCATCGCACACCTCCTCACGCGTCGTACACATCAACAGCGGGGAAGCCGACAACCATGGTAGCGCCCGGAGCTCGGCCCGCTCACCCGGATGCTCGGTGCGGGCTTCCCGTCGGCGCGAACAGGTCACGCGTGCAGCGTCGAACCGGGAATCGACGGCGTGCTGATACGACGCGCCGGGTTGGGCCACAGATCCAAGCTGACCGCGGGCGGGTCGTCTGCGCTATCAGCGAGCACGACCTCCACCCATCCAACAGAGCTGACGGCAGCCGACAGCGAGATCGGGACGTCCACCACGTTCATCGGCAACGTCACGTCGAGAAACTCGCCGTCGAGGAGCGGATCGAAGGCGACCTCGAAACCCTGACGACCGGCTACGAGATCGCGCATGGCATCCCGGCTGATCGGAGTGCCGACCTCGTGGCCGACCACGACAACGAACGCCTCCCCTCTACTGGCGACAACTTGCTCGTACCGCCGCACCTTGGTCGCGATCGCCTCGCGCGCTTCGACCGTCGTGAACGCGCCACCCTCACCCGGAAGCGTCATCTCCGCAGGCCCATCGCTCGTGGCCGTACGAGCGGCAACTCGGAAACGGTAGCCATCGAACTCTTGCTGACTCCCAACACCCGCATCCCCACTGAGAAGCCATCCGCGCAGTTCGCTGCCAACCTTCTTGGCGACATCGGCGGACGGTGGCCCCTTGCGCCCAACTGCGATCACGTTGAGCACGACCCCCGCAGGGATCTGTCGGACGCGTCGCTGGAGCCCGAGCCACAGCCGGCGACGCGACGCGCTTCCTTGCGCGTGATTCTTGTTCCACACCTCGACCACGAGCGGCGCGTTGTTGCCGCCACTGGTCACGTACCAATCGGGGGTCATCCCCTCGAGCTCATGCTCGTACAACACCTCACCTCCGACGCTTTGCAGCATCGAGCCAACCGCCAGCTCGTTGAGCGTGTTGATGAAGTGCTCGTCGGCCCGCAGTCGCGAGATCAACTTCGTTCTGCCGGGTTCAGGAACACGAGCGACGGCTTGCTCGATCCACTGCCGAAGGCCGCTCCGCTCAGACGACGTCGCGACGAAGTAAATGTCCTCTCGGTGCGTTGCCGGCTTCGCGGCGAAGCGACGGTGCATGTCAGCGATGAACTGATCGGTGAACACCAACACAGCCGTCATGACCAGGACGCAATAGTGACGAGAGACGAAGCACGCTTGATGCCGATCGTCCCACGGTAGCGACCGAAGCGTGCCCCTCCCGGCGCGCGACAGTCGCTCAGAGCTCGACCGACAGCCCTTCACGACCGAGAGGTTCCGGATGCAAGGCCAGCTGGGTGAGGTCGGAACGGAGCCGTGACAGGTGGAGCGAGAGTTCGCCGTCGCCGGTGAGATCACGGGTTCGTTCGATCGCCCAGTCGAGCCCGCCTGGTTGGTTGGCGCGGCTCGCCCATCCCTGTAGTGCCGACTCCGCTTCAGCGAAGGTGCGAGCGATGCCGAGCACATGCAGATCGGCGTAATCGCGCCGCGCCGCGTACATCTCGCCCGTGCCGGTGTTCCAGGCGATCCGCCACTCGACGCCCGGTTCGCGAGTCGAGGTCCAACGTTGCCCGTAGTCGACCTCGGGACTGGAACGACGCGGGTTCCGGGCGAACCACTCGTCGACGGGATTCGTTCCGGTCACGACAGCACCTCGCCGTTCACCGGAGCAGCCGACGCGCGACGCGTCGGGACGGTGCCGGCGGGCTTCGATCGGCCGGCACGCAGCGCGGCGAGTTCGACTCCGACGAACGCTGCGACTTGTTGCTCGTCGAGACCGAGCTCACCCAGACGGACAACACATGCACCGATCGTCTCGACCACTTGCGAGCGCTCGTCGTCAAGCTCCGCCAACCGCGCAATTGCCCGCTCTACCGAGCGCAGCAGATCCTCCTGTTCACCGAGCCGATCCTTGGCCCAGCTCCGCAGCGAGCTCACCGCTTCTGATCGCATCATCGACCTCCCGAGAGTCGAGCCCGCCCGGCGCGTCCTCGACGCAGAGTCACCCCACCCCTCGAGAATCCGTCGCGCGTCACGACGTGCCACCAACGCATTCAGAGTCGGAGCCGCCGGCCCACCTCGGCGATCAACTCACCGTCGGACACCGCAATCAGCGACGGCCTCGCGAACGCCGCGAACGCCCACGCGGGAACCGGCACCTCTGCCATCGGGCTGACGAGGTCGACCAGCGACACGTCCAGCGTGAGTGCGAACACGACGAGCAAGTCGAAGGTCAGGTGCGTCCGTCCAAGTTCAAGCGCTGACACCTGAGCTTGCGTCAGCGCCAGCCCATCGAGCAGTGGCGCCACGCGCCGGCCGAGCTCCGTCTGTTACCGTCCGCGACTCCGCCGGGCTCGTCGAAGATTCGCGGCCACCGTTTCCGACATGAACCCGTCAGGCATCATCGACGCAGCCCGCCCCGGCCGACCGCTGCGACCGCTCGTCGATCGTCCCGTCTCCGTGTGCGACATGACCGCTGTCTCGATTCCCGAGCCCGCACCTCGCGCGCTCGCTCGCCGATCCACCCCACCCCGTCCAGCGCCCGAACGCATCGTGTCGGTCAACGTGTTCCCGACCGGCAATCGCGCCATGTTCCCGATCCGCGCCCGAAACCGCCAATCAGAATGCACAGATTACGACCCAAGGGTGAACAGGCGTCGCGGCC
>CAZWCU010000320.1:0-3410 GCA_964632715.1 uncultured Bifidobacterium sp. | reverse complement strand
GTACCTGGGCATCGACCCCAGCGGCCCCTTCAAGTCCGACCACTACAGGTACTAGCAGTTTCTGGGCAGGAATCGTCTCGTAGTTCGAGACGATTCCTGCCCACACTCGCGTCTGGACTCAGTGGGCGTTGGCGAGGACGATCGTGTCGCCCTTCAGGCGCAGGCGGGGCAGGAAGAACTGCACGAGCGGGCCGATGCCGAAGGTGAACGCGAGGGTGCCGATGCCGATGGTGCCGCCGAGCAGCAGGCCGGCGGCCAGCACGGTGAGCTCGATGACGGTGCGCGCGATGCGCACGCTGATGCCGCGCTTCGACAGGCCCAGCATCAGACCGTCGCGAGGACCAGAGCCGAGCCCGGCGCCGATGTACAGCCCTGAGCCGAGGCCGACCGCCAGCAGGCCCAGCAGCATGTAGCCGACTCGCGACGCCAGCACGTCGGTGGTGGGCAGGTGGTCGTCGATGAGGAACACGACCAGGCCGATCTGGATGGCGTTGAGCAGCGTGCCCAGGCCCATGCGCTCGCGCAGCGGGATCCACAGCAGCAGGATGAACACGCCGGTGATCTCGATGATGAGCCCGATGGGGATGCCGGTCTTGCGCTCCAGGCCCTGGTGGAAGATGTCCCAGGCGGCGAGGCCGAGCTCGGCGGTGAGGAAGCAGCTGATGCCGAACCCGAACAGGGTGAGCCCGAGCAGGCAGCGGGCGATGCGCTGGGCGAGACGGTCGCTGGGCAGCGGCAGGAAGAACCGTGCCCACCCCGTGGCAGGGGCCGCGGGTGCGCCGACGATGGTCATCGGGCGAACCTACCGGAACTCTGTGACACCCTCCTGGTACCAATTCCACCATGTTCTTCGCCACACTCTGCGCCGGCTGCAACCAACCCGGCGAGTCGCTCTGCCACCGTTGCCGCTTCTCGCTGGCCGCCACTCCGTCACACGTCGACCAGTCGGGCATCATGGCCGCGCTGGCCTTCGAAGGGGTGGCTCGCCAGGTGGTGCACGGCCTCAAGTACCGCAATCGCCGAGCCGTCGCGCGTGAGGTCGCACGGCTGATGGTGCGCCGCCTGCGCGTTCCCTCGGTCGACGTGGTCACCTGGGCTCCCACCAGTGGGGCTCGCGCCCGTCGCCGCGGGTACGACCAGGCGGAGCTGCTCGCTCGCGCCGTGGCAGCCGAGCTGAAGGTGCCCTGTCGGCGGCTGCTCTACCGCAGCCACGGCGGCTCGCAGACCGGGCACAGTCGGGCCGAGCGGCTCCGTGGGCCGTCGTTCCGTGCCCGCAGTTCGCGCGGGCAGCTGCGCGTGCTGCTCATCGACGACGTGGTCACCACCGGCGCCACGCTCACCGCCGCCCGCGAGGCGCTGCTGCAGGCGGGCGTCGGCACCGTCATCTGCGCGGCCGCAGCCGCCACCCCGTCGGCGCTTCAGTCGATGAGGCCGGCCAGGCGGCGCACGGCCTCGATGGCGTCGGTGGCATCCACGTCCACCCACACGCCGCGGATCCCCACGCCCTCCGCTGCCGAGACGTTGCTCGCCACGTCGTCCAGGAAGGCGGTGCGTCCGGCCTCGGCGCCCAGCCTGGCCAGAGCCAGCTGATAGATCGCCGGGTCGGGCTTGCGCAGCCCCACCTCGTGGCTGTCGACCACGTCGTCGAACAGCTCGTCGAAGGGCAGCAGCGTGCGCCAGTGCTCGCGGAACTCGGCCACGTTGTTGGTCAGCACGCCCAGCCGGAAGCCGGCGTTGCGCAGCTCGTGCACCAGCGCGATCATCGGCTCGCTGGGGCGGAACTCGATCATCGGCGCGCCACCCGACGGCGGCGGCGGGATCGCGATGCCCACCGCCTCCAGCGCTGCCTTGTTGAGTCGCCGGTTCTCCTCGAGCGTGATCTCGCCGCGCTCCAGACGGTGCCACGGGTGGTCGCCGTCGGTGGCGTAGTCGCCCAGGAACAGGCGGGTCACCTGTTCGGCCACCTCCGGCGGGAACCGTTTGCTGAAGTCGCTGTGTCGACCGGTCTCGGCGAGCACGCCGCCCACATCGAAGATCACGGTGTCGATCACGGCCGCCGGCATGGGCCGAGTCTGCCGTGAGTGCGAGTGGTCCGTCGAAGCGAGCCCCGATCCGAGTGCCAGCGCTCCATCCGAGTGTCACGGTGCCATCCGAGTGTCACGGTGCCATCCGAGTGGCAGCGTGCACCCCGTCGGGCCGCTGGCACTCGGATGGTCGCCACGCACCGCGGGGAGTCGACCCCGACTCCTCCGCGGCGCCGGGGCATGCCAAGGCTCACTGCGGGGCCGCCGGTAGGCTCACTACCCGCATGGGCATCCTCGATCGCATCCTCCGCGCCGGTGAAGGCAAGAAGCTGAAGGCCCTTGAGGGCCTCGTTCCCGACATCAACGCGCGCTCCGCCGAAACCGCGGCACTCTCCGACGACGCCCTCCGTGGCAAGACCGCGGAGTTCCGCGGGCGCCTCGAGCGCGGCGAGAGCCTCGACGACCTGCTGGTCGACGCCTTCGCGGTGATGCGCGAGGCCGCCGAGCGCGTGATCGGTCAGCGCCACTTCGACGTGCAGCTGATGGGTGGCGCCGCGCTGCACTTCGGCTGGGTCGCGGAGATGAAGACGGGCGAGGGCAAGACCCTGGTCAGCACCCTGCCCGCCTACCTCAACGGCCTCGGCGGCAAAGGCGTGCACGTCATCACGGTCAACGACTACCTGGCCCGCTTCCACGCCGAGTGGATGGGCCGCATCCACAACTGGATGGGCCTCGACGTCGGCCTGGTGGTGCCCGGCTTCAAGGAGCGTCCGGCCGAGAAGCGCCTCAGCTACGCCGCCGACATCACCTACGGCACCAACAACGAGTTCGGCTTCGACTACCTGCGCGACAACATGGCCGGCACGCTGCTCGACAAGGTGCAGCGCGGCCACAACTTCGCCATCGTCGACGAGGTCGACAGCATCCTCATCGACGAGGCGCGCACGCCGCTCATCATCAGTGGTCGCGTGGCCGACGCCGCCAAGCTCTACTACCGCTTCGCCAGCATCGTGCGCTCGCTGCGCCGCGACGTGGACTACGAGGTGGAGGAAGACAAGCGCGTCGTCGTCCCGCTGGAGGCCGGCATCGAGAAGGTCGAGCAGGCGCTCGGCATCGAGAACCTGTACGACGAAGTGCAGCAGAACCTGGTGCACCAGATGTCGGTGGCGCTGAAGGCCAAGGAGCTGTACAAGCGCGACAAGGACTACATCATCGCCAACGGCGAGGTGAAGATCGTCGACGAGTTCACCGGTCGCGTGCTCGAAGGTCGCCGCTGGAGCGAAGGCATCCACCAGGCCGTCGAGGCGAAGGAGGGCGTCAAGATCAAGGAAGAGAACCAGACGCTCGCGACAATCACGCTGCAGAACTACTTCCGCATGTACGACA
>CAZWCU010000319.1:0-3415 GCA_964632715.1 uncultured Bifidobacterium sp. | reverse complement strand
GGTCCGTGGCGACTCGATGATCGAGATCGGCATCATGGACGGCGACTTCGTGGTCGCCCGTGCGCAGGAGACCGCCAACAACGGCGAGATCGTCATCGCCGGCATCCCCGGCGAAGAGGCCACGGTCAAGACCTACCAGCGCAAGGGCAACACGGTCACCCTGGTGCCCGCCAACCCGCGGCTGCAGCCATTGGTGTTCAGCGCCGACCAGGTGCAGATCTTCGGCCGTGTCGTCACGGTCATGCGCCGCCTCTGACCCCACCACCCGTTCAGCACGACACGAGCCGACTCAGCCCCCGCTGAGTCGGCTCGTTCGCGTCACTGCTGTGGTGCGCCCCACCCTTGGCCCGGCGGCGGTTGCTGCGGTGGCTGTTGTGGCGGCTGCGGCTGCTGGTAGGTGGGCTGTGGCGGCTGCTGGTACGTGGGTTGTGGCGGTGGCGTGTACGCCGGTTGCTGCGGCTGGTAGCCGGGCACCGTGCCCTGCGGCGGGTAGCCCTGCTGGTATCCGGGACCCTGCTGCCACTGACCGGGCGCGGCCGCGGCCGGTGTCGGGCGACCCTTGCGGCTGCCGAGCAGGAACAGCAGCCCGCCGAGCAGCAGGCCGGCGACGGCGATGATGATGCCGGTGGACTGCATCGACGAGCTGTCGGCGTCGGGAGCGCCCCCGATCGCGATGGCGAAATCGGTGTCGGCGCTGTCGACCGTGAGGCGGTAGGTGCCCGGTGCGGAGATCTGCACTCGCTGCGTGCCCTGCCCGGCGAAGCCACCGACGTCGTAGGAGGGCCCCGAGGTTGCCGACAGCGAGATCGGCTGATCGGCCTCGTCGACCAGCGTGAGCGTGACGGCCGGCAGGTCGTCGTCGCCGCGTTCGTACGAGGTGCCGTTGGCGCCGCAGTCGCCACCGACGTCGGAGACCGAACCCTTCGTCTCGATGTACAGCGTGAACGCCGAGGTCTTGTCGAACTCGAGGGTGGTGGTGCAGCCCGCGGGTGCGCGAGCGAACTTCTTCACCGTCTCCTCCTCGGTGGAGCCGCTGAGCACGAACATCGCGCCGCCGATGACCACGCCGGCCACGGCGAGGCCGATGCCGGCCATCTTCAGCGGCTTGCCGGGCGATGCCGCGGGAGCCGGCGCGGACTGCGGCACTCCCATGTGCTGCACCGGTGGCGCGCCCGCGTACCCGGGCGGCATGCCCCCCTGCATGGGCGGCTGGCCACCCGGCTGAGGTACCCCACCCATCGGTGGTTGCGGTTGATATGACATCAGTGCACCCCCAGTCGCTGAGCGACGAGTTCGACCCGGTCGTCAGGTTGTACCACGGCAGCGCGCACGTTGTGTGCACCGCCCGCTCCGTAGAAGTCGCCCGGGCTCACCAACGCGCCGCCCTCGCGAGCGAGACGCTCGGCGAACGCCCAGCCGTCGTGTGCGTCGAACCACAGGTAGAAGCTGCCAGCGGGCATCGGGATGGTGAGGCCCGACCACTGCGACAGCACCGACGCCAAGCGTTCGAGGCGCCGGCGGTAGCGGTCTCGTTGCACCACCACGTGCTCGTCGTCGGCCAGCGCGGCCACACCCGCAGCCTGCGCGGGGCCGGGCACCATCATGCCGACGTGCTTGCGCACCTCTTTCAGGTAGTTGACCAGTTCGGGGTCGCCGGCGTAGAAGCCGACGCGCACGCCGGCCAGGTTCGACCGCTTCGACAGCGAGTGCACGGCGACGACACCGTCGAGACCTGAGTGCAGGATGGTGCTCGGCGGGCCGTCCCACGTGAACTCCACGTAGCACTCGTCGCTGAACACCGGCACGTCGTTCGCGCGGCCCCACGCGGCCGCGGCCGCCAGGTCGCTCAGCGCGCCGGTGGGGTTCGACGGGCTGTTCACCCACAGCATCAACGCGCGTGCAGCGTCGGCAGGGTCGATGGCCGCGAGGTCGATGCCGCCGTCGGCCGCGGCCGGCACGGCGACCGCGCGGCAGCCGGCGAGCACCGCGCCCATCTCGTAGGTGGGATACGCGACGGCCGGGTACAGCACGGTGTCGCGAGAGGGTGTGCGCAGCTTGAGGTACTGCGGCGTGGTGGCCACGAACTCCTTCGTGCCGACGCACGCGGCGATCTGCGCCAGCGGCACCTCGACACCGAAGCGGCGATGCAGCCACGCTCGGATGGCGGACCGCAACGGTTCACTGCCGATGCTGGCCGGATAGCCACGCTCGGCGTTGCTGTGACCCAACGCCTCGATCACGGCCGGGGGCGGCGGGTCGCACGGGGTGCCGATGGACAGGTCGACCACTCCGCCGTCGAGTGCGGCGGCCAGCGGCGCGAGACGATCGAGTCGGTCGTAGGGATATGGAGGAGGGACGAAGCCGGCGAGATCGGTCATGGCACTGCTCATCCTGCCCGATGGCGCGGGTCAGGCGGAAGGCACGACGAACTCGGCGAGACGACCGGCCGACGCATCGGCCAGGCGAGCTCGCACGCGCACGCCATCGGTGTCGTGGAAGGTGGACACCACCTCGCCCTCGCGATGCACCGACGCGAGCACGTCGCCGCGTTCGTACGGGATGAGCAGTTCGACGACGGCGGTGATGGAACGCAGGCGATCGGCGAGCACCTGCAGGAACGTGTCGATCCCGTCACCGGTCTTCGCGCTCACCGCCACCGAGCCTTGATGACGTGCCTGCAGCTCGGCGGCCACGTCGGGCGCGACATCGGACTTGTTGAACACCAACAGCTCCGGCACCGTGAGTGCGTCGATCTCGGCGAGCACTTCGCGCACCGCGGCGATCTGGCCGTCGGGGTCGGGTGCGTCGCAGTCGACCACGTGCACCAGGAAGTCGGCCATGCCGGCGGTCTCGAGCGTGCTCTTGAACGCTTCCACCAGGCCGTGCGGCAGACGGCGGACGAAGCCGACCGTGTCGGTGAGCAGCACCGGCTCGCCGCCGGGCAGCGACAACCGGCGAGTGGTGGGGTCGAGCGTCGCGAACAGGCGATCCTCGACCAGCACACCGGCCTGCGTGAGCCGGTTGAGCAACGTCGACTTGCCGGCGTTGGTGTAGCCGACGATGGTGACCGCGGCCAGCCCGCTGCGGCTGCGACTCTTGCGCTGCAGCTGACGGGTGTGCTGCAGATCCTTCAGGTCGCCTTCGAGCTTGGTGATGCGGCGCATGATCCGCCGGCGATCCACCTCGAGCTTGGTCTCGCCGCCACCGAACCGGCTGCCGACGCCACCACGTTGCTGGGCGAGGTTCGCCTTGGCGCCGCGACGGAGCCGTGGCAACCGGTATCGGAGCAGCGCCAGCTCCACCTGTGCCTTGCCCTCCAGGGTGTGTGCGTTCTGAGCGAAGATGTCGAGGATGACCGCAGTGCGGTCGAGCGCGGTGCTACCGAGCATCTTCTCCAGGTTGTACTGCTGCGCCG
>CAZWCU010000318.1:0-3420 GCA_964632715.1 uncultured Bifidobacterium sp. | reverse complement strand
ATCGCGGCCGACGGCTGATGCAGCTCTCGCCGGCTCTCGCCGCGTTCGTCGCCGAACGGCACACCGCCGTGCTGGTCACCCAGCGCGCCGACGGTTCGCCGCACGCGGTGCCCGTCGGCTTCACGCTCACCGAGCACGCCGTGCGCGTCATCACCTTCGCCCCGTCGGTGAAGGCCGCGAACGCGCGGCGCGGCGGGAGGGCCAGCGTCACCCAGGTCGACGGTGGGCGGTGGGTCACGTTCGAGGGGTCGGTGCGAGTGCTCGACGACCCCGACACGGTGGCGAGCGCAGTGGCCGCCTACGCGCAGCGCTACCGTCAACCGAAGGAACGCGACGATCGAGTCGTCATCCAGATCGAGGTCGACCGAGTGATGTGCAACAGCGGGTTGAGATGAGCGCCGGCTACTCGGGCACGCCGCTGCCCAAGAAGCTGGGTGTCGTCGGCGATGTGGTGTTCACGGTGCTGCACGCGCCACCGGGTTTCAAGGAGACGCTGGGCGACCACGGCGAGTCGATCTGGCAGCGCAACCTGATCGCTCCGATCGATGTGATCGTCGCGTTCTACACCGAGCGGTCCGCGCTCCGCGACGAGTGGCCCACGCTCACCGATGCGGCGCAGCCCGCGGGCGCGGTGTGGGTGGCCTGGCCGAAGAAGGCCAGTGGCGTCGCCACCGACATCACCGAAGACGCGCTGCGCGCCACCCTGCTGAAGACCGGTTGGGTCGACAACAAGGTGTGCGCCATCGACGACACGTGGAGCGGCCTGCGGTTCGTGCTCCGCAAGGAGAACCGCCCGCCCTGGAAGCGTTGATCGGCGCCCGTGTCATGTGCTACCATGTAGCACATGGGCTCGATCGGCGTTCGGGAACTCAAGCAGAATGCATCGCAGATGGTGAGCAAGGCGGCTGCGGGCGAGTCGTTGGTCGTCACCGACCGTGGCCGACCCGTGGCTCGGCTGGTGCCACTGCTCGACGACCCGCTGGCGCAGCTCGCTGAGTCAGGCGAGATGCGGCCCGCTCGCAGTGCGCTGTCGTCGCTGTCGCCAACCCGTCGTCGAAAGGCCGGAGAGGCATCGCTGTCGGCCGAGTTGGCGGCCATGCGCGACGCCGACGATCGCTGACGGACGTTCATGGCCTGGTACCTCGACACCTCTGCGCTGGTGAAGTTGGTGCTGGCCGAGCCGGAGACGCGAGCGCTCGAGAAGTGGCTGCAGGGCCACGCGGCGGTGGTGTCGAGCGACCTGACGCGCACCGAATTGCTGCGGGCGGTCCGTCGCGCGGCCCCGCGGGAGATGGTTCGGGCGCGACAGGTGCTCGATGGCGTGGCGCTGTTGACGCTCACCACTGCGGTGTGCGAACGCGCGGCACTGCTCGACGCTGCGCTGCTGAGATCGCTGGATGCGCTGCACCTGGCCGCGGCGATGCAACTGGGCGACGCGCTCGACGGAGTGGTCACGTACGACATTCGGTTCGCCGAAGCGTGCGCCACGCACGGCGTGACCGTGGTGGCGCCGGCGCCGTAGCGAGGTGGCCCGATTACTTGTTGGGCTGGGGGAGCACGCGCAGGTAGGGCTTGACGGTGGTCCAGCCCTGCGGGAACAGCTGCTTCGCGTCTTCGTCGCTGACGGCGCCGCCGATGATGACGTCGTCGCCGTCCTTCCAGTTGGCTGGCGTGGCCACCTTGTAGTTGGCGGTGAGCTGCAGGCTGTCGATGACGCGCAGGATCTCGTCGAAGTTGCGACCGGTGCTGGCGGGGTAGGTGAGCGTCAGCTTCACCTTCTTGTCGGGCCCGATGACGAACACGGAGCGCACGGTGAGCGTGTCGTTGGCGTTGGGGTGGATCATGTCGTAGAGGTCGGCCACGGTGCGGTCCGGGTCGCCGATCATCGGGAAGTTCACCGGCGTGCCCTGGGTCTCGCCGATATCGCTCTCCCACTTCACGTGGCTCTCGACGCTGTCGACGCTGAGGCCGATGACCTTCACGTTGCGCTTGTCGAACTCGGGCTTGATCTTGGCCACGTAGCCGAGCTCGGTGGTGCAGACCGGCGTGAAGTCCTTCGGGTGGCTGAACAGGACACCCCACGAGTCGCCCAACCACTCGTGGAAGTTGATCTCGCCCTGGGTGGTGGCGGCGGTGAAGTCGGGGGCGGTGTCGCCGAGACGAACAGGCATGGTGTGCTCCTTGCAGACGGGTTGTGCTGCCTCCAACAGTACCGCGATACCCGACTATTCCAGTCAAGAATGATCCGCTTGACATGTGACCATATGGTCACGTATGGTCGGACCCGTGACGGCACGTGACTCGACCGACGACCCGGTGTTCCGGGCGCTCGCCGATCCCACCCGTCGCGCGCTGCTCGATGCGTTGTTCGAACTCGACGGCCAGTCCGTGCAGGCGCTCTGCGCGCAGGTGCCGGAGATGACCAGGTTCGGCGTGATGAAGCACCTCGCCATCCTCGAGGAGGCCAACCTCGTCATCGCTCACCGCGACGGCCGCAGCAAGTTGCACTTCCTCAACCCGGTCCCCATCCAGCAGCTCGCCGATCGTTGGATCGGCAAGTACGCACGACCGTTCACCCGCGCGCTCACCGGCCTGCAGCAGCAGCTCGAGGGCGAGACCCGTCAGGAGACAGCATGACCCCGCACCGCTACCGCATCTACATCAGGGCCAGCCAGCAGCAGGTCTGGCAGGGCATCACCGACCCCGAGTTCACCAGCCGCTACTTCCACGGCACGGCGTTCCAGTCGTCGCTGGAGCCGGGCAGCGAGATGCGCTATGTGATGGCCGGCGGCGACGACGCCGTCGAAGGGGTCATCGAGGTGGCCGAGGCGCCGAACCGTCTGGTCACCACGTGGAGATTCATGTACGACGCGGCGATGGCGGAGGAGCCGCCGTCGCGCGTCGAGTGGGTGCTCACCGCTGCCGGTGAAGGTCTCACCCGCGTCGACGTGGTGCACAGCGATCTCGCCCGCAGCCCGATCACGTGGGGCCGTGTGCAGTACGGCTGGGTGTGGATCCTCGACAACCTGAAGACGTTGCTCGAGACCGGCGAGGTGCTGCCCGACGAGACGCTCGCCGGGCCCGAGAACAGCGACGACGTGAACGGGCAGTGGCATCGCGCGCAGGCGATCGAGTGCAACAACAGCGTGTGGGAGATGATCGAAGCCGAGCGCACCCCGGCCAACGACGAGGAGATGCTGCGCCGCGCATACGCCGCCGCGTATCACTGGCAGCGCGCCAAGGACGCCGGCCCCGTCAACGAGGTGCGCGCCGCGTACATGTTGGCGAAGGCGCTGTTGCTCGCCGGCCAGGCCGACCGCTCGCTGCACTACGCCGACGCGTGCCTCGCCGGGTGCGTCGAGCACGGGCTGGTCGACTTCGACCTCGCGTACGCCCACGAGGTGCGAGCCCGAGCGCTGC
>CAZWCU010000317.1:0-3484 GCA_964632715.1 uncultured Bifidobacterium sp. | reverse complement strand
AGGTTGCCGTTGTGCGCCACCGCGAGCGGGCCGTGCATCGTCTCCACGAGGAACGGCTGGTGGTTGCGGTTCGCGTTGGCGCCGGTGGTGCTGTAGCGGGTGTGGCCGATGGCGTGGTAGCCGGTGAGCGTGGCCATGGTGGCCGGCGTGAACACGTTCGCGACCAGCCCGGTCTCCTTGTGGCAGCGCACTCGGCTGCCGTCGCTCACCGCGATGCCCGCCGCTTCCTGGCCGCGGTGCTGCAGTGCGAACAGGCCGAAGAACGCGAGCTGCGCGATGCCCTCGCCGTGCGGCGTGGAGACGCCGAACACGCCGCACTCCTCCTTCGGCTGATCGTCGTACTGGTTGTCGTGAAGGTGGTCGTGAAGGTGGTCGTGAAGGTGGGCGTGCTGGTCGTCGCGGCGGACGTGGACGGGCGTGTCAGGAAACATGGTGCAGGTGCTCCAGGATGCGAGGGCCGACGGGGTAGGCGCCAGGCTGGAAGGTGGTTCCGGTGAGTCGTTCGTGTGCAGCGATGTAGCGCTCGCTGGTCTGCTGCCACACCTCGTCGGGCAGTGCGGGTGGTTCGCCGTCGCCGCGGTAGCCGGTGGCGAGCAGCGCGCGGCGCACCACTTCCTTGTCGAGGCTCTCCGGCTCTTCGCTGGCTGCGAGGCGAGCGGCATAGCTGTCGGCCACCCAGTAGCGCGACGAGTCAGGCGTGTGCATCTCGTCGATGAGGATCAGGCTGCCGTCGGCGTCGACGCCGAACTCGTACTTGGTGTCGGCCAGGATGAGTCCGGCATCGACCGCGACCTCCTGGCCGCGCCGGAACAGCTGCAGTGCGGCCTCGACCGCCTGGCCCCACAGCTTCGGTGCCACCAGCTCGCGTTCGAGCACTTCGGCGACGGTGAGCGGCACGTCGTGCCCGCCGTGCTCCGCTTTGGTGGTGGGCGTGACCAGCGCGAACGGCAGCGAGGTGTTCTTGCGCAGCCCGTCGGGGAACCGGTGGCCGTAGATGGTGCGCGCTCCATCCGCGTACTGCTGCCACAGCGAGGTGGAGGTGACCCCGGTGATGTAGCCACGCACGACCACTTCCACCGGTAGTGGCGTGGCGCTGCGGGCCACGAGCAGGTTGGGATCGGGCACGGTGAGCACGTGGTTGGGCACGATGTCGGCGGTGCGATCGAACCACCATGCGGCGAGCTGGTTGAGCACCTGTCCCTTGTACGGCACGCCGGCGATCACGCGGTCGAACGCGCTCAGACGGTCGGTGGTGACGAACAACCGGCGGTCGCCCACGTCGTCCGGATCGAGCGCGTAGCTCACCCGCACCTTGCCGTCGCGGCGATCGGGCAACGGCAGATCCACGTCGACGAACGGTTCCATCACGACCCTCCTGCGGCGCGCACGCCCTGCTCGAAGAGTGCGAGGCCGAGCCCGGCGGCCGTGCCCCGTCCGTGGCGTGGATGCTGACGCGCGACCACGTGGTTCTCCGGGTGGGGCATCAACCCGAGCACCAGCCCGGTCTCGTCGCACACGCCGGCGATGTCGGCCGCAGAACCGTTGGGATTGCCGCCCAGCACGTCGGCGTTGTACCGCAGCGCCACCTGACCGGCGGCCTCCAGCGCGGCGACGTCGGGGTGCACGTAGCGGCCCTCGCCATGCGCGATGGGGCACTCGATCGGCTCCAGGTCGCGGGTCCAGACGCTCTTGCCGGCGGTCGCCTCGAGTCGCACCCACTCGCACTGGAAGTGGCCGCTCGCGTTGTGCCCGAGCGCGCCGGGGAGCAGCCCCGCCCGAGTGAGCACCTGGAAGCCGTTGCAGATGCCGATGACCGGGCGGCCGAGCGCCACGAAGCGGGGCAGCACATCGCCGAGGCGATCGGTGACGGCCAGCGACCACATGCGGCCCGCGCCCAACGCGTCGGCGTAGCTGAACCCGCCGGCCAGCACGAGCAGCTGCATGTCGCGCAGCAGCACTGCCGGGTTCTCGATCAGTTCCTCGAGCAAGGTGATCCGCGGCTCGGCGCCGGCCAGTTCGAGCGCGAACGCCACGTCGTGGTCGCGGTTGGTGCCGGGCGCTGCGAGCACCATCGCACGCGGGCGGCTCATCGTGGGCCTCCCTGGAACGCGGCCTGCAGCTGATCGAGCGTGAGCTGTTCGCCGGCGATGGCGAGGGTGGGTTCGGCGATGACGGTGCCGAGCACGGTGGCGGACTCGCCGAGACCCGCCAGGAACCAGTCGAGATCGTCGGCCGCGACTTCGCACACGAAGCGCCCCGTCGACTCGCTGAACAGCGCGGTGATGGCGTCGGCGTGGGGGAGCGTGTCGATGCGAGCACCCAGCCGGCCGGCGATGCACATCTCGGCGAGCGCCACCGCGAGACCGCCCTCGCTGAGGTCGTGGCAGGCGCGCACTCGGCCGGAGCGCAGCAGCACGTGCATGGCTCGGTAGCGCGCGGGTGCGTCGGCGGGCGGTGCGGGCACCGGCCCCTCGTTGCCCTGCCCGGTGACCATCGCGAAGTGGCTGCCGCCGAACTCGTTGGCGGTGGGTCCGACAAGGACGAGCGTGCTGCCCGCCTGCTTCAGGTCGGGCGTGACCGCGAGGCCGGGGTGGGGGTGGTGCGCGATGGCGGTGATGACGAGCGTGGGCGGCACCGCGTGTCGGGCGCCGTCGCTGCCCAGGTACTCGTTGTTGAGCGAGTCCTTGCCGCTGACGAACGGTGCCCGGTGGGCGGTGGCCGCGTCGCAGCACCCCTGCACCGCGGCGACCAGTTCGCCCAGCGTCGTGGCACGCCGTGGGTCGCCCCAGCTGAAGTTGTCGAGCAGTGCGATGGAGCTGGGGTCGGCGCCGACGGCGACCACGTTGCGGATGGCTTCGTCGACCACCGCGTGCGCCATGTGCTCGGCGTCGGTGATGCCGTACCACGGGTTGACGCCGATGCCGATGGCCAGGCGGTGCGAGTCGGCCGGAGCGGCGAGCACGACGCCGTCGGCGTGCCCATCGTGGTGCTCGCCGACGAGCGGGCGCACGACGGTGGCGCCACGGATCTCGTGGTCGTAGCGGCGGATGATGTGTTCCTTCGACGCGATGTTGGGGTGTGCCAGCAGCGCCAGCAGCGTGCCCGGCACGTCGTCGCACGCCGGAGCGGGCACGGCTGAACGGTGGGGAGTGGGCAGCGTGGCCCGCATCGTGCGCTGCGGTCGACCGTCGTGCAGGAAGTGCGTGTCGAGCTCCAGCACGGTGAGCGACCCCGAGCGAACGCGCAGCACACCGTCGCCGGTGAACGTGCCGAGGCTGACGGCTTCGACGCCGTGGCGCGCGCACGCGGCGAGCATGGACGGCCACTGCGAGGGCGAGACCGCGAACACCATCCGCTCCTGCGCCTCGCTGAGCCACACCTCCCACGGGCGCAGCCCCGGGTACTTCAGCGGGGCGAGTGCCACGTCGACATCGGCGCCGACGCCTTCGGCCATCTCGCCCACCGCGCTGCTCAAGCCGCCGGC
>CAZWCU010000316.1:0-3493 GCA_964632715.1 uncultured Bifidobacterium sp. | reverse complement strand
AAGTCGCCACCGAACTCGGCGACGGCGGCGAGGATGACCTCGTTGCCGTGAGCCGGATCGGTGAGGTAGTCGACTGCCGACTGCTGGATCATCGGGATCAGCTCGGTGAAGCAGTCCGCTTCAGCCTCGACGTTGCCGGGCTTGGTGGCGATGCTCTGGGCGTAGTTCTCCCAGCCGATGTCGTTGATGTACTCGTACTTGACCGGCTTGCCCCAATCGGTGAGCTCGTTCTCGTACAGGTACGGCTCGGCCGAACCGAAGCCCTGCTGTGCGGCCTTGCCCTCGTCGGCGATGAACAGCGCCGGGTCGCCGGTGTAGGAACCGTCGACCTGGTCCTTGCTCAGCACCCCCGTACCGGTGAGGAAGTCCATGTAGGCCGCGCCACCGAAGTAGCGGACCGTGACACCCTCGGTGCCGAGGTCGGCGATGCCGGTGACGTCGGGGTAGGTCTCGGGATCCCACATGATCATCTGCGGGTTCTTCTCGAAGCCCGACATCAGGGCGATGGTCGGGAACTCGCTGCCCGAGAACTGGATGCCTTCGTCGGTGTAGACGAAGCCCAGCAGCACGTCGTCGTTGTTGTACATGATCTCGGTGACCGGGCTGAACTGCTGGGGCAGGCCGCCCGAGCGGATCTCGATGTCGACACCGGTGTCGACACCACCGGCGACGAGCGGGCCGGTGACGTAGGCCTTGCCGGCGTCCATCGTGTAGCCGTCGCCGACGAGGTTGTAGAGGAAACCGTGCTCGGCT
Source organism: uncultured Bifidobacterium sp. (assembly GCA_964632715.1). Taxonomy (GTDB): domain Bacteria; phylum Actinomycetota; class Acidimicrobiia; order Acidimicrobiales; family Ilumatobacteraceae; genus UBA668. The sequence goes on along the minus strand of CAZWCU010000316.1, from coordinate 2,740 downwards.
TCCGGCATCCAGTCGGTCTGGATGACGACCTTCTCCGGGCAGAGTCCTGCGAGACTGCCGCCGGCCTCCCCGCCGGTGGTCTCAGGTGCGCCGGTGGGCGCGGTGGTGGATTCGGACGTCTCGTCGTCGCCACACGCTGAAAGTGTGACGGCGGCGGTGAGCGAGATGGCCAGCAGTGTGCGGCTGCGTCGCTGTTGCATTGAGTGCTCCTTGGGTGTTGGTGGGTTCACGCTGCTCGGGAGATCGTGGAGGATCTCGTTGGGTAGGACATGGTGGATCAGCTGCCTCGGCGGGTGGGCTCGTGCCAGTGACCGACGACGAGCTTGCCGATGAAGCCGAAGACGAGGAACACCGCGATGCCGAGCGCAGCGGCGATGAGCAGACCGCCGTACATCGGCGGGTAGAGCAGGTCGGTGCGGAACTGCTCCATGACGATGCCGATGCCGGGCTTCTGCCCTTGGCGGAAGAACTGCTCGCCGACGATGGCGCCGATGACGGCCAGGCCGGCAGAGATGCGGAAGCCGGTGAAGATGGCCGGCATGGCCGCGGGGAACTGCAGCTTCACCAGTCGCGTGAACCGGCCGGCGCTGCGCAGCGTGAACAGGTCGTGCTGCGACGCCTCCACCGAGGTGAGGCCGAACAGCGTGTTGGTGACGATGGGGAACAGCGAGATCATCACGCACACGTAGATGCGCGACGACATGCCGCCGCCGAACACCGAGTAGATGATGGGCACGATGGCCAGCACCGGGGTCGCCTGCAACGCGACCAGGTACGGGTAGATGGAGCGCTCGGCCCACACCGCCTGTGCCATGAACACCGCCAGCCCGGTGCCGATGACGATGGTGATGGCGAGCCCGATGAACGCCGCGTAGCTGGTCCAGCCGAGGCCGGCGATGAGCTGGTTGCGGAAGAACGGGTCGAGGAACGCCTGGTCGATGACCGTGACCGGCGAGGGCAGCAGGCTCGGCCGCTTGTCGAGCCAGCGACGCATGCCGTCGCGGTGCATGTACTCCCAGAAGCCGATGAACAGCACGAACACGATCAGCGGGCCGATGTAGGTGCTGAGCTGGCGAGTGTGCACCTTGCCCGACGGCACCAGCTCGTCGGCGATGGTGGGCGAGACGCCGCTGATGACGGCGGCGTCGGCGGCCATCTGCTGGCGTTCGTCGTGGTCGGGGTTGTCGTGGCGTTCGTGGTGGATGGACGTGCTCATGCGTGCGCACCTCGCAGCTCGTGGGAGATGGCGCCGCACAGCCGTGCGAACTCGGGCTCGAAGCGAAGGTCGGGCACCCGCGGGTAGGGGAACGAGATGGGGTACTCGGCCACGATGCGGCCGGGCCTCGCGCTCATCACGAGCACTCTCGTGGAGAGGAACACCGCCTCGCTGATGGAGTGCGTGATGAACAGACCGGCGAAGCCTTGGCGGGCGAACAGGCTGATGACTTCGTCGTTCAGACGTTCGCGGGTGATCTCGTCGACCGCGCCGAACGGCTCGTCGAAGAGGAACACGCTGGGGTCGAGCACCAGGCTGCGGGCCAGCGACGCCCGCATCTTCATGCCGCCGGAGAGCTGCTTCGGGTACTTCTTCTCGAAGCCGGTGAGGCCGACGAGCTCGATGGCGGCCGCGGCACGGGTCTTGCGGTCGGCCTTGGGCACGCCTTCCAGTTCGGCGAGCAGTTCGACGTTGCGCTGCACGTTGCGCCACTGCAGCAGGGTGGCGTCCTGGAACAAGTAGCCGACGTGACGCCGGTCCACCTCGACCGAGCCGGTGGTGGGCGGGTTGAGGCCGGACGCGATCTTCAGCAAGGTGCTCTTCCCGCAGCCGGACGGCCCGACGACGGTGACGAACTCGCCGGGGCGGACGTCGAAGCTGGTTTCCCCGAGCGCGTGGGTTCCGTCGGGGTAGACCATCGACACCCCGTTGAACCTCAGTGCCGGGGCGGGCACGGAGTCGTTCATCGAGGTCACCATAGTGGGTGCGACTGTTTCGCTCACTGCCGCCGATTCCATCAGTGCATCACCATCCCGCCACTCACGTTCATCGCTTGCCCGGTGCAGTACTTGGCCTGGTCAGAGGCCAGGAACAGCGCCATGTCGGCGACTTCCTCGGGCTCCGCGCAGCGGCCGAGCGGCGACATCGCCGACCACTTCGCCACCATCTCGGGCGTGCGAGTGGCGGCGCCCATCTCGGTGAGCACGTAGCCGGGACAGATGCAGTTCACGCGGATGGCGTGCTCGCCCAGCTCCATCGCCGAGACGCGTGTGAGGCTGATGACGGCCGCCTTCGATGCCGCGTAGTGGGCCTGGTTGGGCGAGCCGACCTTGCCGCCCATGCTGGCCATGTTGACGATGGCGCCGCCGTTGCCGGCAGCGATCATCGCTCGGGCCGCCACCTGAGTGGTGAGCAGCATTGCGCGCACGTTGATGTCGAAGGTCTGGTCGTAGAGCGCGTCGGTGTGGTCGGCCAGCGGCACGGTCTTGAGCACGCCGGCGTTGTTGATCAGCACGTCGACCTTGCCGAGCTGCGCTTCGACGGTGTCGAACATGGCGCGCACTTCGTCGGCGCTGGCCACGTCGGCCTTGACCGCGATGGCTTTGCCGCCGGCCGCAGTGAGTTCGGCGACCAGCGCGTCGGCCTGCGCGGCGCCCGAGGCGTAGTTGACGGCGACGGCGAAGCCGTCGCGCGCGAGGCGCTGCGCGAGCGCGGCGCCGATGCCGCGCGATGCGCCGGTGACGA
>CAZWCU010000315.1:0-3507 GCA_964632715.1 uncultured Bifidobacterium sp. | reverse complement strand
TCAAAGTCGGCCAGTATTTTGTCTATGATCGGGGCGATTCTCTTGACTGGAACCATCCAAACCGGGATGGGCACATGCTTATCGCTGATTTTCTGCAGCGAGAGAGACTGTTCGCCCCGTTGCTGTAAACTGACCGTGCTTGTTTCAATATTAGGTATTTTGGGTTAAACAAGGTTCTTGCTGACAAGGTGAAGTTAATCGAATGACGCATGAGAATACAGCGGCAATGCACGACGTGAAGATGGGATCCGAGCGCGCGTTCGGATTTGTCTTTGCGGGTTTTTTCGCGCTGCTGTCCGGATTGGCCTGGTGGAACGCCAGCAGCTATTTGCTCTACTGGCTTGCCGCTTCGGCTTCGTTTTTGATTGTGGCGCTGGCCGCGCCCCGTCTTCTGGCGCCGCTGAACCGGCTATGGTTCCGGTTTGGTTTGCTTCTGAACGCCATCGTCAGTCCGGTTATCATGGGCTTGCTGTTCTTTTTGACCATCACGCCGGTTGGCTGGCTGATGCGGCTGTTGGGGGCGCGGCCGCTAAATCTGAAATTTGATCCCGCAGCAGAAACCTACTGGATCAGGCGAGACCCGCCAGGTCCGCCGCCAGCTTCATTGAAAAATCAGTTCTGAGGGGTATTATGTCTTTTATTAATGAGTTTTGGACCTTCATGCGGGCCAGAAAAAAATACTGGCTGGCCCCCATATTGCTGATGATGGCATTGTTCGGCGGACTGGTCATATTGAGCCAGGGCTCGGCCATTGCGCCATTTATCTACACACTGTTTTAAGCCCGCATCCGCATGCGTATTCTTGGCATATCGGCCTATTATCATGACAGCGCCGCCGCGCTGGTTGATGGCGGGCGCATTGTTGCGGCGGCGCAGGAAGAGCGCTTTACCCGCAAAAAACATGATGCGCGGTTTCCCGCAAATGCGGTGGAATACTGTCTTTCCGAGGCCGGCATCGGCCTGGGCGACGTGGATTTTGTCACCTTTTACGACAAGCCGTTTTTGAAATTTGAACGGCTGCTGGAAACCTATCTGGCGTTTGCGCCGCGCGGATTTAAGTCGTTCCGCATGGCGATCCCGCTGTGGTTGCGCGAAAAACTGTTTCAAAAAGATCTGCTGCGCGGTGAGTTCAAAAAATACGACGAAAAGTTTGATTGGGAAAACCGGTTGCTGTTCAGCGAACATCATCTCAGTCATGCGGCCAGCGCATTTTTCCCGTCGCCATTTGAAGAGGCCGCCGTACTGACCCTGGATGGTGTCGGCGAATGGGCGTCCTGTTCTGCCGCCATCGGGCGCGGCCATACGCTCGAAGTGTTCAAGGAAATGCATTTCCCGCATTCGCTGGGCCTGCTCTATTCCGCCGCCACTTATTATATCGGTTTCAAGGTCAATTCCGGCGAATATAAGGTGATGGGCCTTGCGCCCTATGGCACACCGCGATACGCGCAGAAATTTTTCGATCATCTGATGGATTTGAAACCGGACGGATCGTTCCGCCTGGACCAGTCCTATTTTGATTATTGCACCGGCCTGACCATGACCAATCAGAAATTCGCCGATCTGTTCGGGCAACCGGTACGCGGACCGGAGCAGCAGCTAACCGATTTCCATATGGATATGGCAGCCTCAATTCAGGCGGTGGTCGAGGAAGTGGTGTTGCGCCTGACCCGTGTTTTGGCCAAGGAAACCGGGCAAAAAAACCTGTGCATGGCGGGCGGCGTCGCGTTGAACTGTGTCGCGAACGGTAAAATTCTGCGTGACGGGGCATTTGAAAATATCTGGGTGCAGCCGGCCGCCGGTGATGCGGGTGGTGCGCTGGGCGCCGCACTCGCGGCCTATCATCTGTATAAGGATCAACCGCGCATGCCGGTTGCTTCAGGTGACCGCATGGAGGGCAGCTATCTGGGCCCCGCATATGCGCAGGACGATATCGAACGGCGTTTGCGCGCAGCCGGTGCGAAGTTTGAGGTGATGACGCAGGACGCCATGCTGGACGCCACCGCGCAGGCCATTGCCGATGGCGACGCTATCGGCTGGTTTCAGGGGCGCATGGAATTTGGCCCGCGCGCATTGGGCGGGCGGTCCATTCTGGGCGATCCGCGTTCCCCCGCGATGCAAAAAACACTGAACCTGAAAGTAAAATATCGCGAAAGTTTCCGTCCTTTTGCGCCGTCCGTGCTGCGCGAACATGTCGCGGAATGGTTCGAGCTGGATAGTGACTCACCTTACATGCTGCTGGTTGCCGATGTGGTTGAAGGCAAGCGCCGGAAAATGACGGCAGAGGAAGACCGGCTGTTCGGGATTGATAAGCTGAATATTCCGCGCTCCAGTATTCCCGCCGTCACGCATGTGGATTATTCTGCACGCATTCAGACCGTGCATGCGCAAACTAATCCGCTGTACCACGCGCTGATATCGCGGTTTTATGCGCTGACCGGCTGTCCGGTGGTGGTGAATACCAGTTTCAATGTGCGCGGCGAACCGATTGTCTGCACGCCGGAAGACGCCTTCCGCTGCCTGATGGGGTCCGAGCTTGACCTGCTAGCGGCCGGTAATTGCATTTTGCGCAAGGCCGACCAGGATCCGGCCCTGAAACTGGATTACAAGGATGCGTTTGAGCTGGATTGATCTATCGCCGCCCGAACAGTTTTTCGATATCGGCGAGTTTCAGTTCCACATAGGTCGGGCGGCCATGATTGCACTGGCCGGAATGCGGCGTGACCTCCATTTCGCGCAGCAGCGCGTTCATCTCGCTGCCCGTTAATTGCCGCCCCGCGCGCACGCTGCCATGACAGGCCATGGACGCGCAGACATCTTCCAGCCTTTCCTTCAGCGAATGGGTGGCGCCCCACTCGCTGATATCATCCGCCAGATCGCGCAGCAGACCCGCAATATCGCATTCGCCCAAAAGTGCGGGGGTTTCGCGCACCATGACAGCGCCGGGACCGAACGGTTCCAGCGCCAGGCCAAAGGCTGCAAGTTCTTCTGCACGTTCCGCCAGCGCCGCCACCGCATCTTCGTCCATTTCCACCACTTCAGGCAGCAACAGCATTTGCCCTGGCGCTGGCCCGGTTTGCAGATGCTGTTTCATGCGCTCCAGCACCAGGCGTTCATGGGCGGCATGCTGATCCACGATCACGATACCGGTACCGGTCTGCGCGATAATATAGGTGTTGTGCAATTGGCCGCGTGCCACCCCCAGCGGATAATCCGTCACGGGCTGCTGGGAAAAATCCGGCATTTCAAAGCGCGCAGAGGGTTCTGAAAACCCGGAAATCTGACCGGGCGCCTGAAGCTGCATCGCGGCTTCAATCTGTCCATAGGATGGCCGGGAAAGCGGCAGGCCACCGGGGCGCATCGCGCCAAGCGCCGCCGTCGAAATGGCGGTTGACGAACGGTGCCCGGCCCCCGCCAGCGCATGACGCAGCGCCGACACAAACAGGCCACGGATGATACCGGAATCCCGAAATCGCCACTCGGCCTTGGCAGGGCGCACATTTTCAGCCC
>CAZWCU010000314.1:0-3577 GCA_964632715.1 uncultured Bifidobacterium sp. | reverse complement strand
GAAGCTGGGCAGGTCGAGGTCGCCGACCTTCTCGTAGTTGCTCGATCGCGGCTTCGCGAACTGGCCGGCGATGCGACCGACCTTCACCACGGGGACACCGAGGGAGTAGGTGAGCACGACCGACATCTGCAGGATCACGCGCAGCTTCTCGCGGATGTTGACCGCGCTGAACTCCTCGAAGCTCTCCGCACAATCGCCCGCCTGCAGCAGGAACGCGTTGCCGGCGGCGACCTGACCGAGCGACGCCTGCAGCGAGCGGGCTTCACCGGCGAACACCAGCGGGGGATAGGAGGCGATCTGCTTCAGCGCACGATCGAGGTCGGCCTGGTCGGGCCACTCGGGTTGCTGTTGGGCAGGAAAGGCCTGCCACGAGGAGGGTGTCCATGCTTTCGCCACGGCCGAAAGCCTAACGGCGAGCATGTCGTGGTGCGATCGAGATACCGGCGCCGCGGCGGTGACGCCCGATGGCCATAGCCTGCCGGGATGGATGCAGACGAGTGGCGCACGTTGCATCCGAGCATCGTGAGAGTGTGGCGAGCAGGGGCGGCGCTGGTCGCGGTTCCCGTGCTCGTCGTGCTGTTGTTCGTCGCGTTGATCGCCGGGCATTGGATGTGGTGGGTGGTGTGGTCGCTCGCCGCGGTGTGGTTCGCGTGGATGGCCTCGGCCCGCGTCGCTCGCCGCTATCGCGCGTGGCGCTATCGCTTCGGGCCTGAATCGCTCGAGCTCCGTCGAGGCGTGTGGTGGCACGTGGCCACCTCGGTGCCCTACCACCGCATTCAGCAGGTCGACGTGAACCAGGATCCCATCCAGCGTCACTACGGCATGGTCGAGCTCCGGCTGCGGACGGCCTCGGCCGGCTCCGACTGCTCGCTGCCGGGCGTGCCGCAGGCCGACGCCGACGAGTTGCGCGCGTGGCTGGCCGCGCGAGCCGAACGCGATGACGGCGCCTGACTCGCCGGTCGTGGCCGGCGACGTCGCGAGGCGGCTGCACCCGCTGTCGCCCTTCCTGGGCATCATCGCGATGGCACCGCGGCTCGCGCTCCCCGCGTTGCTCGTCTTCGCCAGCACCGCGGGGCGAGTGGTCTTCGGCGCCGGCGTGTTGTTGCTGCTGCTCCGTGTGGCCGGGTACTGGCGCACCTGGTACGTGTTGAGCGCCGACGGGCTGGTCGTGCGCAGCGGCTGGTTCCAGCGCAGCGAACGGGTGATCGCGCTCGACCGAGTGCAGCACGTGGAAGTGGTGCAGTCGCTGCGCCATCGGGTGACCGGCTTGTGCGCCGTGCACGTGTCGGTCGCCGGCAGTGGCGCGGAACCGGTGGTGCTCGACGCCATCGACGCGCAGGAGGCCCGCCGCGTGCAGGAGGTGCTCGAGCTCGGTCGCCGCCTCAGCGACGTCGCCTCCGCCCCGTCCGACGTGCCGCCGCCGCCACCGGCCCCGCTGCTGCACCTCGGGCTCGGCGTCCTCGCGCTGGGCGGGGTCACCGGTGCGGCGGTGCTCGTGCTGCCCGTGTTCCTCGCGCTCGGCTGGGACGAGCTCTCCGGCTACATCGACGACGAAGCCGCAGTCGATCGCGTGGTGTCGCAGGGCGTCGTGGTGCTGGTCATCGCCGGAGTCGTGCTGGCAGCAGTGGTGGCGGCGGGTCTGATGGTGCTGCGCCACTACGACTTCACGCTCTCTCGCGTCGGTGCCGACCTGCGCATCGACCGCGGGCTGCTGGAGCGGCGTCGGTCGGTCATCCCATTGCGACGCGTGCAGTCGGTGCAGCTCTCCGCGAACATGTTGCGTCGATGGGCGGGGCTTGCCACGATCGACGTGCAGCTGGCCTCGTCGGTCGACCACGAAGGCACCGGCAGCGTCGACAACACGGTGCCCGTCGGCTCGCTCGCGCAGTTGCAGCCGCTCGTCGCCGTGTTCGCCGGCGTCGACGAGCTGCCCGCTGCCATCACACAGCATCCGAAGGCTGCCCGGCGGCGTGCGGTCACCCGGCGGGCGTTGGTGCTCGTGCCGCCGTGGGCGCTGGTCGCCTGGCCGTTCCCCTTGGTGGCGTTGGCGGGGTCTGTCGCCTGCGGTGTGGGGGCGTGGATCGGAGGGCACCGCTGGTGGATGCACCTGCGTCACGGCAGCGACAGCGCGGTGCTCGTCACGGAGTCCGGCTGGTTCGTGGTCCGTCGCACCGTGCAGCCGTGGTCGAAGGTGCAGAGCGTGTCGTTGCGTCAGTCGCCCGGCCAGCGCCGCGCCGGCCTGTGCCATCTCGATCTGCACGTGGCCGCCAGCCGATCCACCACTCGCATCCGCGACGCCGGACTCGACCAAGCAGTGGCGCTGCTCGCGTGTGCGCCACAGCCCGCGATGTCGAACGTGCTGGCGACCGCGCCCTGAGCATCGAGGGCTGAAAACGAGTTTCGCCCGCCGAGCGGGCGAAACAGGGACTCGATGATGTGCGGCGTGAGCCGCGGTGACTCAGACGGCGAGGATGCGGACTGCGTCTTCACGCAGGCCGGCAACCGCACGGCTGACGAGGCGACGAGCGGCCTCGGCGGTGACGCCCAGGTTCTCGCCGACTTCGCGGAAGCTCTTGCGCTCGCCGTCGAGCAGGCCGAAGCGAGCCTCGACCGCGTAGCGAGCACGCTTGTCGAGCGTGCCGAGCAGCTCGTCGAGCAGCTCGTTGTCGACCATGCTCATCACGGCGTCTTCCGGAGTGCCGTCGCCATTGGCCATCAGGTCGCCGAGCGTTGCGTCGCCGTCGTCGCCGATGGTCTTGTCGAGCGACACCGGGGTGGTGAGGCGGTGCAGTTCGGCGTTGCCCACGTCGAGCGTCTCGCCGTCGCCGGAAGCCTGACGCAGCGCGGCGCGCAGGCTGGCCGAACGATCACCGGGGATGCGGATGAGGCTGGCCTTCTGGTCGAGCGCCCGGCCGATGGCCTGGCGGATCCAGAAGGTGGCGTAGGTGGAGAACTTGAAGCCCTTGCGCCAGTCGAACTTGTCGACGGCGTGCTCGAGGCCGAGGTTGCCTTCCTGGATCAGGTCGAGCAGGTCCATGCCCTGGGGCAGGGGATAGCGGCGGGCGATGGAGACGACCAGGCGCAGGTTGGCGCGAATGAAGCGATCCTTGGCTTCAGCGGCCTTGGCCACGGAGGCCTTGAGCGCTGCGCCCTTCTCGCCATTGGCGAGGCGCTCGGCCGCTTCGCGGCCCGCCTCGATCACGCGGGAGAGCTCGCGCTCTTCTTCCGCATTCAGCAGCGACACTTTTCCGATGTCGTTCAGGTACAGTCCGATTGAGTCATTCATGGCAAGTGTTCTCAACTCTTTGTGTTGTCGGTAGATTCCGGTGTGAGCTGTGTCGTTGGGCACAAGGCCCGGTCGATTTCGCTGCACGACGCAAGACGCACGCGAGTCGCCGCGGGAGAGACGATGTCGTGCATCCGATCTGGGGGGTCAGATGGGGGGACATGCAACAGTACTACATCGGTACCCGCTTGTCGTAGCAGAAGCGAACTTGCCGGTACCCTGAGGAATCTCTTCCCGCACGTCGCCTGGTTCAGACACGTCACCGGCCGCTGGTTGCGACGCTGAGTGACC
>CAZWCU010000313.1:0-3582 GCA_964632715.1 uncultured Bifidobacterium sp. | reverse complement strand
CTTCTTGGCGCGCGGGGTGAACGGGATGTGCCCGGACGGCGACGAGCCGCCCTGGCCGATGATCTCCTCGACCTGGCTGCGAACGGCCTCGAGCGAGATGCCGAGGGATTCCATCGCCTTCGCGGCGACGCCCTCTCCCTCGTGGATGAGGCCGAGGAGGATGTGCTCGGTGCCGATGTAGCTGTGGTTCAGCAGGCGAGCTTCTTCCTGCGCCAGCACGACCACCCGACGAGCCCGATCGGTGAAGCGTTCAAACATGGCAGAAGTGTATCGGGGGTGGAGAAAACGCACTGTCAAGAAGGACGCCGCCCGACGAGGTTTCGCGCCCGCACCGCGGACGTGTGGCGTAGCCTCTCCGATGTGTCGTCCGCTCCGCTGTTCGCGCTGCCCAGCCATGCCGCAGACCTGGCGCGTATCGAAGCCGCGTTGCACGAGTCGGTGCTCACCCCCGACCCGTACCTGAACGACATTGCGTCGCACCTCATCGTCGCCGGCGGCAAGCGCCTGCGGCCCATCCTCACCGTGGTCGCGGCGCAGGTGGCAGCGCCCGCCGATGCCGAGCTGCACGAGCGTGCGGTGCAGGGCGGCATCGCGTGCGAGCTGGTGCAGACCGGCTCGCTCTACCACGACGACGTGATGGACGAAGCCGACACTCGCCGCGGTGTCGACACGGTCAACGCGAAGTGGGGCAACCTGCAGGCCATCCTCGCCGGCGACTTCCTGCTGTCGCGGGCGTCGGAGATCGCGGCGTCGTTGGGCACCGAGGTGGCCGGTCTGCTGGCCCGCACCATCGGGCGCCTGTGCGAAGGTCAGATCGAGGAGCTGCGCCACACCTACAACGCGGCTCGCCCGGAGAGCAGCTACCTGTCCAGCATCAGCGGCAAGACCGCATCGCTGTACTCCACAGCGGCTCGCATCGGCGGTCTCGTGGCCGACCTCGATCGTGCGCACATCGACGCGCTCACCGAGTACGGCGAAGCGTTCGGCATGGTGTTCCAGATCGCCGACGATCTGCTCGACATCACCGCCACCGACGAGCAGCTCGGCAAGCCGGCCGGGCACGACATGGTCGAAGGCGTCTACACGTTGCCGGTGCTGCGCACGCTGCAGGCCGGCGGCGTCGCCGCGGTCGAACTGCTCTCGCTGCTGGGCAAGCCGCTCATCGGTGTCGAGCAGGAGAAGGCGCTCGGCATCGTCCGCTCCAACGGCGGGGTTGCTTCGGCTCTCGCCGTCGCGCACGAGTGGGCCGGGCGCGCGGAAGCCGCGTGCACACTGCTGCCGCAGTCGCCCGCCACCGACGCACTCCGCGTCGCCCCGTCTGCGCTCCTCGCCACCCTCTGACGGTCCGAGGCTTTCCTCCAACCCGAGGCGTTCCTCCCGGGTTTCAACGCGGAAAGCCTCGAAGCGGGTCGTGCTGGACGAAAGCCTCGGACCGGCCCTCGAACGTCAGGCGTTGGGGGCGAGCTTGACGATCTTGGCGGCGGCCTTGTAGGCGAGCTCGGCGGGGCCCTTCTCGTCCTCGCGCAGCAGGTTCGCCATGATGCGCAGCACCCACTCCATCAGCGTGCGGCTGTTCATGCCCACGCGGGTGAGCTCGCGCATCAGTAGCGGCCGACCGATGATGCGCGCGAACAGGCGAGCCACCTTGAAGTACTCGGCGTACTCGTCGTCGATCATGCGCGTGTACTGCTGCAGCGCGGACGGGTCGTTGTTCACCAACGCCTCGTGCAGCACCTGCGCCGCCATCTGCGCGGTCTCGTACGCGTAGTCGATGCCCTCACCGTTGAACGGGTTCACGCTGCCCGCCGCGTCGCCGACGACGAGGTAGGTGGGGCCGGCCTTCGGGCCCACCGAACCACCCATCGGGATGCGGCCGCTGGTGGCCTTCTGCTCCGGCTTGTCGGGGTCGATCTGCCAGCGGTCGGCCACCTGGTGCGCGTAGGCGTCGAGCAGGTGCGTGGTGTTGACGCTCTTGAAGTCGCGGAACGTGCTGAGCAGTCCGACGCCGAGGTTGATGGTGCCGTCGCCGACCGGGAAGATCCAGCCGTAGCCGGGCATCGGGTTGCCGTTGCGGTCCTTGACGTCGAGCGCGGACTCGATCCACGGGTCGGCGTGCTTCGGGCTCTGCCAGTAGGTGCGGATGGCGGTGCCGTACGGCCACTCGCGCGTGCGGAACGTGCCGAGCGCGCGACCGAAGCGACTGTTGGCACCATCGGCGACGATGACGTACTTCGCGTGGATCTCGCGCGTGGCGCCGCCCTTCACCTGCACCGTGGCGCCGCGCACGAAACCGCGGTCGACAATCGGCTGCAGTGCCTCGTGGCCGGTGAGCAGGGTGGCACCCGCCTGCTCGGCGTTGTGCGCCACCATCTGGTCGAGCTCGCGTCGCCGCACCACGTAACCGTGCTGCGGGTACACGGAGTGGCTGGGCCATTCGAGCTCGAGCTCGTGGCCCATGCCGGTGGCGCGCAGCCCGCTGTAGCGGTGGAACTTGGAGAGCGGCTCGGTGAGTCCCATCAGGTCGAGCTGGTGCACCGCGCGCGGGGTGAGCCCGTCGCCGCAGGCCTTCTCGCGCGGGAACGTCTTGCGTTCGACGATGGTGACGTCGTGGCCGTACTTGGCGAGCCAGTAACCGGCGGCGGCGCCGGCGGGCCCACCGCCGATGATGAGCACCTCGGTGGTGAGGGGCGTCGTCGGTGGCGCGCTGTCGAGCGAGTCGGCGGGTGCCTCGCCGGCCGTCGTGATCGTGGTGGTGTCGGAGCTGGACGCGATGTCGGTCACGAGAGACAAGTGTGGCCGCTTCCCGGGAGAAGCGGCCACACGAGACAGAAGGGAACGCCGCAGTACGGCGGGAGGTCAGCCCTCGGCGGAAGTGCCGGCAACGGGGACGCTGCCGATGGCGATGACACCGTTGTCGGCGAACACCTCGTGCAGGTTCTCGAAGGTCGCGGTGCCGGCTTCGAGCGCAGCGAAGATGGGCGACTCGGGCGAGCACCAGAGATCGAACTCCTCGCCCTCCTCGGGTGCGCCGCCGAGCACGTAGCGCTCCTCGCACACCGCACCGAGGATGTCGGCGTCGGTGTACTCGGCGTTGCCGCCGCGAGCGGGCATGATGCCGTTGCTGCCGGCGATGTGTGCGCCGCCTTCACGGTTGGGGTCGCCGGCGATGGTGATGCCGGCGTCGATGTAGGCCGTGGTGCCGAGCGACACCCAGCGCAACTGGTCTTCGATGTGGGGGAAGGTGAGCATCGACGAGTTCTCGGTGAACGCGTAGGCGCCGCCGGCGACACCGGCGCCACCTGCGCCGTGGCAGCCGGAGCAGTTGCCGGCGTAGATCTCGGCGCCGAGGCCGAGCGGACCGGTGGCCTCGGCCGTGACTGGCGTGAGCGCACGCAGGTACATGAACATCCACACCGGCAGGATGCTGAGCGTGGCCATGGCCCACACGGGGATCTTCTTGCGCGCCTTGTAGGCGGCGACGACCGGGATGTCGGGCGGAGCGGCCGGCGGGCCCGCCGGGACGACCTCGGCCTTGGGGGCGGCCACGGCGGGCGTGGCCGCCGCGGTCGTGGCAGGGGAAGC
>CAZWCU010000312.1:0-3638 GCA_964632715.1 uncultured Bifidobacterium sp. | reverse complement strand
AGCTCGAACTCCTCGACGGTCATCAGCACCGCACGTGCCTTCGAGCCCTCGCTGGGCCCGACCACGCCGCGCTGCTCGAGCAGGTCCATGATGCGACCGGCACGGGCGAAGCCGACCTTCAGCTTGCGCTGCAGCATGCTGGTGCTGCCCAGCTGGCTGCGCACCACCAGCTCCATGGCCTGACGCATGAGCACTTCGTCCTCGTCGTCGTCGGCACCGTTGCCACCGAAGTTGCCGCCACCGAGCTGGCCCTCGCCCTCGTCGCCCTCGACGCCGCTGACGTACACCACCTCGGGTGCCTGCCGGCGCCAGTGCGCCACCACCTTGCGCACTTCGTCCTCGCTGACGAAGCAGCCCTGGATGCGTTGCGAGACGTTGCTGTTGCCGGGCAACAGCAACATGTCGCCCTTGCCGACCAGTTTCTCGGCGCCGGGCTGGTCGAGGATGACTCGGCTGTCGGTGAGGCTGTTGACCGCGTAGGCCATGCGCGCCGGGATGTTGGCCTTGATGACACCGGTGATGACGTTGACCGACGGACGCTGCGTGGCCACGATGAGGTGCACGCCCACCGCACGCGCCTTCTGCGCGATGCGCGTGATGCTCTCCTCCACGTCGCGGGCCGCCACCATCATCAGGTCGTTGAGCTCGTCGACCACGACCACGATGTACGGCAGCCGCTCGAACGGCGGCTGCTCGCTGTCGGGCTCTGGCTGCAGCTCGCCACGGTCGTACGCCGCGTTGTAGCCGGTGATGTCGCGGAAGCCCACCTCGAACAGCAGGTCGTAGCGACGCTCCATCTCCTTCACGGCCCACCCGAGAGCGTTGGCGGCCTTCTTCGGGTTGGTGACCGGCTGCGTGAGCAGGTGCGGCAACCGGCTGTACTGCCCCATCTCCACCTGCTTGGGGTCGATGAGGATCAGCCGCACCTGCTCTGGCGTGTTGCGCATCAGCAGCGAGGTGAGGATGCTGTTGATGCCGCTGGACTTACCGGCGCCGGTGGTGCCGGCGATGAGCATGTGCGGCGTGGTCGACAGGTTGAGGAACACGGCCCGGCCCGCGATGTCCTTGCCGATGGCCACGTCGAGCGGGTGGCTGGCGGTCTTCGCTTCGGCCGCGGTCATGATGTCGCCGAGGCTGACCAGCTGGCGGGTGTGGTTGGGCACCTCCACGCCGATGGCCGAGCGACCGGGGATGGGCGCCAGGATGCGCACATCGGTGGCCGCCATCGCGTACGCGATGTCGCGGTTGAGGCTGGTGATGCGAGCCACCTTCACGCCCGCGCCGAGCTCGAGCTCGTAGCGGGTGACGGTGGGGCCGACGGTCTGGCCGAGCAGCTTGGTCTCGACACCGTGCGACGCGAGCGAGTCCACCAGCGTGCGCCCACGGGCCTCGACCTCGGCCTTGTTGATGGTCTGCGCGGCGCTGCGCGGCAGGTAGCTGAGCGGCGGGAGCACCCACTGCCCCGCCTGCGCGCCCGGGCCGAGATCGAGCGCGGCCTGCTCACCGGGGCCGGCCGCCAGCTCGGGCACGGCCTTGGCCGACCGCAGCCGCTTGGGCTTGGCGGGTTCGGTCCACTCGTCGTCGTCGGCGAAGTCGTAGATCTGCGGCGCGGGCAGCTCGCCCGTGGCGCCGTGTTCGCGGTCGCTCTTCAGCGTCGACATGTCGCCGAGCACCTGCCGTGCCTTGCGCCCGACCGGACGCGCCACCGCGCCCACACCGCGAGCGCTCTGGCCGGCGACGGTGCGCACGGAGCCGCCGGTGATGAGCAGCACCGAACCGAGGAACACGGCGGCGAGCACTGCGACGGCGCCGCCGGTGGCCAGCAACCCTCGGAGCGGCTCGCCCACCAGCGCGCCGAGCCAACCGCCCGCACGACCCAGCGTGTCGAAGTCGCTGACGATCTTGCTGGGGCCGCGCACCACGTGCAGCATGCCCAGGATGGACAGCGACGCCAGGCCCCAGCCGATGGCGAGGCGGAAGCGGTTCCCGCTGCGGCCCTTGTGCACCAGCGCGGCGCCGGCGCCGACCAGCGCGATGGGCACGATGAAGCGGCCGAGACCGGTGAACCAGCCGACCAGGGTCTCGATGCCGCGACCGAGCGGACCGGCCAGGTTGAAGTAGATGCCGAGCCCCAGCAGCACCCCGGCCAGGATGAACCCGATGCCGAGGAACTCGTCCTCACGGCCGGACACGGCCTCGCGCAGCTCGGTGGAGGCCTGCGCGCGGCGGGAGGTGGGCGCCTCGACCGTGGCGTTCTTCGCGGGTGGCCGCGACGTTGCGGAGCGCGACGAGGGACGCGCCGCCGGCTGCGACTTCGTGTGTTTTTTGGGCGGGCCCCAGGTTGCCATCGATCTCACGGTACCAAGGGGGTGCGCGCCAGGACGCGCACTCGGGTGATGAACGACATGTTCGGATGATCGATCGGCGACCGGGTCACCCGACCGGGTCGACCGACTTCACCGCT
The DNA here is from genome assembly GCA_964632715.1 of uncultured Bifidobacterium sp. Taxonomy (GTDB): domain Bacteria; phylum Actinomycetota; class Acidimicrobiia; order Acidimicrobiales; family Ilumatobacteraceae; genus UBA668. Next base: position 1,174 of record CAZWCU010000312.1, on the reverse strand, counting down.
CCGTCGGCGCCCAGCACGATGTCGAGGCCACCGCCGCGCTCCGACGTGGCGAGCACGCCGTACAGCACGTTGCCGTCGCCGTCGCCGTGGATGTAGAAGCTCTCGATCCGGATGCCGGGCACCTCGGTGAGCACCTGCGAGAGAATGACCTCGGGGTCGAACGCCACGTCGGCGCCGGCGAACGTGCCGCCATTGGCGGCCTGGCCTTCACTGGCGGTCAGGGTGCCGCCGACGTAGAGCCACGGCTGTGCCACCGCGCCGTCGTTGAGCGCGACGAACAGGTTCACCAGCTGTGCGGTGGCGTTCACCTCGAAGAACTCCGCCGGCCCACCGGTCTCGGTTTCGAGCGCCGCGATCGCCACCGAGATCTGGTCGATGATGGGCAGCGCGTCGTCGGCGACCTCGGGAACGCTGACATCGCCGCCCAGCGAGGTGTCGGGCGTGCTGGTCGACGAGCCGTCGCCGTCGCTGCTGCACGCCGCGACACCGATCATCAGAGCCAGCAGCGCAGCGGATGCGCGTGCGGTTCGTGCCATTCGTCAGGTCTCCGTCACCGTCGGGTCTCCGCCACGGTCAGGTCTCCATCACGACGGGCACGATCATCGGGCGCCGCTTGGTGCGCTCGCTCACGAACTTGCCGGCGGCACGACGCACGTCGCGCTCCAGCGACTCGACGTCGCGCACGCCCGATGCGAGCGACTGCTCGACCACGGCCGCGACCCGGTCGCACGCTTCGTCGAGCAGGTCTTCCGCCTCCGGTGCGTAGACCCAGCCGCGAGTGATGATCTCCGGACCGGTGAGCACCTTGCCGCTCTCCACGTCGACGGTGACGATGACCACGACAACGCCTTCCTCGGCGAGCACCTTGCGGTCGCGCAGCACGCCTTGGCCCACGTCGCCGACGATGCCGTCGACGTACAGATAGCCGGCCGGCACACGACCGACGGCTGCGAGGCCGTCGTCGCTGAGCTCGAGCACGTCGCCGTCCTCGCAGATGAGCACGTGGTCGCGCGGGATGCCCATCAGGTAGCCGAGCCTGGCGTTGGCGACCATGTGGCGGTACTCGCCGTTAATCGGCACGAACCACCCGGGACGGGTGAGCGACCTGTAGGTCCTCAGCCCGGCGGCCCGCGCGGTGGCGGGTGCCTGCCAGGCCGCGACCCCCCCGTGGGCC
>CAZWCU010000311.1:0-3698 GCA_964632715.1 uncultured Bifidobacterium sp. | reverse complement strand
GTCATTCGAACATCGACGGGTGGATGACCACGCCGCGACCGTCGCAGTTGGGGCAGTGCTCGGCGAAGTTGACCAGCAGGCCCTCACCGATGCGCTTGCGCGTCATCTCCACCAGGCCCAGTTCGGTGATGTCGAACACCTGCGTACGGGTCTTGTCGCGAGCCAGCGCGGAGCGGAACGCGTCGACCACCTTGCGGCGGTTGTCGCGGATCTCCATGTCGATGAAGTCGATGACCACGATGCCACCGATGTCGCGCAGCCGCAGCTGCTTGGCCACTTCCTCCGCCGCCTCGAGGTTGTTGCGGAAGACCGTCTCCTCCAGGTTGGAGGTGCCCACGTTCTTGCCGGTGTTCACGTCGATGACGGTGAGCGCCTCGGTGTGCTCGATGATGAGCGAGCCGCCGCTGGGCAGCCACACCTTGCGATCGAGCGCCTTGTGCAGCTGCTCGTGGATGTGGAACCGCTCGTAGATGGGCAGGCCGTCCTCGGCCGCGTCGTAGAACTCCACGCGGTCGGCGAGCTCGGGGTTGAACGCGCCCACGTAGTCGCGCACGTCGTCGAACAGCCGCTGGTCGTCGATGACGATGCCGCGGTACTCGGAGTTGAACTCCTCGCGGATGACGCGCACGGCCAGCTCGGGCTCGCGGTACAGCAGCGCGGGGCCGCCGGCCTTCTTCGCCTTCGCCTCGATCAGGTTCCACTGGTCGAGCAGGCGGGTCATGTCGGCGCGCAGCTCGTGCTCCGTGGCGTGCTCGGCAGCGGTGCGCACGATCAGGCCGTGCTCGGCAGGCTTCACGCGGTCGAGGATGTTGCGCAGGCGCTTGCGCACGTCGTCGGGCAGACGCTTGGAGATGCCGTAGGTCTTCGAGTTGGGGATGAGCACCACGAAGCGACCGGGCAGCGACACCTCTTGCGTGAGGCGGGCACCCTTCGCGCCGATCGGGTTCTTGGTGACCTGGCAGACGATGAGCTGCTTCGAGCGCAGCATCTGCTCGATCCGCGGCTGGTCCTGCTTCTGCACGATGTCTTCCGCGTCGTACTGCACGTCGCCGCGGTAGAGCACCGCGTTCTTGGGCGTGCCGATGTCGACGAACGCGGCCTCCATGCCGGGCAGCACGTTCTGCACCTTGCCGACGTAGATGTTGCCGTGGATCTGGCTGACGTCGTCGGCGGGCCGGCTGACGTAGTGCTCGATGAGCGTGCGACCTTCCAGCACCGCCACCTGCGTGAGGTTGGGGCGCACCTGCACGCACATCAGGTAGCGGCCGACGGGCCGACCATTGCGTTCACGACCGCGCCGACGCTCGAGCACGTCGGCGTCGAGCTCGGGCAACGGCTGCTCGCTGCGACCTCCGCCGCCACCACCGGAGCCGCGGCCCTTGCCGCCGCGACGACGCTTCTTGCGAGCGGCCTCGCTCTCGGTGCCGTCGTCGTCGAGCGCTGCAGCAGTCGGCGCGCCCGCGGCCGGCGACCGGCCGCCACCGGCGGGCTTGGTGCCCTTGGCGCGGCCACCCTTGGTGGCGCTGCCGTTCGACGCCGTGCCGTTGCCGTTGCCGATTCCGTCGACGGCTGCGGCCGGACCGGAAGGTGCCGGGCGGGTGTCGCCGATCTGCGGCTTGCGCACCAAGGCGCGCTCCGCGGCCTCCGGCGACGGGCGGCCCTCGTGCGCGCGGTCGGGCATGTCGGGCAGCTCGCTCGCCGAGACGATCACGTCGTCCAGATCGTCCTCGTCGGCACCCTCGGTGTCGTCGGCGTCGGTCTCGTCGCCGTCGTCGCCGACCTCACCCGCGGGGCGAGGCTTCTTGCGGTTGCGGCCACCACGCGAGCCACGACGACGCTTGCGCGCCGCGGTCTGCACCGCCGGGTCGGCGAGCTCGTCGGTGTCGTCGAATTCGGCGTCAGCGTCGATCTCGTCGTCCACCTCCGCGTCGGCCTCGATGTCGTCGTCGGCCGCGCGGTCAGCAGCGACCGCTCGCGGCGGCCGCCGATCGTCGGTCGGCGTGCGATCGGTGTCGGTGTCGGGCGGGCCCGACAGTTCGAGTTCGTTGTTGTCCATGGGGAACGTCCCTTCTCATGCGCACTCCCCCAACCCTGAACGAGCAGGGGTGCGCGTCGCGAACGGGTGGGCCGGGAGGATCTCCCGACGCACGCCATCGCGCTCGATCCATTGATGTGTGCGCAGCACTCGGGCGGTCACATCGACCGGGTCCAGTGCCGGGAACAAGGTGGCCACGAGCTCCGTCGGTCGTAGGCCTCGTCCGGTAGTGGCCAGCACCGCGCACAGGTGTTGCCGGGGGTCGTCGAGCACCGCGTCGAGCGACGCGACGAGCGACAGATCTTCGATGGCAGCGCGCACGTCGTCGACGGCGTGTTGCCCTTTGCGCTCACGCGCCACCATCAGCGACGGCGACGCGAGTGCGATGGCGACGGCCTCGGCCGTCTGTTCGTGGCTCACGCCGTGCAGCGTGAGCTGCCAGGAGCAAGCAACGACGTCTTCTTGCAGCGAGGGGCTGCCGTGGTCGCGTTCGACCACGTGCGTGACCTCGTAGCCGACGGGCAGTGCGGCGCTGAAGCGCGCGCTCAACTCGTCGAGATCGGGTTGTGTGTCGGGGGCCAGTTCCATGTCGAGGTACTCGGCCAGGCTCTCGCCGCCGGTGGGCAGCGCGAGGCCGAACGACATGCGCGGTCGCGGCGTGAATCCGGCCGAGTAGGCCAACGGCACGCCTGCCTTGCGCACCGCTCGCTCCCAGTGACGAGCGGAGTCGCGGTGGCTGGTGAAGCGGACCTTGCCGAGCTTGCTGTGGCGGATGCGCAGCTTCATGCCGACACGCTCTCGGCGACCGGTGCATCGAACGGCACTTCCTCGGCGGGGCGACGGCGCGGTGCCAGCAGCTCCACGGGCACCTCGCCACCGCGGGCCAGGTCCTGTCCGGTTCCCTGGCTGCCACCCGCGGGCGGAACCGGCGAGGCGACCACGTGCTCGATGCCGTAGCCGGTGCACACGCCGCAGTCGTAGCACGGGGTCCAGCGGCAGTCCTCGAGGCCGTGCTCGGCGAGCGCGGCCTGCCAGTCGAGCCACAGGAAGTCCTTGTGCAGGCCGGCCGACAGGTGGTCCCACGGCAGCACTTCCTGCTCGTCGCGGTGACGGTTCACGTACCACTCGATCGACAGGCCCTCGGCGGCCATCGCATCGTTCCAGCGCGACATGCGGAAGAACTCGCTCCACTCCTGGAACACTCCCCCGTCGCGCCACACGCGCTCCATCACCGCACCGATGCGCCGATCGCCGCGAGCGGCGATGCCCTCGGCGAGCGTGGCAGCGGGGTCGTGCCACTTGACGTTGACACCCTTCGCCCGCTGGCTGGCGTCGCGCACGAGCTGCACCTTGCGGCGCAGCTCGTCGGTGCTGTTCTGACCGAACCACTGGAACGGCGTGTGCGGCTTGGGCACGAAGCCGCCGAGGCTGACGGTGACGCTGGCGCGGTTGGTGTGCCGGCGGCCGATCTGCACGCAGTTGCGGGCCAGCTCGACGATGCCCTGCGTGTCGAGGTCGGTCTCGGTGGGCAGACCCGTCAGGAAGTACAGCTTCATCCGGTGCCACCCCTGCGAGTACGCGGACTCCACGGCGCCGTAGAGGTCTTCCTCGGTGATCAGCTTGTTGATGACCTGCCGCAACCGCCAGCTGCCTGCCTCGGGGG
>CAZWCU010000310.1:0-3723 GCA_964632715.1 uncultured Bifidobacterium sp. | reverse complement strand
GCGGGCCGCGGACCGACCCCCGCCGGGGGGGAGCGGCGGGCTGCGCGCGTGGGCCGCGGTCAGGGTGTGGGGCAGGTGCGGAAGGTCGGTCAGAACCTCGGCGAGGGTGGGTGTGAACTGGCTGTGCACGGCGATGGCGGTGGCTCGCGAGTCGGTGGGCAGGTACTGCAGCTCCTCGGCCACGTAGCGATAGTTGACGTTGAACGGCGCCACTCGGGCCTTGAACGACCCGAGCATCGCTTCCAGGTACTCGTTGCCGTTATGCAGGTAGATGGCCAGGTGATCCTGCCCGCTCTCGTGCCCCTGCAGCTCGCTGCGCTCGGTGTGGCAGCCGAGCCCGCTGGCGAGGAGGTGGTTGGCCAACCGGCGCGTGCGGTCGGTGACCTCGGCCCAGGTGAGTCGGCGATCGCGGTGGACGAGGCACACCTCGTCGGGCCGAGTGGCGGCGATGGCCTCATGGATCTCGGCGACCGAGAACTGTGGGGAACTCATGGCGGCACCGTATGTCAGGTGTGTCGGACGTCACGCATCGAACGCCTCGGCGTCGAGCGGCCACGGGGGGTTTGGTCACGTTCTGTCTCGCACATGGAGACAGAACGTGACCAGAGCGTCGCGCACGTCGGGCCACGCCGGCCGGCGACGGGTTAGCGTCCGGAGCATGGAACTCAGTGACTACACGGTGGTCGACACGCGCGAGGTCGACAAGGTGCTGTTCGGCATGTTCATGCCGCAGGGGTGGAAGATGGAGCTGTCCGGCATCGAGGGTGCCGAGGCGAAGTGGCAGACCGCGGTCGACATCGCCGTGCGCATCGAACAGCTCGGCTACGACTCGATCTGGGTGTACGACCACTTCCACAACGTCCCCAAGCCGGCCAACGAGGCCGTGTTCGAGTGCTGGACCACGATGGCCGCCATCAGTCAGCGCACGTCGCGCGTGCGCCTCGGGCAGATGGTCGGCTGCAACAGCTACCGCGAGCCGGGAGTGCTGGCGAAGATCACCTCGACCATCGACGTCATCAGCGGCGGCCGGCTCGACTGGGGCATCGGCGCCGGCTGGTACGAGAACGAGTACAAGGGCTACGGCTTCGAGTTCCGCCGGCCGAAGGATCGCATCGGCATGATGGCCGAGACCGTGCAGATCGTGCGCAGCATGTGGACCGAGCCGGAGACCACCTTCGAAGGGGAGTACTACTCGCTGCACCGCGCGCAGTGCGATCCGAAGCCGCTGCAGTCACCGCACCCGCCCATCTGGATCGGCGGCGGCGGCGAGCAGCTCACGCTGCGCGCCGTCGCCCGCTACGCCGACTGCGCCAACTTCGGTGGCAAGCCGCACGAGTGGGCGCACAAGCGCGAGGTGCTGCAGGGCCACTGCGCGGTCGTCGGCCGTGACGAGGCCACCATCCGCAAGACCTGGAGCCCGGAGCTGTTCGTGCGCAGCACCGAGGCAGAGGTCGTGGCGGCGGGCAGCCGCAGCCGTTGGGGCGAGCCGGCGGAGAGCTGGCGGGAGGGCAACCTGGTGGGCACGCCCGAGCAGGTGTGCGAGAAGATCCAGACCTACATCGACATGGGCTGCACCGGCTTCATCCCCTGGTCGTCGGACTACCCGAGCACCGAGACGCTGGAGTTGTTCGCCCGCGAGGTCATGCCCAACTTCCGCTGACGGCGGAGGTCAGAACAGCGAGCCCTGCTCCTGTGTGCGCATCGGCGGAGGCTCCGGGAGCGGCGTGAGGCCGTCGACGCGGCGCGCCACCGCGGCGTGGAAGTCGAGCGCGAGCGCGGGCGTGCCCGAGTTGTCGGGCGTGTGCGCGAAGAACGTCGGCGTGCGACCGTCGAGAACCCATTGCGCGACGATCGGCTGCCACCGCTCCAGCCCGAGCGCGGTCACGTCGGGGTCGTCGGTGCCGATGAAGCGCACGATCGGATGGTCGCCGAGCGGCTCGTGCAGCGCGGGCACGCGCGGCTTCTGCTCCCACTCCGCGCGCCCTTCGTCGGTGATCGGCGGGTGCGAGAACAGCGACTCGGTGTCGAGCAGCACGCGCTCGGCGCCGTGCCGCTGCAGCATCGTGTCCAGCGCGACGCGATCCGCTCCTGCGAAGAACGCCGGATGGCGCACCTCCACCGACCATCGCCACGCGCTGGAGCACTGACGCAGCGCCCACTCCAACGCGCCGAGATCGGTCGGTCCGAACGACGCGGGCAGCTGGAACGTGAAGCCGCCGATCAGCTCGCCGAGCGGCTCCATCAGCGTGCAGAACGCGTGCAGTTCGGTGGCCGTGCCGCGCAGTCGACGTTCGTGGGTGATGTGCTTGGGCACCTTGAACACGAAGCGAAAGCCGGGCCGTGCCTGCTCGCGCCACTTCGCCACGGTCGATGGTGTGGGTGCCGCGTAGAACGTGGTGTTGCCCTCCACCGCGTTGAGCAACCGGCTGTACGCGTGCAGCTCGCGACCAGATGGCGTGTCGGCCGGCAGGAAGCGACCCACCCATTGCCGCTGCGCCCACATCGGACACCCGACGTACAGCGTGCGGGTCATCGCATCCGGATGATGTTGCCGCTCACCATGCGCGCCGCGTCGCTGCACAGCCACCCGATCACCTCCGCCACGTCGGCGGGTTCGGCCACGTGGAAGTGATCGCGGGCGGTTGCTGCGAACTCGCGTACCGCATCGTTGACCCATCCGCTGTCGGTGATGGGCGGGTGGATCATGTTCGCGGTGACACCGCGCCGGCCGAGCTCGAATGCTGCCGACATCGTGTAGTTTTCGAGGGCCGCCTTTGCCGCGCCGTAGGTGACCTCGCTCGGGAAGCCTTCAGCGCTGCCCGAGGTGAGACCGACGATGCGGCCCCACTGGCCGTCGCGGGCGATGAGGCGAGCACTGAACTCGGCGATCATCAGCGCGCCGGCGCGAGCATCGACGCCGAACGTGCGGTCGAACAGCGCGGCACTGACGCCCGGTGTCGCCCGCCCGACCGGATCGCGCGTGTCGGCCGCGAACGAGTCGCCGCTGGCCCATCCGGTGGCGTTGTTGATGACGATGTCGACCGGGCCCAGCTCGGCCTCGGCCAGGTCGAACAGGCGGGCGGGAGTGGCGTCGTCGAGCAGATCGGCTTCGACAGCGATGGCGGTGCCACCCGCAACGACGATGCGCGCGACCACCACGTCGCCGTCGGTCATCCGGTTCTGCTGGTACCGCTCGGGTGTGGCCTCGTCGTCGGCGACGCGACCGCGCAGGTACGTGATCAGCACCCGCGCACCATCGGCCGCGAGGCGTTCCGCGACGGCGGCGCCGATGCCGTGGTTGGCCCCGGTGACGATGGCAACGTGTGGCGGCATCGTGGTGGCAGGCATGGCCGCCGACGCTACTGCGCGAGCGCTACTCGTAGCTGCGGAAGATGACTTCGGCGACGCAGCTCGGCTTGGCCGCACCCTCGGTCTCGAAGGTGAGCTCGTAGGTGCTCTGCACGCCACCGGCGATGTCGTCGACGCCGAGCAGCTTCACGCCCAGGCGCAGGTTGGCGCCCACGGGCACCGGCGACATGAAGCGCACCTTGTTGCAGCCGTAGTTGACGCCCATCGAGAAGCCGGTGGAGATGACCACCTGCGGCAGCAACACCGGTGCCAGCGACAACGTGAGGTAGCCGTGCGCGATGGGCCCGCCGAACGGGCTCTCCTTCTTCGCCCGCTCCACGTCGATGTGGATCCACTGGTAATCGCCGGTGGCCT
>CAZWCU010000309.1:0-3724 GCA_964632715.1 uncultured Bifidobacterium sp. | reverse complement strand
GTGAGTGGCCGACGGCGGACGCTCCGTGACAACCGGATCGCAGCAAAGATGCTGGTAGCGGGCATGATTCCGGACGACTAGTGTGATCGGGAACTTGCGGGGCTTTCACTCGCGGTGGTCGTGCCGGTCCCTGCCAGGGTGGCACGAGGGTACGGGGGCAACCGACCGACGGCACTCGCCTGCGGGAACTGGAAAGGACCACACCACGATGAGTGGCAACTTCAAGCGGCGGCTCGCCGCCATCTGCGCAGTGGCGCTGGCATCGACCAGCGGTGTGTGGCTCGCATCGAGCACCAACGCCACGACCGATCTGAAGACCTACACCGCGACCGCCAGCACGCCTGAGCTGACCGTCGGCACGCAGTCGGTCAGCCTCACCTTCAAGAACACCAGCCGCAACCGCATCTCGTTCAAGGCCATCAACGTGCAGGTGCCACCGGGCCTCACCGTCACCGGGCCGGTCACGGTGAACCAGGCCGGCGCGTCGGCGATGCTGTGGGGCTCGCTGATCAAGCTGCGCGACCTGAACACCGGCAGAGACAAGTCGGTCACCGTCACGTTCAACGCCACCCCGACCGTGCAGGCGGCGGGCGCGCCGTACACGTTCGTCAGCGACGTGCGGCAGTCGAACGACTTCAACGGCCAGTTCAACCAGTTCACCCTCGTCGGTGCGTACGCGTCGATGACCGGCCCGTGCAGTTCGGCCACCATCACCTGCGAGGCCGCCGACAACGAGCCGTGCAGCACCGGCACCATCGTCTCGCCCAACGGCAACACCGCCTCGGTGCTGCTCAACGACAACGACGGTATCTCGGCCACCCTCACCGCCTCCTTGGTCAACGCCGCCATCACCTGCGCCGAGTACGCGCCCACATCGGACCAGTTGAACTTCGACGTCGACGTCACCGCCGGCAGCCTCACCGGCCTCACCAAGACGGTCACCTTCACCCAGCCGTACGGCGGCATCAAGCAGGAGTGGGAGTACCAGGCGTGCTTCCAGGCGCCGTACGACTTCCCGGCGCTGCTGCCCTCGGAGCTGGCGCAGGACTTCTCCAACAGCGACTTCTCGGGCAACACCGTCGAAGCACCAGCGGGCACCTTCACCGGTCTGCTGCTGCCCTGCGGCGCCGGGTACGGCGTGCCCTGCCTGGTCGACACCGTCATCGACATGGGCACCGCGGCCAGTGGCGACGAGACGGTCGCCATCACGGTCGACGTGCCAGCTGCGGATCCGGGCATGCGCTTCTAGCGCGGTAGGTTCCGGGGCGATGACCTCGGCCGCGCCCGACCAGCCTGGCTCGTTGCCGACCCACCCGTGCCGCGGCTGCGGCGCGCTCGTCGAGCTCGAGTGGAGGCACTGCGGCACCTGTGGCACGCGCACGTCCATCGACCAAGCCCCCGAACGGGAGCACCTCGTCACCGTGGTCGTCTCCGACCTGCAGGGCTCGACCGCGCTCGCCGAGACGCTCGACCCCGAGTCACTGCGACTCGTGCTCGACCGCTACTTCGACGAGCTCGGCGCGGTGCTCGAGTCGCACGGCGGCCGCATCGAGAAGCGCATCGGCGACGCGATGGTGACGGTGTTCGGACTGCCCGCTGCTCGACCCGACGATGCCGTTCGCGCACTGCGCGCCGCCGCCGAGAGCCAGCAGACCCTGGCGGTCCTGAACACGCTGCTGGAAGCCGGCTGGGGAGTCCGTCTCACCAACCGCACCGGTGTCTCCACCGGCCGAGTCGTGTACGCCAGCGCCGGCGGCGCACACCGCGTGCTCGCCGGCACCGCGCTCGATGTGGCGAGTGCGCTGGAACCACTGGCCCCACCGCTCGAAGTGCTGGTGTCGGCAGCGACGGCAGCCCTCATCGAGGATGAGGCACAGCTCGGACCGGCGCAGCAGCTCACCTCACGCGCGGGTGACGTGATCACCGCTCACCAACTGCTGACCGTCGACGCCGGCGAGCCCGATCGCGCCACTGCCTTCGATGCACGCGAGTGCGGCAGCTGCGGCACGCCGATCGGGGTCGACCTGGCCTGGTGCACCGGGTGCGGGGCACCAGTCAGCCGCCCGCGGAGCAGCCGTCACACTCGCCGCACCGTCACCATCGTTTTCGTCGACCTCGCGCTGCAGCACCACGGCGACGCCGTCGACGCATCCGCGGAGCGGGCCGCGATGCTCGCCGCGTTCTCGGTGGCCCGCGCCGCGCTCGCCGGCCACGGAGGCACCGTCGAGAACTTCATCGGCGACGCGGTGATGGCCGTGTACGGGCTGGATCGCCGTCACGAGGACGACGCGCTGCGCGCCGTGCGCGCCGCGCTCGACGTGCACGAACAGCTGTCCGCCGCCGCCGGCGACCTGGTCGCGCGCTTCGGGGTCGGCGTCGTCGCGCGCATCGGGGTGAACACCGGCCCGGTGATCGCCGGCGACCCAGCAGCGGGCGAGCGCTTCGTCACCGGCGACGCCGTCAACGTGGCGGCCCGCCTGGAACAGACCGCTCGACCCGGCGACGTGATCATCGGCGACCTCACCCGCCGACTCGCCGGCCCGTCGGTCACCCTCGACCCGCTCGCGCCACTCGTCCTGAAGGGCAAGGCGGAACAGGTGCCGGCGTTCCGTGTCATCGACGTGCGCAACGAGACCGTCGCCGCACGCCGATTCGAGCTACCGCTCGTCGGCCGCGATGCGGAGCTCGTCGTGCTGCGCGCGGCGTGGACACAGGCGATGGCCGGGCCGTCGTGGCGGCGAGTGCGCATCGTCGGCGACGCCGGCATCGGCAAGAGCCGCGTGGTGTACCACCTGCTCGACGATCTGCACGGCACGGCCAGGGTGCTGCGCGGCACCTGCCCGCCCTACGGAGAGGGCATCACGTTCTGGCCCGTGGCCGACATCGTGCGATCCGCTGCCGGCATCACCATCGGTACCGACGTGGAGGCCGCGCGAGCGGCGGTGGCGGCGACGAGCCCCGACCCCGAGGTGACCGTGCGACTGCTCGCGATGCTCGGCATCGACGACCGCAACGTGCCGGTGCCCGAGCTGTTCTGGGCAGTGCGTCGACTGCTCGAACACCTCGCTGGCGAGCGGCCGTTGGTGGTGGTGATCGACGGCATGCAGTGGGCCGAGCCGACGCTGGTCGAACTGCTCGACGACCTGATGCAGCACGGCGACGCCGGGCCGCTGCTGCTGCTCACCATGGAGCGCGGCGTCGGTGGCGATGCAGCGGCGGACGAGGCGAACGAAGCGCCGGCCGAGACGACTGCGGAGCTGCTGCAACTCGACCCGCTCGACGAGCCGACCTGCGACGAGCTCATCCGCCAGGCACTCGGCGCCACCGCGATGCCCGATGCGCTACGACGCACCATCGTGCGCGCTGCCGCCGGCGTGCCACTGTTCATCGAGCAGTTGCTCACCATGCTGATCGACGACGGGCGCCTCGTCGACGACGGCAGCGGCTGGCGCATCACGGTCGCCATCGAGGACCTGACGGTGCCGCCGACCATCGAAGCGCTGCTGGCCGCACGCGTCGACGCACTCCCCGACGACGAGATCGCGGTGATCGAACCGGCATCGGTGATCGGACGCGAGTTCCCGCTGGCCGCCGTCGAACAACTGGGTGGCACCGAGATCTCCGATGCGACGCTCGGCGCGCTCGATCGACGTCAGCTGGTGGCCCCCTCCGGGTCCGCCGACTCGATCGACGACCACCGGTTCCGCAACCTGCTGATCCGCGA
>CAZWCU010000308.1:0-3821 GCA_964632715.1 uncultured Bifidobacterium sp. | reverse complement strand
CGTATCTCATATCGGGCCGAACCATGCCGGAGCGATATCTCAAAGTCTTTCCACGTTTTAGCATAGACAGAGTAGTCGTGCGGCAATTCACCTTCCTGATGTTCAGGCCTAAAGAATAGTGTTTACGCTGATCTTTACGCAAAAAATATGCGTTCAGATAATTTCCGGATCGTTTTTTTAAATTAAAAAAAATAACCTGGCAGGGATTACGAGTTATCCGTGCAGATTAAATCTGTATTGGTAAATGTAGTTTAATAAGAAAGGTATATGATAAATTATCGTATGCCGCTCTACAAAGACTAATCTGTCAAAAAAACAGGAGATAAATATGGGGCGCGGAATTCTTCTCTGGTTACTTGGTGTTCCTATCCCTGTAATTATTTTGATTATCCTATTCTGGCGCTAATCATAAGTTCCTGAGGAAACGGGTATGGAAATCACAGATAATACACTTCGGGATACCGCCATTTACACCGGGGAGCAGGGGGACGTGGCAAACTCGGCGGTCTCCTGGGCGGCAATTATTGCGGGCGCCTTTACATCTGCAGCAGTGATGCTGATCCTGTTATTGTTAGGTTCCGGTTTGGGCCTTGCGGCTGTATCCCCCTGGGTTAATTCGGGGATTTCAGTGACTACATTTACGGTCACCACGGCCATTTGGCTGATCGCTTCGCAGTGGATCGCCTCTGGTCTGAGCGGCTATTTGACCGGCCGGTTGCGCACCAAATGGGTGAGCGTAGATACAGATGAAATTTTCTTCCGTGATACCGCGCACGGTTTCCTTGCCTGGGCGCTGGCAACTGTTATCACTGCCGGATTTCTTGCCTCAGCGGTAGCCGCAATCATTGGCGGTGGCGCGAGCGCCGTAACGGCTGTCACGGCAGGTGCGGCCGCCGGTGCAGGCCTGGCAGCGACTCAGAACTCCAGTGATGCGCCAGCAAGTATCACCACTTATATTGTCGATACTTTATATCGTACGAATCCCATGAATCCGTCTGGCCGCATGAGTCCCGCTACAGAGGTCCCCGCCAATACAGCATTACCGCCAGGCTCGTCCGAAGCGCCCGTGGTGTTTGAAACCCCTGCTGCGCCTGTAAGCACCAGAACTTCCATTGCCACTAAATCTAAAAATGACGCACAGGCTGAGACACTGGCCATTCTTATCAATGGCGCCAGGAATGGCAGCGTTCCGGAAGCCGACAGGGTTTATCTGGCGCAGCTGGTCGTACAGAATACAGAACTCTCAATGGAGGAAGCCAGAAAACGGGTTGACGAAACGATTGCGCAAATTGAGGCTGCTGAAGTAAAGCTCCGTCAGGCTGCGGATACCGCGCGCAAAACCGCATCCACCGCTTCGATCTTCAGCTTCCTGTCTTTGCTGATTGGCGCCTTCATCGCGTCCGCTGCCGCCGCGCTGGGTGGCCAGCATCGCGATGAATATTAAGTTCCGGATCCAATATCTTATTGGAAGGATATGTCATGACCACCGCGGATAGATGAAAATGACGAATGATTTTACAAGTGCATACCTCAACCGGCCTTTGCGCACCAAAGCGCAAGCACTGCGCGATATGGCCACGCAACGGTCCGATGCAAACAAAATCGAAGGGATGGAGGAATATCCTGAATCAAGGGTGCGGGTTAACGGGGGGTCCGTTTTCAAAAGAATGAATCTGATGAAAACAGGGGCCGCTCACCACTTTTTCCGGGTAAGTCCAGGGGGACGCTACCGTTAACCAATGAAACATTTGTCTGCGCGCAAGCCCCGTGCCAAATTAACACTGGCAGAAATGATCGCATGCCGGGCGTTGCATGAGACTCAGATTACCGGCCAATATTCAAAGGTCTCGTGCGTGTGATGGCATGCGCATATAATCTGGTCTCATATAATCTGGTCTATGGAACGTAATAAATCCTTTTGGCAAAAACATCAGCAGACGCATCAGCGGCAGAAGAAAAGGAGCACCCGAAAGGGGAGCTATTCCCCATTGTTGGTGTCGGCGCCTCGGCCGGTGGGCTGGAGGCGTTCACGGAATTTCTCAGGCATTTGCCGCTGGACACAGGCATGGCGTTTGTCCTGGTGCAACATCTTGACCCGCTGCATGAAAGTGCGCTCACACAGCTTTTGTCACGCGCGACAAAGATGCCGGTGGACGAAATCACCCACGAATTGAGGGTTGAGCCGAATAAGGTCTATATTATTCCGCCCAATAAGACCCTGTGCATTACTAACGGGGTTTTGGAGCTTCAGCCACGCGAACAGGCGCCCAAACCACATCGGTTGGTAGATTTCTTTTTTGAGGCGCTGGCGCAGGATCAACACGAGCGCGCTATCGGCGTGGTGCTTTCCGGTACTGCAAGCGATGGCACGCTGGGATTGGAAACGATTAAAGCCGAGGGCGGAATTACCTTTGCCCAGGATGAATCGGCCAAATATGATTCGATGCCGCGCAGCGCCGTGGCGGCGGGCTGTGTGGATTTCGTTCTTTCACCGCAGAATATTGCGAAGGAATTGGCGCGGATCGCACAGCATCCGCTGGTGGCGGCGGGCGCGCGCACATCAGGCCCGGAAAATGACCGGGCCGCCGCGATCAGGCGCCAGGACGATGACACTGCGTTGCCATCCGGCGGACACGGAACTCCGGACACGGGATCGGTTCAGGCGCATAACGAGGCCGACCCTGACCAGGCTGCATCCCCTTCCGAAGAGGAGGGGAAGGGCGATGATGGTTACAAAAAAATCCTGATAGTTTTGCGCAATCACTGTGGCGTGGACTTCATGCTCTACAAATCCGGCACCATCCAGCGGCGCATTACCCGGCGCATGGTGCTCAACAGGCAAAACACCACCGGCGATTACGCGCAGTTTCTACAGGGCAACACCAAGGAACTTGGCGCGCTTTACTCGGATGTTTTGATCAGCGTCACCAGCTTTTTTCGCAATCCGGAAGCATTCGAATTTTTGAAGACCAACGTGTTTCCCGCAATTCTCCCGGAGCAGCGCGATGATCCGTTACGGATATGGGTGTTGGGCTGTTCCACCGGCCAGGAAGCCTATTCCCTGGCGATGTCGTTCATAGAATTTTCCGACAGCCTTCCGGTCGTACCCAGGCTGCAAATTTTTGCCACTGATCTCAACAATGCGCTATTGAACAAAGCCCGCGCCGGCCTCTACGCCAAAAGCCTGGCGGATGACATTTCGCCCGAACGCCTGCGCCGCTTCTTCACCGAAGAAGATGGCGGCTATCGCATCAACAAGGCGCTGCGCGAGTCGATCGTCTTTGCCCGGCAAAATCTGTTGAGCGACCCGCCTTTCTCGCGCATGGACCTGATCAGTTGCCGTAATTTGCTGATCTACATTGAACTGGATTTACAGAAAAAGGCGTTTCCCACTTTCCATTATGCGCTTAAGCCAAAGGGTTGCCTGTTTCTGGGCGCGTCCGAAACGATTGGCGCCTTCACCGATTTGTTTGAACCCCTGGACAAGAAGCACAAAATTTATTCCCGGAAATCAGGGGCGTCGCCAGCGCTTCAGATACGTATGACTCCCGGCCATTCTGCTGTCAGAGAGAAAAATAACATGCCCAGGCCGCCCGCAGCACCCGAAGGTTTCCATGCTGAACCCAGCGCGCAGCACGAGGCGGACCGGGTCACCCGCAGCCGTTATGCGCCGCCCAGCGTGCTTGTTAGTGATGAGTTGCAGGTGGTGGAATTCCGGGGTGAAACCAGCCCCTATTTGAAACCGCCCACAGGACAGGCCAGCTTCAACGTGCTGAAGATGGCGCATGAAGACCTGATGCTGCCGTTGCGCGCGGCGCTGG
>CAZWCU010000307.1:0-3849 GCA_964632715.1 uncultured Bifidobacterium sp. | reverse complement strand
CGGCCACGTCTCCACCCACGACCCACCCAGCGCCTGGGCCGCCTGACAGCGGCGGTCGGGTCGAGAAACGGCGGTGGATCGGATGGTGGACAAGTTGCTGGACGCCCGCGGCCTGAGCACCCATGATGTACGTCATGCCGGGGAGACGGGTGGTTGCCAACACTGGCGGGCCGCTGTCTCCCGCGGAGATCGACCAGCAGCATCGGCGCTTCCGCACGAGTCGGGTCGCTGGCCTCGCCATGCTGGTGCCATTCTCCCTGCTGTTCTTCATCAGGGTGACGTCGATCCCTGTCGTCGTCGGTTGTGGAGTGCTCTTCGCCATGCTCTTCGGTCTCGTCGCCGCGACTGCTCGGTGCGTTCG
Organism: uncultured Bifidobacterium sp.; assembly: GCA_964632715.1. Taxonomy (GTDB): domain Bacteria; phylum Actinomycetota; class Acidimicrobiia; order Acidimicrobiales; family Ilumatobacteraceae; genus UBA668. Next base: position 3,488 of record CAZWCU010000307.1, on the reverse strand, counting down.
ATGTGGAGCGTTCACTCCGACGTATCGGTGGCAGGGCGAGCACTGCCGGCGCTGCGGAGTCAGCCTCTACAAGTCAGTGGCCGACGTGGTGAAGCCCTCGACAGATGCTCGCCGTTCGCTGCGATAGGACGAAGTGACCGCGGTCGAGGATGGCGGCGAACAGTCCACCGCCGATGACGCGGTGGTGCGCGACCCGCCGATCCTGCGTGGCCGCGGGGTGCCCGTAGGCTCTCAGTGTGCTTGCCGAACTGCAGCAGTGGACGATTTGCCGGTGGAGCTTTGCCGCCGCGGCTGCGTTGGCGGTGATGCTCCTGGTGGGGCTGCCCACCGACGTCGTTCCCAACCCGGTGTTCGGGCGGCCGGTCGATGTCACGTGGTGGTCATACCCGGTGCTGGTCGTCACCGGCGTGCTCGGCGGTCTGCTGGCGGCCACGTATGTGCGCGACGACCGGTGGGTCACGATCGATTCCACCGGCGCAGCCGCCGCCGTCGCCGACGAGCGGGCTGCGCGCCGGGGAAGCGCGGCCGGGTTGCTGTCGTTCTTCGCGGTCGGCTGTCCGGTGTGCAACAAGCTGGTGGTCGTGGCGCTCGGCACGGCCGGCGCACGCCGGTGGTTCGAGCCGGTGCAACCACTGCTCGCCGTCGGGTCGATCGTCCTGATGGCGGTGGCGCTGCGTACTCGGCTGCGTCGCGCGACTGCGTGCCCGGTCAACGCGAGCTGAACGCCGACACGATCGCTACTCGCGGAGCTGGGCGTACTCGATCACTCGGTGCATCACGGCCGAGCCGCCGTCGTCGGTCGCGGCGTTGGCGGCAACGCTGCCGCACGTGAACGGCGGCTGCGGGTCGTACTCGATCATCAGCTGCGCGGCCTCGGCGGCCGTGCGGTCGACGAGCAGCTCCACCAGGCGCAGCGCCATGTCGATACCGCTCGACACGCCGGCGGCGGTGATGATGCGGCGGTCGAGGTGCTCGACCACGCGGTCGGCCACGGGCGTCGCGCCCTGCGCCTCCAGCTCGGGGTAGCAGGCCCAGTGCGTGGTGGCCGTGAGCCCGTCGAGCAGTCCGGCGGCACCGAGCACGATCGAGCCGGTGCACACCGACGTCGTGAAGGCGGTGGTCTCGTGCGCACGACGCAGCCAGTCGGTGACGCGCTCGTCGTGCACCAGCGGACGGGTGCCGACGCCGCCGGGGAACACGATCACGTCGGGCGTCGGGAAGTCGTCGAACGTGGCGTCGGCGGTGATGCCCAGGAAGCCGTTCTCGCTGCGAATCTCGCCGCGAGAGTGGCCGATGAACGTGACGTCGATGTGCGGGATGCGTTGCAGCACCTCGTACGGGCCGATGCCGTCGAGGGCGGTGAACTTGGGGAACAGCGGGATGACGACTTGCAGGTTGCTCATGGGAAGGCCTTTCTGGGGGACGAAGGGTGTGATGGGTCAGGCGACGACGCGGAAGCGGCGGCGGTAGGCGTCGGGGGCCACGCCCAGCCGCCGCTGGAACGAGCGGCGCAGCGTCTCGGCGGTGCCGAACCCGCAGCGAGTGGCGATGGCGTCGAGCGTGTCGGCGGTGGTCTCGAGGTGGTGGCGAGCGGCTTCCAGCCGCACCCGCTCCACGTAGCGACCCGGCGTCTCGCCCACCTCCTCGGCGAACACGCGACTGAAGTGCCGCACGCTCATCGCGGCCGCAGCCGCGAGCACGGGCAGCCGATGGTCGCCACCGGGCGCGGCTTCCACCAGGGCCTGCACGGCGCGCACGGTGGAGCGCTCGGCGCGTGGCGCCCACACCGGTGCGGCGAACTGGGTCTGCCCGCCGGGGCGGCGCAGGAACATCACCAGCCAGCGCGCCACGGTCTGCGCCACCTCGACGCCGAGGTCGTCCTCCACCAGCGCGAGGGCGAGGTCGATGCCGGCCGTCACGCCGGCGCTGGTCCACACGTCGCCGTCGCGCACGTAGATCGGGTCGGGGTCCACTCGCAGCGCCGGGAACTCCTGCTGCAGGCGGTCGGCGCGAGCCCAGTGCGTGGTCACCCGCCGCCCGTCGAGCAGGCCGGCCTGCGCGGCCAGGAACGCGCCGGTGCACACCGTCGCCACTCGCCGGCAGCGCGGTGCCGTCGGGGCGATCCACTCGATCAGCTCGCGGTCGTCGCGGGCCTCGAACACGCCCCACCCGCCGGGCAGCACGAGCGTGTCGATCTCGACGTCCGCGTCAGGGAGTGGCGCCGTCGCCAGTTCGAGCCCCGACTCGCAGCGCACCTGGCCGCCGAGCACCGACACCAGCGAGACGGAGTAGCCGCGAGCGCCGGGCGTGTGGGCGACCGCCTGCTCGGCCCCGGCGAACACCTCGAACGGTCCGACCGCGTCGAGCGACTGCATGCCAGCGAAGCCGACGATGACCACCGGACGGTGGGCGAGGCGAGACACGAGCGCAGTCATGGACAGCAGCATGACGGCGAGCGTCGGTGGCGTCAATGACACGATGCCCACGATTTCGGCCAGGGCAGCGAGCGACCATGTCACGGGTACCATGTCAGTCGCTCTCCGCCGTGACCGGCTTGAAAGGACCCCCGTGGACGTTCGCATCAGCGTCACCCAGACCACTCGCGAGATCAGCCTCGAACTCGCCGACGACACCGACCGTGCCGCCGTCAAGGAGAAGATCGAAGCGGCGCTCACCGGTGCGGTCGACGTGCTGTGGCTCACCGACAAGAAGGGTCGCGACGTCGGCATCGCCGCCGCCAAGATCGCCTTCGTCGAGCTCGGAGCCGCCGATGGCGAGCGTCGCATCGGCTTCGGAGGCTGAGCCGCACTCGGCTCGGATCACGGTCGGCAACATGAACGGGGCACGCGCGTGAAAGGCATCATCCTCGCCGGCGGCACCGGCAGCCGGCTGTGGCCCATCACCCGCGGGGTCAGCAAGCAGCTGCTCCCCGTCTACGACAAGCCGATGATCTACTACCCGCTCAGCGCGCTCATGCTGGCGGGCATCCGCGAGGTGCTCATCATCACCACGCCCCACGAGCAGGCCGGCTTCCGCACACTGCTCGGCGACGGCAGCCAGTGGGGTCTCACGCTCGAGTACGCGGTGCAGGAGACGCCCAACGGCCTCGCGCAGGCGTTCGTCATCGGCGCACCGTTCGTGGCCGGTGGCCGCAGCGCGCTGGTGCTCGGCGACAACATCTTCTTCGGACACGGCCTGGTCGAGCTGATGCAGTCGGCCCGCAATCGCGAGCGTGGCGCCACCGTGTTCGGCTACCGCGTCAGCGACCCTGAGCGCTACGGCGTGGCCGAGGTCGACCGCACCGGCAAGGTGCTCAGCATCGAGGAGAAGCCCTCGCAGCCGCGCAGCAACTACGCGGTCACCGGTCTCTACTTCTATGACGAGCAGGTGGTCGACATCGCCGCCAACCTCGCCCCCTCGCCGCGCGGCGAGTACGAGATCACCGACATCAACGCCGAGTACCTGCGCCGCGGCGAGCTGCACATGGA
>CAZWCU010000306.1:0-3867 GCA_964632715.1 uncultured Bifidobacterium sp. | reverse complement strand
CAGGTGGCGCGAGTGGCCGACGAACTGGCGGTCGACGCACTGTTCATCGTGCATCGCCACCCGTGGCACTGGCCGGCGGTGGCCGTCGGATTCGCGCTCGCGTTGGTGGGGAGCCGAGCGTTCGGCGCGCCGTGGGTGCTCGCAGTCCCGATCGCGTGCATCGGCGGCGGGTTCGGCATGAACGTCGGGTGCGACTTCCGCTTCATCGCCCGCACCCCCACTCGGCTGCTGCTGATGTCGTCGAGCCGGGTGATCGCGCGCCCGACCGGGATCCTCCGGCAACTCGCCCCACACCAGGTGGCCGTGCGCGGTCGCGGCCTCACCCGCACGCTGGTGCTCGACGGGGAAGCCCACGTGCTCGCCGGCCAGCAGGTGCACCGCCTCGAGCGGATGCTGCAGTAGCGAGCGCGCATCTAGGCTCGCGCGATGCCGATCGCAGAGATGCCGCGCATGAGCGACTATGGCGTGGGCGGCGCCGAGTGGAAGCCGCTCCCCTGGTCGTGGGCCGCGACACGGCTCGCAGCGACGCACAACTTCTGGCTCGTCACCGTCGGAGCCGACGGACGGCCGCACTCGATGCCGGTGTGGGGTGTCTGGCACGAACCGACGGAGCGCTTCGCGTTCGGTTGCTCAGCCGATGCGAAGAAGGCGCGCAACATCGCCGCCAACTCCGCGGTCACGTTCACCAATGACGACACCACCGAGTGCATCTCCGTGCAGGGCACGGCCAACCTCGTCAGCGCCGGGTCGGCGCTCGACGACTGGGTGAGCCTGTTCGTCGCCAAGTACGGCGCCGAGAGTGGACCCGACTTCGGCGAATTCATGCGCCGCCACCCGATGTTCGAAGTCACACCCACCGCTGCCTTCGGCATCATCGAACGCCCCGAGGAGTTCGCAGCACGCGCCACCCGCTGGCGGTTCAGCTGAACCGCTCCCGTGGCGTTCCGGTGAACGTCAGGGGCAGATGTCGCGCAGCGAGTCGTCGGCCTCGGACGCCGACCGGTTCCACGCCAGCCAGCCGTCGCCCCCGCCGCGTCGATCGCACAGCGCGTCGATCAGCTCGGCACGATCTTCGTCGGGCACGTCGGAGAGATGCTCGACGATCCACGGCACCGCGTCGTCCGACAGCGACGCGAGGTATGGGGTGTCGAACCGAGCAGCGGAGGTGTCGACTCGACCGATGTTCTCGCTCGCGACGAGCAGGTCGGGGTTCACCACGTTCATCGCCAGCACGGCCAACGCCGCCAGCGCGCTCGCCGTGACCGCCATCCAATCACCGGACCCGCGCCGCACCGCAGCCACACCGGCGAGCAGCACCACCACACCCAGCCACACCGCACTCACCACCGTGTACAACCGCAGGTGCGTGAGTCCGAACACGTCCGAGTACAGCTGGATGCGGATGATCGATCCGACCACCAACGTCTGCGTCAGCACGACCACCGCGCCGACCGACCAACGCAACAGCCGCGCGCCGACGGTGGCACGCTGCACCGTCGGTCGCACCAGGCAGAGCACCACGAACGAGATGGTCGCTGCCGCCATCAGCTGGAAGAAGCCGGAACGCGCGTACTGCGCGTAGGTGAGCCCCGTCCGATCCTGCACGTACTGCGCTCCCGACAGCAGCGCGCTCAGTTGCACGCAGGCGTAGACGAAGAACAGGGCGGCCACTCCACCGAGCAGGACGGCTGCATCGAGACCGCGCAGCGGATGTCGCCGCTCGACGACCGGCGCCCGGCTGGGCGGCGTTGCCATGGTGGCGACGACACCGAACAGCCATGCACCCGCCACGAACGCGATCACATGGCTGAGATCCACCGACGAGCCGCTGTCGAACATCGAGGCGAACAGCGCGTCGCCCGACACGAGGAGGACGAACAGCACCGCCACGACCGGCGCGGCGATCGCCAGCGCACGGCCGAGCCCTCGCCACGGCACACGTCGCCGTGTCACCACTCCCACAGCTGCGCTGTTGGTGGTGCGACCGAGGAAGCGGACGCTCTCGACGGCGGCCTCCGCGACGCTGGCCGCCACACGGCACAGACCACCGACGCTGCGACGCACCGGCCCACCCGCCGCGAGATCGGCCGCGTACACGAGGAGTGCAGCGAAGGCCATCGCGTCGGGGATCAGCAACCACGGACTCGACCGCAGCACGAACCACGGCACGAACGTGGCTGCCGCGACCAGCACGAGGATCGACGCCCGACCGCGCCGACCTGCGAGCGCGGCCGCGCCGAGCAACAGCACGGCGCACCACATCGCCGTCGCGACGCCTGGTTGCGACTGGCGCACGGCGAGGTCGAAGCCGACGCCGCTGACCAGTGCCCACGTCAGCACTCGCCGCGGATCGCCGGCGACCTTGGCGAACTTTCGTGGTGCACGCCGTCGCGTCCCCATCGGCGGCCCCCACGGGCGCGTGGCGGCCGCGCCGTCGACGTCGACAGACTCGTCGATCACCTCGGCAACCGTCTCGACAACGTTCTCGGCAACGTCGGCCATCCCCCACACTCCCCTCGTGCCCGGTTGGCGGCGGAGTGTAGAACCTGTGGCTGCGCGGCGGGCCGCGGGTCAGGTCTGTTGCACGTGCACGAGCACGCCCGCAGCGCGGAACGTGGCTTCGAGATCGGCCGCGAGCAGATCGAAGTTCTTCGTGGTGCGATGCGCACCGACGGCGCCGCCCATGTAGCCCTTCGAGCTCTTCTCGAGGCGGATGACGCCGTTGCCGTCGGGCGCAGTGCGCACCAGCACTCCCACCTTGAAGTACTGCGCGAACGCGCCGGCCAATGCGTTGGCCACCTTGTTGCCGCGCTCGGCGACACCATCCCACTCGCTCTGCCACGTGAGCTTGAACTTGCGGGACTCGAGCGCCGCCACCGCGGTGGCCTTCGCGCGAGCGGCATCGCCGGTGACGATGAAGTCGACTGTGTTCATCGGCCCACTGTAGGACAGTGGGCCCGACGACCTGATCGGCTCAGACGGCCAGCTCGCACCAGTGGCGGTACTTGTCTTCCTGACCGCGAACGGTGCGGGCGTAGACGTCGGCGATGGCCTTTGTCTTCGGGCCCGGGCACGGCACGGAGCGGTCGTCGACCGAGTTGACCGAGCTCACTTCCGCGGCGGTGCCGCACACGAAGATCTCCTCCGCGATGTAGAGGTCGCTGCGGGCGATGTTGTCGACGCGCACCTCGTAGCCGAGGTCGTTGGCGATGGCGGTGACCGTGTTCTGGGTGATGCCCTCGAGCGCGCCGGCAGAGATGGGCGGCGTGAGGATGATGCCGTTGCGCACCGCGAAGATGTTCTCGCCGGTGCACTCGGCGACGAGACCGTTGGGCGCCAGCATGATGGCCTCGTCGTAGCCGGCCTTCAGCGCCTCCACCTTGGCGAGCGAGCTGTTCACGTAGTTGCCGGTGGTCTTCGACGCCGGCGGCATCGTGTTGTGGTCGTGACGCGTCCACGACGAGATCTTCATGCGCACACCCTTGTTGACGGCGTCGTCGCCGAGATACGCGCCCCACGGCCAGCAGGCGATGGCCACGTCGACCGTGCACGGCAGCGTGTTGAGACCCATCTCGCCGTAGCCGTAGTAGGCGATGGGGCGCACGTAGCAGCTGGGCAGGCCCGTGCTCGCGACGGTGGCCTTGGTGGCGGCCACCAGCTCCTCGACGGAGTACGGGATCTCCATGCCGACGATCTTCGCCGAGTTGTGCAGACGGGCGATGTGCTCGGTGAGCCGGAACACGGCCGGACCGTCGGCGGTCTCGTAGGCGCGAATGCCTTCGAACACGCCGGTGCCGTAGTGCAGGGTGTGCGTGAGCACGTGGATCTGCGCGTCGGCCCAGTCGACCAGCTCGCCGTTCATCCAGA
>CAZWCU010000305.1:0-3874 GCA_964632715.1 uncultured Bifidobacterium sp. | reverse complement strand
AAGTCGAGTGCGACGATGGTGATGAGCGGGATGAGCGCGTTGCGCACGCCGTGCTGCACGGTGACCCGGCGCTCCTTGAGGCCCTTGGCCCTCGCGGTGCGCACGTAGTCGGAGGTCATCACGTCGAGCATCGAGGCACGCATGTAGCGGCTGTAGCCGGCGAAGCCGATCATGACGAGCGCGGTGGTGGGCAGGATCATGTGCCAGAAGTAGTCCTGCACGGTTTCCCACCAGGTGCCCTCGAAGCCGGGCGTGGTCTGCCCGACGGTGCTGATCAGCGGCTTCGGGTTGCCCTCGCGATAGAGGTTGCCTCCCCAGACGAGCGCGAACACGAGCAGGCAGCCGACGGCGATGCCGAAGCCGGCCACCGCGCCGATGACCACCTTGCTGAGCGGTCGCTCGCGCTCGTACTTGTAGCGGTTGCGCATGATGAGCAGCCCCGCGACCAACCCGAACACGGCGATGCCGATGGCGATGGGCGTGGAGATGCTCGGTTCTCGAAGCCAGGGGTTGAGCTTGATGGCTCCGAACTCCTTCAGGAACCCGGCCAGCACGGCGGCGGGAATCGAGAAGAACAGGAACGCGAAGAAGGTCATCGAATAGTCGAAGGCCGTGTACTGACGGATGGCGCCGATGATGCCGACCAGCACGCCGAGCACGACGGAGATGATGGACGCCGCGAGCAGCAGCCGCACCGTGACCTGCATGCGCTCCCACAGCAGCGGACGGATCTCGATGCCGTTCTGGTTGGTGCCCCAATCGCCCTTGACGAAGTCGGTCACCCAGTTCTTGTAGCGCTCGAACGGTGGCTTGTCGATGCCGAACTGCCGGCGCAGGCTGTCGACCTGCTGCTGCGAGAAGTTCGGCCGCGCCATCGCGTCCTCGATCTTCTTGGGCGTGCCGATGTTGGTGACGAGCAGGAACGTGAGCACGCTCGAGGCGAACAGCAGCGGGATGACGACGAGCAGTCGTCGGATGACGAATCTGAACATGTGGTGTGGGGCCTGTCCGAGAGCACGGGTGGGCCGGGCCCCGAAGGACCCGGCCCACCCAAGTGCTATGGATTCAGACGATCAGGCCGTGAGGGCCCATTCGTTTGCGTTCCAGGTGACGCCGAGCGGACCGTTGAAGATCACGTTCGACACGGTGTCGCTGTAGGCGACCATTTCCTGGAACTGGAACAGCGGCAGCGTTGCCATGTCTTCCCAGAGGATTGCGTCGATCTGGTTCATCAGGTCGGCGCGGACCGCAGGATCGAATTCGGCGTTGGCCTGATCGAAGAGGGTCTGGATCTCGGGGTTGCTGTAGTTGTTGAAGTTCTGACCGCCACCGGGGACGTAGATCGACGTGTTGGACGACAGAGCGGCGGTGGCCACCCAGGCGAACAGGATCACGTCGTAGTCACTGGCAGGCAGACGAACCGAGAGCATGTCCTCGGCGGGGTCGTCGGTCAGTTCGAAGCCGGCTTCTGCACACTGCTCAGCAGCCAGTTCGTTGGTGCTCTGGCGACGCGGGTTCGGGTCGCGGCGGCCGAGACGCAGGCTCAGACGGTTGCCGTCCTTGGCGTACACGCCGTCGTCACCCATCACGTAACCGCTCTCCTCGAGGAGGGCCTTGGCAGCATCGACGTCGCGCGCGTACTCGGCGCTCCCATCGACGTAGTCAGGCGACGACGGGATGTAGATGCGGTTGTTGAGCACGGTGGCGTCGGGGTTGATCGGGGCCACCAGGGTGGACACGATCTCTTCGCGGTCGAGGCAGAGGGCGAAGGCCTTGCGCACGTTCGGGTCAGCCAGGTGCACGTTCGCCTGGTTGAAGTCGTAGTGCTCGAAGGTGACGCCCTGCTCGATGGAGGTGGTGATGCCGGCGATGCCTTCGAGCTGAGCCACGAGGTCAGCGTTGGGCTGCGGCGAGATGACCTGCACGTCGCCGTTCTCGAGCGCAGCAGGCTGCTGCGTCGCGTCGGGAACCTGCAGGAACACGATCTCGTCGAGGTTGGCCGGGGTGCCCCAGAACGCTTCGTTGCGCTTGAGGATCAGGTTCTGACCAGGCGTGAACGAGTCGATGGTGAACCACGAGCCCGACACGGCGATGGCCGGGTCGAAGCCCACGAAACCGGTGCTCCAGAAGTCGCCCACGGCCTCAGCGTCGGGCGAGGTGGCCTCCATGTCGACAGCCATGATGTCCTCGACGCCGGAGTTGGCCTCGACGATGTGGGCCGGCAGCAGGCCACCGAACAACACCTGCCAGTCGGCGAAGACGGTGTCGTAGGTGGTGGTGATGGTCTTGCCGTCTTCCGAGCACTCGACCGAAGAGATGTCCTCGTAGCCGGTGGTGGAAGCCACGTTGAACACGGGCAGCGTCTCGGGCACTTCGGCGCCATCGGCGTCGACCTGGCCGGGGCCGGTGTAGTCGGGGTTCGGCTTGTTGAGCTTGCCGTTGCCGGACATCCATGCGAGATAGAAGTCGTCACAGTCGATCGGGTCACCGTCGCTCCACACCGCTTCCGGCTGGACGACGTACTCGACGACCTGCGGGTCTTCGCTGGTGACCTCGGCCGAAGCCATCAGGTCGCCCCAGAGGGTGAACGTGAGGTCGGGGTTCGAGATGAACGGGCCCGGGAGGGTCGTGTTCAGCACGAGGGTGTTCGCGAACAGGGTGGTGTCCGCAGTCGCGTTGTTGTAGGACGTGTACTCCTGTTCGGCGGCATAGGTGACGGTGCCACCGCCGGCCGGTGCGGGCTCGGTGTCGGGCACAGTGGTGTCGCCGGCAACGGTGGTCTCGCCACCGCCGGTCTCTTCCGTGGCCGCGGTTGTCGTCGTGCTGTCGCTGTCGTCGCTGCATGCGCCAGCGATGAGAGCGATTCCGACGACCAATGCAGCGTACTTGCTGCGCTTGTTGGTCCTCACGTGGATGGTCCTCCTGATGTAATACGGAGGGAGGTAGGTGCAGCCACGCCGAAGCAACGACCACAGCTCGTATTGTCCTCCCCGATCAATACGGGCGTGGTGAGGCTACCACTCGCAGTACGGCTGCGATAGCCGCCTCTTCCGGTTGTACGAAAAGTTGGTGCAAACGTTCCAGCAGTGTTTCTGTCGCGTTCACGCTGACCTGCTTGGATGGAAGCGAACGCCTCAGACGCCGAGCTTGCAGATGCGGGCAAACTCGTCGGCGTCGAGGCTGGCCCCGCCCACGAGGGCCCCGTCGATGTCGGGCATCGCGATGAGCTCGGCGATGTTGGAACCCTTCACACTGCCGCCGTACTGGATGCGCACGGCCTGCGCAGCGTCGTTGCCCCAGCCTTCGGCCACGCACGCGCGTACGGCCGCACACACCTGCTGTGCGTCGTCGCTCGTGGCGGTGCGCCCGGTGCCGATGGCCCAGATCGGTTCGTACGCGATGACCAGCGCGGCCACCTGCTCCGGCGTGCGGCCGGCCAGTCCGGCGCGGATCTGACCGAGCACCTTGGTCTCGGTGTCGCCGGCCTCGCGCTCGTCGAGCGTCTCGCCGCAGCAGAAGATGGGGGTCATCCCGTGCGCCTGGATGGCGGCCACCTTCTTGTTGACGATCTCGTCGGTCTCGCCGAAGATCTCGCGCCGCTCGCTGTGGCCGCAGATGACGTACTGCACGCCCAGCTTCTGCAGGAAGACGGGCGACACCTCGCCGGTGAACGCGCCCTTCTCCTCGTAGTGGCAGTGCTGCGCGCCGAGCGCGTAGCCGAGCTTGTCGCTGTCGATGACGGTCTGCCCGCTGCGGATGTCGGTGAACGGCGGGTGGATGCTGACGTCGGTGGCTTCCGGCTCGTCGTTTCCCCCCAAGTTGGCCACCTTACGCCCCCTTTGAATCGCTTCCGAGGCGTTTGGGTTTCCCGTCC
>CAZWCU010000304.1:0-3913 GCA_964632715.1 uncultured Bifidobacterium sp. | reverse complement strand
CGGGGCGGCTGACCTGCAAGCGATCGGCGATGCGGGCCTGGATGACGGCGACGTCGTCCTCGTCGAGCTCGAAGATGCACTCGCAGTACTCTTCGAAGGCCGGGTGGTGCTCTCCGATGGCGGGCATGGCTCCAGGCTAGCGGGGCATGGAGGCGCGGTCGCCGCGAACGCCGACAAGCCTGTCGTTCCGCCTGTCGTTCCGCCTGTCGTTCCGCCTGTCGGTCAGCGTCGTTGCAACCAGGTCTCGCCGCGGCGCAGGCGGCGCTCGAGCTCGGTGTTGGTGGCGCTGCCCACCGACGTGATGTTGGCGAGCCGGTTGAGCTCCATCTGCACACGGGCGTGGCCCCAACCCGTGTGGTCGACCAGCCGCTTGGCAATGGCCATGTTCTTCTCGCGCAGCTCTTCCTTGCGTTCGGCCACGCTCTTCGAACCGGTGAGCGGGAACCCGGCATCCGTGGGGATCTCGGGAAGATCCAGCGCGTCGTCGAGGGCGACCGACTCGTCGGGTTCTGGGATCTCCGGCTCGTCGTCGAAGTGGGTGATGCCGTCCTCGGTGAACGCGTGCACCGACATGCCGGTGGCCGTGCTCGACAGCACCGAGAACAGCGACAGCTGCTCGGGCAGCAGGTCGAGCTCGCGCATCGCCTCCCGCTCGAGGTCTTCCTGGCTGAACTCGTCGTCGCGATCCGCCGGCGGCTTCAACACGTGCCGGCGCGCGTCGGCGATCTGGAACGCGTGCTGCCGCAGACGCGGGTCGTCGGGCAGGTACACGTAGGCCTTCTGGCTGGGCACGCCCCGGGTCCAGCGCACGAAGCGGCCGACCGCCTGTCGGAAGAACAGCTCGGTGACCACCGTGCTCGCGTACACACCCACACGCAGCCGCGGGATGTCGACGCCTTCGCTGACCATCCGCACCGCGACCAGCCACGGCCGGCTGCTCTTCGCGAACGCCGCGATCTTGCCGCTCGCGTCGGGATCGTCGCTGACCACCACGTCGGCCTCCACGTGGAAGCGGTTGCGGATGAAGCGCACGATGTCGCGGGCGTGGTCCTGGTCCATGCAGATCGCAAGCGCGCCGGCGTCGGGTTGCGTGCGGCGGATGGTGAGCAGCCGTTCGTGGGCCTGGCTCATCACCACTGCCAGCCAGTCGCCCTCCAGGCTGAGCGCGGCGCGCAGCCGGTGCGACGACCCGGTGCGGTCCAGCTCGTCGTGGAAGTTGGCGCTGACGATGCTGCCGTCGGCGGCGCTCCATTCCATCAGCCCGTCGAAGCGTGGGAAGTAGACGGGACGCACGACCCCGCCGTCGCGCAGCGCGTCGGCGTAGCCGTAGGTGAAGTCGGGTTGCGCTTCGCCGCCGACGCCGGTCTCCTCGTAGCGCACGAACGGGATGCTGGCGGTGTCGCTGCGAAAGGGCGTACCGCTGAGGCTGAGACGGCGGTTGGCGAGCTCGAAGGCGGTGCGCACGCCGTCGCCCCAGGCACGTTCGTCGCCGGCGTGGTGCACCTCGTCGAGGATCACGAACGCGTCGTTCGCCAGGCCGCGCAGCTTCTTCGCAGTGTCGGCCGTGCTCACCTGCTGGTAGGTGGTGACGATGCCGTGCACGTCCTTCGCCACGCCGTCGTTGGGCGACCACTGGTGGTCGAGGTGCAGGCCCATCCGGTGTGCGGCCTGCACCCACTGCGTCTTCAGGTGCGTGGTCGGTGCCACCACCACGATGCGGCGGCGCTCGTTGGCGAGTGCCCAGCGAGCACAGGCAAGCGCGAACGTGGTCTTGCCCGCGCCAGGGGTGGCGACGGTGAGGAAGTCGGCGTGCTCGCTGGCCGCGAACTTGTCGAACGCGGCTCGCTGCCACGGACGGAGTTGCACACGGTCGCTCATACGGGTCCACCAGTCTGGCGGCGCACAAGCGCACTAGTCGCGATGGCGGACTATGGGCCCGGTGAGCTGGTGCTGGTCGTCGTGCTGGTCGTGCTGTCGACCGTCGACGTGGTGCTGGAGCTGCTCGTGGTGGTGCTGCTCGTGCTGGAAGTGGTGCCGGGAACCGTGGTCGACGTCGTCGAGGTGGAGGTGGTGGAGGTCGACGTGGTGGACGTGGTCGAGGTGGTGGTGGTCGTGGGAACCGGATCGGGCGGTGGCGCCACCCACCCGGTGGTGAACGCGGAGATGCGATATCGCCACGGGTGAGGGAACGCGTCGCGGACCATCTGGCGCGCGTTCTGCGAGATGGTGACGATGGCGCTGCCGTTGCTGGCCCGCCAGGGCAGCAGTTGCGCGTGGTACGTGTTCATCTTCGGGTCGCCCCCACGTGGTGCGATGCCGCGGAACTCGGTGGCGGTCCACGGGCCCCACGGGTTGTTGGCCACGTCGATCTGCAGCTGCTCGCCCCAGTAGCCGTCGACCTTGGTGGCGGCGATCCACTGCCCGTCGATGTAGCGCGGCTGCATCGGGTTCTCGGCCCAGTAGCGACGCAGGAACGGCCGTGAGTCCGCAGGGTTCAGGGACCAGCCGACGTCGGTGCGGTACTCGGGGGCGAGGTCCAGCCGGCCGAGCGGCACGCGCGCCAGGTACATCGCGGTGCCGGAGTGCTGGCCGCCGAAGAAGCCGCCCTCGCGCACGAGGTTCTGCTCGAACGTGTTGCCGAACAGGTAGGTGTACGACGCGTCGCTGGCGACGGCGTAGCCGTAGATGGGCACTGCGCCGCTGTTCGGTGCCGGTGCGAAGCTCAGTCGCTTCAGGGTGTTGGGGTCGTACGTGGCCAGCCATGTGCGGACCGGGTGCCAGCCGAGGCCGTCGCCGGGGCCGGGGTCGTAGGGGTCGCGCGCCATCTCCACCCAGAACATGCGCAGCTTGCCGCCGCTGGTCTCGGCGCCCATCGGCCAGAACCACTTGCTGGTGGGGTTCTCGCCGTTGCCAGGCTCGAACGACAGCGGCCGAGTGGCGGTGCCGCGGTGCAGCATCGTGAAGCACGCGCCGTCCTGGATGAGCAGCAGGTTGTGCACGAAGTGCGATTGGTCGAGTCGTGCCGCGACGCCGGTGGGGTCGATGAACGCGTCTTGGAAGAACCATGCGTAGCGGCCGCCGCCGAGCGCGACGACGTGCTGGTAGTCCGAGCCGATGAGTGGCCCGACGCGGACCGCGAAGAACGCATCGAGTGCGGCGGCGCCCGTGCCGGTGGCGCACCCGACGTTGGTGCTGGTGTAGCCGGCGGCGGTGGTGGTGATCGACCACGCCCACGGTGGCGCGGGCGCAGCCGGCGGTGGCGATGCAGGTGCGGCCGAGGGGATGCCGCGAGTGACGTCGGCGGGCGGGGTGGAGGGCGCGGTCACCGGCACCGTCGTCTCCGGTGGCACGGTGCTGCCCGGGTTGGTCGACGTGGTCGTGTTGGCGGGCCGGGTCGACGAAGTGGTGCTGGGCACGGTGGTGCGCGTGGTCGTGCTCGTCGGCTCGCCCGTGGTGGTCGGCGCGACGTGGTCCAGCGTGACCATCGTGGAAAGGCTGCGGGTGCCCGGCCCGACGCTGACCGCGAGCACTGCCGCGCCGACCAGCCATGGTGCGGCGCGACGCAGGCGTGGTCGCCAGGTGGTGGCCGACGGCGCTTCCATCTCGCGAGACTACGAGACGGATCCGTTGCGTGGGGTTCGGGTTGCGTCAGATCACGCAGATGTCGAACGGTGCGATCGTGTGCAGCAGATCGGCGATGGCCTGACGGCGCTCGGCGGTCGGCTCGACCAGCGGCGGATCGTGCGGGCGCGCGCCGTGGGCGCGGAAGCCGATCACCTTCAGTCGCATGTGCGGGTCGATCGCGGCCAGCCACTCGCCGGCGCGGTGCAGCAGCGCGTTGTCGTCGTTGATGCCGGTGAGCACGAGCAGGCGCACTTCGTGCAGCAGCCCCATCGCGTGCAGCCGCTCGATG
>CAZWCU010000303.1:0-3923 GCA_964632715.1 uncultured Bifidobacterium sp. | reverse complement strand
AACCACTGGAAGCTGAAGTTGGCGTCATCGGGGTTGACGCCAGGCGCGTTCTTGGTGACGACGAACAGCGCGATGAACGACACCAGCATCAGCGCGGAACCGAACATCGTGTAGAGGAAGAACTTCAGCGACGCGTACTGGCGGTTCTCGCCACCCCACACGCCGATCATGAAGTACATCGGCAGCAGCACCACTTCGAAGAACACGAAGAACAGGATCAGGTCCTGTGCCACGAACGTGCCGGCCATGCCGGTCTGCAGCACCAGCATCAGGATGAAGAACGCCTTGGTGTTCCCCGGCTCCGGCACGTGGTTCCAGCTGTAGATCATCACCAGCACGGTGATGACCATCGACAGGATGTACAGCGGCAGGCTGATGCCGTCGAGCCCGATGCTGTACGTGGCCCTGATCGGTGCGATCCACATTTTGCCGTCGACTGCGAACTGCAGCTTCTCGCTCTGGTCGTAGTCGAACTGGACGAGCGTGTAGACGCCGACGGCCAAGGTGGCGACGGCAGTGACCAGCGCGACGCCCTTGGCGACGACCTCATCCTTCTTGGGGATGAAGAGCATCACCAGCACGCCCACCAGCGGCAGGAATGTGCCGAGGCTGAGCAGCCATTGTTGTTCCTGAATCATCTGTTGTCCCTTAGCTGTTCACGAGTACGAGTACGAGCGCACCGACTGCTGCGGCACCGAACAGCAGAGCTCCGTACAGGTTGACCTTGCCTGATTGCACCGGTTGCAGCGCGCCACCGGCGCCACGTGCGGTTGCACCACTTCCGTTGACTGCACCGTCGACCAACCCTTGGTCGACGTACTTGTACATGAGCTCACCCGTGCGCTTGCCACCGATGCCGACGGCGTTGACGATGCCGTCGAGCACGTGCTGGTTGGTCCAGTACGCGGCGCGGGCGATGGGGTACGCCACGGCCTTGACGATGACGTTCTCGTAGAGCGCATCGAGGTAGTACTTGTTGACCAAGAACTTGTGGCCGGCACCGAGCAGCGAGTTGCGCTGGGTGAGGCCTTGCAGTGCGGTCTTCTTCTCACCGAACACGGCCTTGCTGATGAGCAGGCTGACCACGAAGCCGGCGAGCACGAGCAGCAGACCGGGCGCGGCCGCGGCCCAGGAGAACTCGGGTGGCGGCGGCACCGACATGGCCGAACCGGCACCGATCGACGACTCGGTCATGCGCTCGAACCAGTGGATGCCCAGCGCCGGCGCGTTGAGGTAGCCGGAGATGATCGCGAGCACGCCGAGGATGATGAGTGGCACGGTGATCTGCCACGAGGAGTCGGTCTTCGCGAACGGCAGCACGGCGCTGTGATGCGCCGGCGCGTGGTGATCGTCGTGTCCGTGCGCGTCGTGACCGTGAGCATCTGCGTGCGCGTCGTGTGCATCGTCGTGGCCTTGAACGAAGTGCGCTGCGCCACCGCGGGCCTTTCCGAAGAAGGTGAGGTAGGTGGCGCGGGTCATGTACGCAGCAGTCATCGCCGCACCGATGATGGCCACGAAGTAGAAGACGGTGTAGTCGTTGTGCTTGGCCGAGTCGATGATCTCGTCCTTGCTGAAGAAGCCACTGAAGAACGGGACGCCCATCAGCGCCATCGTGCTGACGATCCACACCACGAACGTGACGGGCATCTTCTTGCGCAGGCCACCCATGTCCTTCTTCATGTCGAAGCTGTGGTGGCTGCCGGTGTGAGCGATGGAGCCGGCACACAGGAACAGCGCACACTTGAAGAACGCGTGCGTGAAGATGTGGAACACGGCGCCGGTCCAGGCACCCACGCCGAGACCGAGCATCATGTAGCCGAGCTGGCTGACGGTGCTGTAGGCGAGCACCTTCTTGATGTCGTCCTGCACGAACGCGAGGCCGGCCGCGATGAGCACCGTGATGCCGCCGATGACCGCAATGAGGTTGAAGCTCTGACCGGCGACGTTGATGTCGAGCCCCACATGGAACACGGGGTACAGGCGTGCCACCAGGAACACACCGGCGACGACCATCGTGCTGGAGTGCAGCAGCGAACTGACGGGCGTGGGGCCGGCCATCGCGTCGGGCAGCCAGGTGTGCAGCGGGAACTGGCCGCTCTTGCCGATGCACGCGATGAACAGCGCGATGGCAGCGAACAGGAGCATGCCCTTGTTGTCGCCGGCGAAGTTGGCAGCCTGCTCGTTGATCTCACCGATGTCCATCGTGCCGAAGAGCGCGAAGAGCGCTGCGGTGCCGACGAGCAACCCCATGTCGCCCACGCGTACGGTGAAGAACGCCTTCAGCGCGGCCTTGCTGTTGGCCTTCTCCTCCCACCAGTGACCGATCAGCAGGAACGAGCAGAGACCCATGATCTCCCAGCCGAGGATGAACTGCAGCATGTTGGGCGCAAGCACCATGGTGAGCATGCCGGCGGAGAACAGCGTCAGGCTGGCGAAGAAGTGCGTGTAGCGACGGTCGCCGCGCACGTACTCGGTGGAGTAGATCTGCACCAGTGTGGAGATGAACGCCACCAGCACCAGCAGCGTGACGGCGAGTCCGTCGATGTGCGACCCGATCGAGACGTGCAAGCGGCCGATGTCGAACCAGTCGAGGGTGCTGATGACGGGAGCCACCTCGCGCCCTGCTTCGGCAGCCTCCTCGGAGAACGTACGCGCGAAGCCGAACGAGCCGCGAGCAAGAGCGCTCTCGCCTTCAGCCACCGGCGCATCAACGCGCTGCACCCACTGGTAGGCCGTGCCGGCGGCGATCACGAGCGAGGCCAGCATGCTGGCGATGCCGATCTCGCTGCCGCCACGGGGCATGCGCTTGCCGAAGCCGATGATGAGGAAGAACGCGACCGCGGGGATGAGCGGGATGAGCCACGCGTTCTCAAGGAACCAGCCCGCTGCTTCTGTGCTTTCAGCGAACATGCGTCAGCCCTTCATTTCCGACAGGTCGTCGAGCGCAATGGTCTTGCGGTTGCGGAAGATGAGCAGCACCATCGCCAGGCCCACGCCCACCTCGGCGGCCGCGATCGCGATGATGTACAACGCGAACACGGCGCCGTCCTGCGTGCCGTTGATGCGGTCGAAGGCGAGCAGGTTGATGTTGACCGAGTTGAGGATGAGCTCGATGCTCATCAGCACAAGCACGGCGTTCTTGCGAGCGATGACGCCGTAGACGCCGATGCTGAACAGCACCGCGCCGAGGATGAGGAAGTTGTTGACGAGCATGTCAGTCCTTCCTTGCCAGGACGATGGCGCCGATGACGGCGGCGAGCAGCACGAACGAGAGCGCCCAGAACGGCAGCGCGTAGAGGGAGAAGATCTTGTCGCTGAGGGTGGCGGTGGAGCTGATGGCCTCGTCGCCGCTGGTGACGATGCGGTCGTCCTCGAAGCCCTTGATCAGCACGTAGGCCATCACTCCGAACAGCAGCAGTGCGACGGGTGCGCCGATGGCGGCGCCACCCTTGTTGTTGAGGTCGACGTCCTTGCCCAACTTGGCGCGGGTGAGCATCACGCCGAAGAGGAACAGCACCATGACGGCGCCGATGTAGACCAGCACCTGCGTGACGGCCACGAACTCGGCGGAGAGCAGCAGGTACTGCGCCGCGGCGCCGGCCATGACGGCCACGAGCGACAGCGCGGCGTGCACCACGTTGCTGCTGCGCACCACGTTGATCGCGCCGAGCACCATGACGGCGGCGATGAGGTAGAAGCCGATGTTCTGCGCGACTTCGATGTCGGAAGCGAGCAGCATCACTTCCCCTTCTTCTTCTCGGCGCCGACCTCGAGGGCGGGGGCCTCGGGCACGGTCTCCATCCACCCACCGAGCTTGGTGCGGTCGTGCAGCAGGTCGGCGATCTTGGGCTCGCTGTACTCGTACTCCGGGCTCCAGAAGATGGCGTCGAACGGGCAGACCTCGACGCAGATGCCGCAGTACA
>CAZWCU010000302.1:0-3978 GCA_964632715.1 uncultured Bifidobacterium sp. | reverse complement strand
GGAACGGGACGGGGAAGGCGGCGCGCGACCGCGGACCGCGCCAGACGTGAAGGCGTCCCTCACTGCACACTGCTGGCAGGGGGCGACCGCGAAGACGTTCCGCCCCTGGAAGGCATCCGTCACCGCCGGTCGGCGGGTCTCCGCTGCCGGCGACCGGCGATCGGCGCGCCGAACCACCCTCAACGAGGTGATCGATGCGGTGGCCGACGAGTTGGGGAACACTCGCGCGGTGTGTCGCCAGAGCTACGTGCACCCCGCCCTCGCGGCGGCGTACCTCGACGGGTCGCTCTCTGGACGGTGGAACCGGCCGCCGGCCGCGAAGCCGAGCGGCCTCACCGTGGATGAACGACGGCTGCTGCGATTCCTGCGCGGATCGGCGCGCCGCGGCGCACCGAACGGTCCCGGCTGACGGCGCACCAGCGGTCAGGCACGCTCGGTCGGCAGAGTGCGTTGGATCGCCACGATCGCGATGTCGTCGTCGACCGCCCGCGCGGTGCGACCGAGATCGCGTTCGCGCAGGAGCTGCTCGACCAGCTGCTCCGGTGGCAAGCGAGCGGCGCCGAATCGAGCAGCGAGCACTTCCATGCTGTCGTCGATCGGCGTCCCTCGATCTTCCACGAGCCCGTCGGTGTAGAGCAGCAACCTCGCACCGACCGGAAACGGGGTGGTCGACGGATCCGCCGACTGGCTGGGAAGGCCCAACAGGGGCCGGTGCGTGCGGTCGAGCGTCGACACGGTGGAGCCGTCGTCGACAAGCGCGTAGAGGTGACGGGCATTCGCATACGTGAGCGTCGAGTTGCACTTGTCGATGCGGACGATGAGCGCGGACGCATACGCGTTCCGTTGCATCAGGTGCTGACTGGCGTGCTCGAGTGCCACGACGAGCGGGATGTCTTCGGTGAGCAGATGGCGGATGATCGTCTTCACCTGGGCCATCAGGGCCACCGCACCCGGACCGTGACCGGCGATGTCGCCGATCACCGCGAAGAGCGCGTCGTCGCGGTCGATCACCGAATACCAGTCGCCGCCGATCCCCACCGCTTCGATCGCGGATCGGTATGCGACCGCAACGTCGAAGCCCGCGACGATCGGAGCGGGGGTGAGCAGCGAGACCTGCAGCTGCTGGAGCACGGAGTGCTCGTGCTCGTACAGGCGCGCTCGTGTCATCGCACCGTCGAGGATCTCCACGATGGCGCGAGTGAGCGCGGCGGCAGTAGGAGTCCACGCCACCCCCGGCCTCGTCGCCAGGGTGAGCTGCTCGCCCTGCAACGACGGCAGCGGGTGCACGCGCGTGGACGAGGTCGGCTCGTCGGCCATCGGCTCGAGTGAGGCGGCCTCGACGTCGAGGATCTCAGGGAGCAGCTGACGCGCGGCCGAGTTGATGTCGCCGACGGATCGTGCTGCGGCGACGGCGGCGGTGAACTCCCCGAGGATCTCCACACGACGTTGCACCACCTCGCGCACGACAGCTCGCTCGTAGGCTCGCCCGACCATCTGGGCGACGAGCTGCGCGGCTGCCTCGAGATCGTCTCGCCGTCGAGGTGGGACGGCTTGCGACCACGTGAACCCGATTGCCCCCACGGACGAGTCGTTCCCGAGGCTCATCGGCACGCACAGCACCGCTTCGATTCCCGCGCGGTCCAGAACGTCGGCCGCTTCCGGGTAGCGACTCCGGAACCGGTCGCCATCGGGCACGAACACGCTCGTGCTCTCCCGAGCGCACTCCGCGAGTGGCAGCTCAGATGCGACCGATCGAACGGAATACGTCTCGGAGAGGTCGGCGGGGAAGCCGTCGTCGTGGATGATCTCGAGCGTGGACGGGTCCTCCCATCGCCGCCGGCCGATGGTGGTGTGCTGCGCATCGACGACCCGACCTGCGGTGTTGGCGGCGGCGCGCAGGACGTCGACCGACGACGGCGCCGAGACCAGCAGTTCGGCCAGGTCGGCGAGGTGAAGGTTTCGGGAGAGCAGCCACTGCTGTCGCCGGTAGTCGTGGCGGTCACGTCGAGCGGCCAGACCCGCCGCGCCGCAGATCAGCGCGGTGGCGCACGCGAGCAGGATCGGCGCCGACCAGCTGACGCCTTGAGTGTCGCTCGAGCGCACTTCGAAGGATCGCCCTGCGAGCTCGAACGTGGCGACAGAGCCGGACGCATCTCCCGCGATCAGCAACTCTCCGTCCATCCGGATCCCCACCGGTTCGAGGTCCGGCAACGGGCTGACACGCTCCAACAGCCCGCCGTCGAAACTGATGCCGCTCGCAATGTATGCCACCACCTCCCCACCGGACCCATGCACCGCGTTGACGGCGAACAGACCGGGCCGCGCGCCGGTCGCCAACCGAATCGGTCCGACCAGCACTCCCCCAGGGTTCGTCGCGGCCTCGTCCACACCGCGAGCTCGCACGGGATCGCTGCGCAGAACGAATCCGACCACACCTCGGACCAGTTCGCTGTCGGGGCGCACGTACCGCACCACCACATGGCGTTCGCGCGTGGCGGCCGGCACGAAGCCGCCCTGTCCATCGGTGTCGACGATCTGGACACCGACCTCTGCCTCCCACGACGCCCGTTCGCCCGCGGGCACCGCCTCCGCGAACGCGAGCGCCGAGTAGTCGGAACCGGGCAGCACATCCGCGGCGAACGCAGCGAACTCCTCCTCGGTGACGACGCCGTCGACCGCCATGGCGTCTGCGCCGCCGAGCGCGAACAGCGAGGCGGAGAGCCCCGCTGCCAGACGCGCGGCCACGACCGACGCGGCACGTTCGTCGGCCACTCGTTCCGCCTCGAGCGCACGCTGCACCGACAGCGCGGTGGCGACTCCTCCCAGCACGCAGACACCGACGAGCACCACGATGCTGCCGGACCACCGACGCGCCTGGGCTCGCTCCACGGAGCGCAAATCTAGCGAGTCAGCCTGCTGTTGGGTTGCGACGAACGCCGACCAGGCATCCCGCGACGACCTCTCCACCGTCGATCAGCCGGCGCAGGTGACGACGATCGCGCAACCACATCTCGAACTTGGGGCGATGCCGGCAGTTGCGCCGGATCCAGTCCTCCACGACGTCGGCGATCTCACCCCAGTCGCCCGACGGCGCCGCGACACCAGCACCCACCTCGATCACCTCGAACCCGTACGCCTCCATCGCGCGACCCCACGCCTCCCACGAGCGGAAGACGTTCGGGCCGGTGTGCAGCTCGTCGACGCGTGTGGAGAACAGATCCGCCACGCCGAGCGCCCCGGAGGGCTTGAGCAACCGCACCACTTCCGCGAGCACGGGCTCGATCTCCGCGATGAGCGAGGTCACCCCACACAGGGTCACGACATCGGCACAGGCGTCGGCCAGGCCGGTGTCGCTCGCCACACCCGGCGACACGAGCAACTCGGGAAAGCACTGCTGAGCCGCGTAGCGGGCCGGAGCAGATGGCTCCACTGCGTGGACCGTGGCGCCCGTGCATCGACGCAAGAACTCGCTGGCACCGGCGCCGCCGGCACCGATGTCGACCAGCGTGTCGACGTGCCCGGGGAGCGCGCGGACGATGCTCCAGAGGGCGCTCGGAAAGGCCGCGCCCGGGCTGACTGCCGCCGCCAGGTCCTCGCCCTCGAGGTGGAGGGCGTCGGCAGCCTCCACCCGCCACCGCGTCGGACCCTCGCCGGCGCCGTACTCGTCGAACGGCGAACGCATCGATCCTTCCTCGTGCACCGGTGCCTCCCACGACGATCCGGCGACCCTGTCCAACATCGAAACCTCCAAGAGACGTGCACGACTCGGCTGAACGCTGTCGTCGGGTACCCGGCGGCCGAGTCCGGCAAACGCTCTCTCTGGCGCCGCCCCGATCGGCTGCACACTGCTCCCAGCTCAGCGACAACATCTGCTGCACTTGGTGCACGAAAAGTTGTCGCTGGCCGAAACCACGGGGCCCGGCCGACCGGGAATGCCCGGGTCATCCGAGTGCCAGCCGACCATCCGAGTGCCAGCCG
>CAZWCU010000301.1:0-3992 GCA_964632715.1 uncultured Bifidobacterium sp. | reverse complement strand
TCAGTCGCCGAGGTCGAGCGGCGACGCCACCGACGCGGAGGCGCCGAGCAGCTGGCCGTTGCGCAGCACGGTGACCGGGCCGTCCTCGCTGACGATGACGATGGTGGCCAGCGGGTCGTCGAAGCTGTAGCGGCGCCCGGCGGTGTGCCGCATGCCGCGGAAGCCCTCGATGCTGTCCTCGGCCTCTGGGCTGGGCACCAGTCGCACACCGATCTGGC
This sequence comes from uncultured Bifidobacterium sp., assembly GCA_964632715.1. GTDB lineage: Bacteria > Actinomycetota > Acidimicrobiia > Acidimicrobiales > Ilumatobacteraceae > UBA668. The sequence goes on along the minus strand of CAZWCU010000301.1, from coordinate 3,774 downwards.
GCAATGTGCCCGACGAGTCGAAGATGGTGGCGCCATCGACCTGGCCCAGCACGTGGCGCAGTGGCGCGAGGTCGGAGGGTCGGGTGATCTGCAGCGGGGGAGGGGTGGGCAGGCGCTGCTCGAACGTCGGCCAGTCGCCGTCGTCGTCGGGCCGGTAGACGAGGATCGCGCCGATGCCGCGCGCGCCCAGATCGTGCACCGCGAACTCGAGCATCGTCTCCATCACGTCGCGGTCGCCGTGCACCGGGCAGGCCTTGATCGAGTCCATCCATGCGGCGACCAGTGGTTCGTGGTGCCAGCTGAGCCCGTCCCAGCGGAACACGCCGAACTCGCCGACGATGCGCACCGCGCCGGTGGGATGGCGTTGCACGATCCGTGCCCGCATCGCCTCGGCCAGCACCACCAGGTCGCGCTCGGAACCGGCCGGTCGATCGAGCACCAGCCACTCGTCGCCGCCGGCGCTGCGCCGGATCAACCAGCTCGACAGCCCGTCGGCGTAGCGGCGGGCGCTGCCGACGGGTCGGTCGCCGACGTCGCGGCGACTGATGGAGAGCTGCGTGTCGTGCTCCCACTCCGAGGGCTCGGCCAGCGGATCGATGATCGCACCGAACGTGGGCACTCGCCGCTCGTGGACCGCAGGCCGCATCGCGTACGCCAGCTCCGCGATCGCGAGATCGTGCCACGGCTGCGTACCGTCGAGCGCGAGCCCGGCTTCTCCGAGTTCTTCGACCAGGCGGCGGACCTGGCCGGCGGTCGGCGGTCGGTCGAGCTTCATCTGCTCAATCTACGGACACGTGCGCGGCTTGGTCGCGGCGGGCGGATGTGTCAACCTCTGCACCCATGATCGGTCTGCGCGCTCTGGCACGAACCGCCGCAGTCGTGGCCGCGAGCATCGGTCTCCTCGCCTGCTCGGACTCGTCGTCGGGCGACGGCGCCGGCACCGCAACCTCCGACAGCACCGCGACGGAGCGCTCCGACTCGGTGCCCGCCACCGACGGCACCGACGTCGACGACACCTCCGTCAGCGCGACCAGTTCGTCGGTGGCGAGCACCACCACGTCCCGTCCCGCGACCACGGTTGCCACCACGTCGACCGTGCCGCCGCCGGAGACCAGCGACCCGTTCGCCAGCGCACCCGAACCGGAGGACACCGAGCCCGACGACTTCATCGGCCCCGCCGCCGACGACTGCGTCGATGCTGCCGCAGGGACACCGACGGCCGAGATCGTGCTCGACGACGACCGGATCCTCATCGGCGGCGCCCCGGCCACGTCGTGCCTGCGCGTGCACATCGGCCAGCGGATGGCCGTACGCAACGCGGGCTCGGTGCGCGCGGAGGTGCTCGTCGGTTCCGAGATCCTCACCGTCGAACCCGGCGCATCGGCCAGCACCGAGGTGCTGAGCTCGCGCTATGCGGTCGCCGACGTGTTCGACCTGTACGTGGAGACCATCGACGCCACGCTCATCGTGCAGGTGATTCCCTAGCGGGACGGGTCAGCCAGCGGGACGACTCATGCACCGACGGCGTGATAGCCGCCGTCGACGTGCACCACTTCGCCGGTGGTGGCAGGGAACCAGTCGCTGAGCAGCGCCACGCACGCCTTGGCGACGGCGGACGAGTCGGTGACGTCCCAGCCCAGTGGCGCACGGTCGTCCCAGATGTCTTCGAACTTCTTGAAGCCGGGGATGCTCTTCGCCGCCATGGTCTTCACCGGGCCGGCCGCGACCAGGTTGCTGCGGATGCCACGGGGGCCGAGATCGCGCGCCAGGTAGCGGCTGACGCTCTCCAGCGCGGACTTGGCGACGCCCATCCAGTTGTAGGCCGGCCACGCAACCGTGTTGTCGAAGTCGAGCCCGACGAACGAACCGCCGTTGGTCATCAGCGGGGCGAACGCCTCTGCGAGTGCCTTCAGGGAGTAGGCGCTGACGTGCAGCGCCACCGACACGTCTTCCCACTGCGGCGAGAGGAAATCCTCGCCGAGGCAGGCTTCCGGCGCGAAGCCGATGCTGTGCAGCACGCCGTCGACCCGGCCCCACTTCTCGGCCAGGGCCTCACGGACGGCGACGAGGTGGTCGGGTCGGGTGACGTCGAGCTCGAACACGTCGACGGGCTCGGGCAGCTTGCGACCCGTGCGTTGGGTGAGGCTGAGCGCACGACCGGCACCGGTGAGCACGATGTTGGCGCCCTCCTGCTGGGCCAGCACCGCCACTCCGTAGGCCAGCGATGCGTCGGTGAGGACGCCGGTGATCACGATGTTCTTGCCGTCGAGCAGACCCATGTCGGCGACTGTACCCGCGAGAGGCGTGTGTGCAAGGCTGACCGGATGCGTATTGGCATCCTGGGAGGTACCGGCCCTGCCGGCAGCGCGCTCGCCGCGCGGCTGGCGTCGGTCGGCTACGACGCCGTCATCGGTTCGCGTTCGAAGTATCGGGCGATGGAGGCACGCGACAGCCTGGTCGAGAAGTGGCCCGACCTGGCACCGCGGCTCTCCTACGGCGACAACGCCGCGGCCGCCGACTGCGAGATCGTCATCATCGCCACCCCGTGGGACTCCGCAGCCACCACCGCCCAGGAGAACCAGGACGCACTCGCCGGCAAGATCGTCGTCAGCATGGCCAACGCACTCGTGCGCGTGGGTCACGAGTTCCAGCCGCTGGTGCCGCCGCGCGGCAGCGTCGCCGCGCACGTGCAGGCCGCGGTGCCGCGCTGCCGAGTGGTCGCCGCGTTCCACCACCTGCCCGCCACCGAGCTCGGCCACATCGGCCAGCCGATCGACAGCGACGTGCTCATCTGCGGCGACGACGCGGCCGCGGTGCTCACCATGAGCGAGATCGTCACCGCCATTCCCGGTTGTCGCCCGCTCGACGCCGGCGAGCTCTCCAACGCCACCGCCATCGAGGCGTTCACCGCTGTGCTGCTGCAGCTCAACGTGCGCTACAAGACCCGCGTGGCACCGAAGCTCACCGGCATCAAGGGCGATCCGCGCGCGGCGAAAGCAGCCGCGAAGGCTGCGGCGCAGGCCGCCGAGAAGACGGCCGAAGCAGTAGCGTCTCCCGCGTGACGATGCGTCTCTACGACACGGCTCGCCAGGCCGTGGTGCCGTTCGAGCCCGGCCCGCAGGTGCTGATGTACACCTGCGGCATCACGCCGTACGACGCCACGCACCTCGGGCATGCCGCCACCTTCATCAACTACGACGTGCTGCAGCGGCGGCTCATCGACATCGGGCACACCGTGAAGTGCGTGCGCAACGTGACCGACCTCGACGATCCGCTGTTCGCCAAGGCCCGCGAGTTGGGCGTGCACTACCTCGATCTGGCGGCCGGCGAGGAGGCACGGTTCGAGCGCGACATGGAGGCGCTGCACGCGTTGCCCATGTACAGCTCTCCCCGGGCCTCGAGCGCCATCCCCGACATCCGCGGGTTCATCGGCATGGTGCTCGACCGCGGCTTCGCGTACGAGGCAGGCGGCAGCGTGTACTTCGACGTCTCCAAGTTCCCGTCGTTCGGCTCCATCAGCCATTACAGCGAGGCCGAGATGGTGGAGTACGCGCGTCAGCGCGGCGGCAACGTCGACGACCCGCACAAGCAGCACCCGCTCGACTTCGTGCTCTCGCACCCGTCGCTTCCCGACGAGCCCAGCTGGGACACCATGTGGGTCCCTGGGCGGCCGGGCTGGCCCATCGAGTTCAGCGCGTTGGCGCTGCGAGAACTTGGCACCACCATCGACCTGCACGGCGGCGGCAGCGACCTGATCTTCACGCACCACGAGTG
>CAZWCU010000300.1:0-4001 GCA_964632715.1 uncultured Bifidobacterium sp. | reverse complement strand
CCGTCGTCGGCGGTGTCGCACCGGTCGATGCTGGCCTCGTGCGGGCCGGCCTCGATGAATGCGTCGATCTCGCGTAGCACCAGGCGAGTCAAGTGGAAGCCGACCACCGATGCGCCCATGGCGGCGAAGGAGAGCACGATGCCGGCGATCGCGAACGCGCGGCCACTGCCGCGACGGAGCGCGATCACGCCGAAGACGATGGCGGCGACGGCGCCACCGAGCCCGACGGCGAACGCGAACGGGATCCAGCCGAAGATGAACGAGCCGAGGCCGACGGCGAACGACGCGATGGCGAAGCCGCGGCCCGGTGGGCGACCCGACGGTGGGTTCTGGCCCCACCCGGGCAGGTGCGCCGGCTGCGCGCCGAACGCTGTGGAGGCGATCGGGGTGGTGGCGGGAGCGATGGTGTCGACGAAGCGCTCGCCGTTGACCGACACGTCGTGGGTCCACCTGTCGCCGTTGAAGTAGCGGAACTCGTAGCGGCCGGTGGGGTCGGGGTGCCAACCAGGGGGCGACGCGGTCGGGTGCACGGCGGAACGCTACCGGTCGCGCCGTTCGGCGTGCGCGTCGCTCTACGATCGTGCACGCCATGGAACTCGTTCTCATCCGCCACGGCGAGCCCGAATGGGTTCGCGATGGTCTCAACGTCGTCGATCCACCCCTCACCGAGCGCGGCCTGATGCAGGCCCAACGCGTCGCCGACGTGCTCGGCGGCGAACACTTCGACGAGGTCATCGTCTCGCCGTTGCTGCGTGCTCGCCAGACCGCGGCGCCGCTGCTGGCCGCACAGGGCCGCCCGGAGACCATCGAGCCGTTCCTCGAGGAGATCCGCGAACCCAACTGGCACGGCACGCCCAGCGAGCTGGCCCGCACGGCCTACGAGCAGGATCGGCTGCGTGCCGCCGACGAACGGTGGAACGGTCTCACCGGCGGCGAGGCGCCGCGCGACTTCGTGGAGCGGGTGCGTACGGGCGCCGAGGTCTACTGGGCGTCACGCGGTGTGTATCGCGCCAAGCACATGCTGCCGATGTGGCACGTCGAGCGACCGGCGCACCGGGTGGCGGTGGTGGCGCACGCCGGCACCAACGGCGTGCTGCTGTGCCAACTGCTCGGGCTCGACCCGGTGCCGTGGGAGTGGGACCGCTTCGTCACGCACCACGCGTCGATCACGCGCCTGTCGACGATGTCGATGAGCGACGGTCACACGTTCTCGTTGAACCGCCTCAGCGACGTCGAGCATTTGCCGCTCGACTCGCGCACGCTCTGACCCTGCGGGCGTGCGCTACCAGGCGCAGCGCAGGCGCTTGATGCCGTTGATGAAGTTGCTCTGCAAGTAGTCGGGTTCGCCGACGGTGTGCAGCGTGGGCATGCGGCGGCGCAGCTCGTCGAACATCACCGAGATCTCGCGGCGGGCGAGGTTGGCGCCGAGGCAGAAGTGCGGGCCACCGGCGCCGAAGCCCACCTGGGCGGGCTGCAGCGGGCGCAACACGTCGAAGCGGTGCGGATCCTCGTAGAACTTCTCGTCGCGGTTCGCCGAGCAGTACCACATGACCAGCTTCTGGCCGGCTTCGATCTTCTGCCCGCCGACCACGGTGTCCTCGAGCGCAGTGCGCCGGAAGTGCACCACCGGGGTGGAGTAGCGGACGATCTCGTCGACCGCGGTGCGCGTGTTGGCCTCGAAGTCGTCGTACCACAGCGCCTTCTGGTCGGGGTGCTGGGTGAGCAGGTGCATGCCGTGGCTGATGGCGTTGCGAGTGGTCTCGTTGCCGGCGACGACGAGCAGGATGAAGAACGACCCGAACTCCTGCGCGGTGAGGCGCTCGCCGTCGACCTCGGCGTGCATCATGATCGACGTGAGGTCGTCGCGGGGGTTCGCCAGACGGTCCTCGCCGAGTGCCTGTGCGTACTGGAACATGCCCATGCCGGCGCCGATGAGGTCTTCGAAGCTGGTGGTGAACTCGGGGTCGCCGACACCGAGGATGACGTTGGTCCAGCGGAACACCTGATCTTCGTCTTCGGCGGGGATGCCCATCATCTCGCAGATGATCTGCAGCGGCAGCGGAGCGGCCACCTCGTGCACGAAGTCGCACTCACGATCGGGGAACTGCTCGAGCAGACGGTCGACGACTTCCTTGGCCTTGATGCGCACGTACCCTTCGATGCGGGTGATCTCCTTCGGCGTGAAGCCCTTGGAGACGATGGAGCGCAGGCGGAAGTGGCGCGGGTCGTCCATGCTGATCATCGAGCCGAAGAACTCGGCGATCTCGATCGGCAGGTCGCCGATGTTGACGCCGCGACCGCTGGCGAACAACTGCGGGTTGCGGCTGACGTGCCACACGTCCTCGTGATTGACCAGCGACCAGTAGCCGGGGCCGCGGGGGAACTGGGCGTCGGGGAAGTCGAACTCCTCCCACCAGCTGACCGGCTGCTGCGTGCGAAGGGTGTGGAACGCCCCTTCGCGGACCTCGCGAGGCGCGATCCAGAACTCCGGATCGGACAGGTCGAAGGTTCCGAGGGCGACGTCGGCGAGTTGCATCAGCGGGATGGTACTGATCAGGTCTCCGAGGTGCCGGGTCGAAGCGACCCGTCGTAGCCTGGCGCAGTGCTGCGTCCTCCCGATCTCGAACGACTGCTCGTCGTCATGGCCCACCCCGACGATGTCGACTTCGGCTCGGCCGGCACGATGGCGACGATGAGTGCGCTCGGCGTGCACGTCACCTACTGCCTCGTCACCGACGGCGACGCCGGTGGCAGCGACCGATCGCTGCCGCGTGCGGAGATGGCGGCGACTCGCCGCGTCGAGCAGACCGCGGCGGCCAAGGTGGTCGGCGTGCACGACCTCGTCTTCCTCGGTCACCCCGACGGCAGGGTCGAGGCGAACCTGCAGTTGCGCTGCGACATCAGTCGGGTCATCCGCCAGGTGCGCCCGCAGGTGGTGCTGTGCCAGTCGCCGGAACGGAACCTCGACCGCATCTACGCCAGCCACCCCGACCACCTCGCTGCCGGCGAGGCCGCGCTCAGTGCGGTCTACCCCGACTCGCGCAATCCGTTCGCGTTCCCGGAGCTGTTGGAGGAAGGGCTCGAGCCGTGGACGGTGCCGGAGGTGTGGCTGTCCGCGCACACCACGATGACCGACGTGGTCGACGTGACCGAGCACTTCGACCGCAAGATCGAGGCGCTGCTGTGCCACGAGAGCCAGCACCCGGACCCGGACGGCATGCAGGTGCGCGTGCGCCAGTGGATGGGCGCCACCGCAGTCGCACACGGTCTCGCCGACGGCCGCCTTGCTGAGGGGTATCGGGTCGTCGTCACCATCTAGCTCGGCGCTTCGCCTGGCTTCTACTGATTGCTCTGGAAGTGGTGGTGCGCTGGGCGGGCGGCCGGCTCACCGGCTGCGGCCGCTGGGCACCTGCGTGGAGATGTTGCGTTCGGCTCAGCGACAGGTTTCCCTGCGCGGGGTGCAGGACTTCCTGTCGCTGAGCAATTCGCGTGCCACCGACCGGCAAGCCAGCCGGACGGCCAAACCCGTGCCGCGACGTCCGTCGCCTCTCCTTCAAGAGCAATCAGTAAGAGCTGAGCGCCGCGACGGTTGCACCGTGCTACCCGCCGGTAGCTAGCCTCGGACGCGTTCCCTCGTCCCAGGAGAAGTTGACATGACCGAAGCAGTGATCGTCGCCACCGCCCGCAGCCCGATCGGCCGGGCCAACAAGGGCTCGCTGGTCAGCCTCCGACCCGACGACATGAGCGCGCAGATCCTGCAGGCGCTGCTCGCCAAGGCGCCGCAGGTGCAGGCGTCGCACATCAACGACGTGATGTGGGGCATCGGCCAGCCCGCCGGCGAGGGCGGCTTCAACATCGCCCGCGTCATCTCCAGCCTGGCCGGCCTCGACGACGTCCCCGGCGTCACCGTCAACCGCTACTGCTCGAGCAGCCTGCAGACCATCCGCATGGCCTTCCACGCGATCAAGGCCGGCGAGGGCGCCTGCTTCATCGCCGGCCCC
>CAZWCU010000299.1:2024-4034 GCA_964632715.1 uncultured Bifidobacterium sp. | reverse complement strand
TACTTTCTGGACTGCCCGCATTGGACTCTGGCGGAGGAACGTCTCAGCGAGGTTGCTGCTCGTTTCGGTCTACCGATCGAGCACACGTTGGTGACGACCGAGGAGCAAGCCGAGCGCGTCTCGTTCCGCGGTTCGCCGACCATCTTGGTCGATGGTGTCGACCCCTTCGCTCAGGGAGACGAACCGATTGGTCTGTCCTGCCGCATCTATCGCACCCCCGACGGCTACGCCGGATCACCCACGTTGGAGCAGATCGCAGCAGCGCTCGGTAGCGAGTGACCGTCGGCGATCTAGCTTGATCAGGTGTCCGTGACTGGTTCCTACTCCACCGTGGTGACCACGGGTGACCGCAACCGCGTGATGGTTCCCGTACCGTTCGATCCGGACACTGTCTGGGGCACCAAGTCAGACCACCGGGTAAGTGGCAGCGTCAACGGAATGCGCCTCCGAGCCTCGGTCGAACCCCTTGGTGACGGATTCGGCATCGTGCTCGGTCCTTCCTGGCGGCGAGATTGTGGTCTGGCGCCCGGCGACGCTGTCGAGGTCGTGCTCACGCCAGAAGGACCGCAACGTGCAGATCTCACCGACGACATCCGGACCGCGCTCGATGCCGAACCCGTGGCTGGAGCGTTCTTCGACGGGTTGGCGCAGTTCTATCGTCAGGCGTTCCTTCGTTGGATCGACGCCACCAAGCGACGCCCCCACGAGCGGGCACGACGGATCGTCGAGATGATCGACCTGCTCGGGCAGGGAAAGAAGCAACGCCCGTAGCTGCACCCGCACCGGTAGGCCGTTGACCCTCGGGGTCGACGACTCCCGGGACTTGCGTCAGTAAGCGAACGCGCTGAGAGAACCGTCACGGTTGATGAGACTCACCGGCTGGCCCCGCCATGTCTGCTCGTCGCCGCCCATGCCGGGTGAGTCGCCCGGCATTCCCGGCAGAGACAGTCCGGCCGCGTCGGGACGATCGGCCAGCAGACGTTGGATTGCCGCGGCGGGGACGTGACCCTCGATCGCGTAACCGTCCACCACTCCGGTGTGACACGACGCAGCGGCATCGGGGATGCCAAGCGACGCTCTGAACGATGCACGTTCGGGATCGTCGGTCATCGTAACCGCCGCCCCATTCGACCGCAGGTGAACCACCCACGCTTCGCAGCAGCCTCAACCGGGGTCGCGTCGCACCTCCAGCGACACTCCCGCAAGCAATGCGGCCGAGGAAGGAATGCTCGATGCGGTAGCGCCGTCGGAGCTGGAGCATCCCGCAACGAACACGGCCGAGAGCCCGGCGAGGCCGGCGCCGAGTGCGGCGCAGAACTGGCGTCGTCCCATCACGGTCATCGCCGATCACTGTAACCGAGTGGATGCCCTCCGGGAGCTCACCCAGCTCTCAGCGCATGAGCAATCTCCTCCCAATTACACCGGCGAATGGCGGTCAATCACGGTCACTGGAGGACAATCCGCGCTGACACGAAGTCCTTGACCATGGCTCTCTACCAGGTAGTCTCCCCCAACCCGAGTACAGATTGGGTACGACCAGTGTCGCGGCGTCACGACAGGGCAGACGCACACCAGGGTGCGGAACGCCGAGCGCCGCACACTGAGAGCACACCGACTCGACGAGCGAAAATCGGACTCATCGCTTGCGTTCACGGCAGACGCGTCGGACTCTCGAACCTCGCAGCGACATCGGACCGTCGATCAGCAGGCTGACTCACGTCTTCTCGACCGAGGTCGGAGTCCCATTGCGCTTGTGCGCGTTATCGTTGCATTTGGTGCGCGCCACCGAACATGTCGCCGACTCCGTCACCATCATTAGGCCGCGGTCAACGCTGGTTCGTGTGGGACTTCGGAGTGAACCCAGCCGTTTCGTTCAAGCGGGTAGGACGCCAACGCGACGATGCTGCAGGCATGAACGATGTCGTGAACCTGCTGCGTAACGCAACCCGCCTGCTCTTCGTGCCTGCCACTTTGGGAGCGGCGGCCGTCGGTGTCGGACTGCTGGGCGCT
>CAZWCU010000299.1:0-1924 GCA_964632715.1 uncultured Bifidobacterium sp. | reverse complement strand
TCGTGGTCCTCGATGCGGGGGTGACGGTTGCGCACTGGTGGAGCCATCGTCGAGCGATTCTCTGGCGCTTCCACGCTGTCCATCACAGCGCTGATCGGCTGTACGGGTTGAACGGGTTGATGAAGCATCCAGTCCATCTCGCCTTCGAGACCACGATCGGGATGGCACCGCTGATCGTGATGGGCATCGACTCCGGCACCGCGCGGGCGCTCGCGGGTCTGGTGGCCGTGCAGTTGGTGCTCCAGCACGCCAACGTCGACTACCGCGTTGGTCGACTCGGAAGGTGGTTGGCATGGAACGCCGGACATCGCCTACACCACGTGGCCGACGAGGTCGAGGGCAACGTCAACTTCGGCCTGTTCACGCTCGTGTGGGATCGGCTGCTCGGCACCTATCGCGACCCTTTGCGTGATGTTCCCCCGCCGGTCGTCGGGCTGGTGAGTCGTGCCGTGCCGTCGAGGTATCTCGAGCAGTTGACGATGCCGTGGGATTCGTCCCGAATCGGCTCGGCCGACGCAGTCAGGCGGTGACGATTCGTCGCACTGCGCTGATCTTGTCAGCGCTCGGGATCGGCCTGATGCGCACCGGCACGCCGGTGCCGACGGCCTGGATCCACGTGCCGTCGCCGAGGGCGATGCCGACGTGCCCGATCCGGGTCGGGTCGACCGACGACACCATGAAGATCAGGTCGCCGGCCTTGATCGGTTGGCGGCGCCAGTCGACGGATGTCCCGATCGACGATTGCATCCGGCTCTGGTGCGGCAAGGTGATGCCGATCTGCCGGTAGCCAGCGACCACGAGCCCGGAACAGTCGAAGGTGTCGGGGCCAGCGGTGAAGAACTTGTACGGCTTCCCGACCTGCTGACGAAGGTAGGTGACCAGTTTCTCGATCCGCGTGCTCGTCGCCGGTGCCGGGCTCGGGGTGACGGGTGGCGTCGTCGCGGCGGGGATGCGGATCACTTGGCCGGGAACGACGATCGATGTGATGGTGAATGAGTTGGCGCTGAGCAGCGCGTTCAAGGTCACACCGCTTCGACGTGCGATTGCGAACAGCGAGTCGCCGGTCCTCACCGTGTAGGCAGTGGTTGCGGGCGGCTGCGTGGTCGTGCTCGGTTGGCCCGTAGGCGCGGACGAACTGCCGCCGGCAGGAACTGCGAGGACCTGTCCTGGATGGATCGTCGAGGAGATCGTGAGATGGTTGAGCGCCACCAGGTCGGCGAGCTTGACGCCGAGCTTCTGAGCAATCGAAGCGAGCCCGTCGCCGGACCGGACCGTGTAGGTCGCGGTCAAGGGTGCCGGCGCAACGGTTGACGGTGGGTGCGCCAGGACGACGGTTGCATCGATCATGGCGACCGATGCTGCGGCGGCGAGTGCGAGTACGAGTTGACGGAGCAGATTCACGCCCAGTGCATCGGCACGCTGTGCGCCATCCTTGACGGTTACCAGACAAATACTTCTACGTGATGTAGTAGTGAGTCGTCATCGGCTGGGTGAGGGCGCGCTGCGAGCCCGCAGCAGCATCACCGAGTTGTGCAGCCAGCTTGAAGCACGATGGCTCGGTTCAAGATCCCCTGGCGCGACGATCCCCGTCGCGAGGCTGTGTGAACTGGCGCACACCCGGAGCGGCGCTCAGGAGTGCGTTGCGGTGAGCGCTTCGAGCCGAGTGCGGTAGTCGTCAGGCTCGATCTCGCCGCGGGCGAGCCGCTCGGCGAGGATCTGCTGCGGGTTCGGCGGCAGCGGAGCGGAAAGGGCAGTCACAGCCGAATGCTCGGAGGCGCCGGGGCGGCGAAGCAGCGCGACACCGAGCCAGATCAGTCCGCCCCACGCGACCAGCATCATGATGGCCATCGGGATCCAGCCCCAGCCGAATCCATCGTGCATGTCATTGTTCCAGTTGCCGTGCATCACGACCTCCAATCGTTGT
>CAZWCU010000298.1:0-4040 GCA_964632715.1 uncultured Bifidobacterium sp. | reverse complement strand
CGGCGAGCAGGGCGCGCTCATCTGCACCGCCAAGATCGTCGAGACGGTGCCGTGGTACGACGCCAAGCTCTATGCGAGCACGCAGGTCGTCGACGAGGCACGCCACGTCGAGGTGTTCGCCCGCTACTTGGAGGAGAAGCTGGGTGGCGAGTTCCAGGTGAACGCACACCTGCGGATGCTGCTCGACGACATCGTCAACGACAGCCGCTGGGACATGACCTACCTCGGCATGCAGGTGATGGTGGAAGGCCTCGCGCTCGCCGCGTTCGGCTTCATGCACCAGTTCACCAACGAGCCGCTGCTGAAGAAGCTCCTCCGCTACGTGATGAGCGACGAGGCCCGCCACGTGGCCTTCGGCGTGCTCAGCCTGAAGGAGTGCTACGACGAGATGAGCGACGCGGAGATGAAGGATCGCCAGGAGTTCGCCTTCGAAGCGGCCATCCGCATGCGCGACCGCTTCATGCAGCAGGAGGTCTGGGAGCGCATGGGCGTCAACGTGCGCGAAGTCATCCCGCTGGTGCTCGCCGACCCCACCCGCGCGGTGTTCCAGAGCATGCTGTTCAGCAAGATCGTGCCGAACTGCAAGAAGCTCGGCCTGCTCGACCGCAACGACAAGTGGCTGCGCCACCGCTTCGAGGAGATGGGTGTCATCCAGTTCGAGGACTGGGCCGACACGGGCGAGGAGTACCTCAACTTCGAGCTCGACGCTCCCGACGTGCAGCCGGTCGCCGGCGACTGACCCGGAGTGGTGCTCGACACACGCTAGGCATACAAGTACCATACAAGTTGTGACGAACGCCGATTGGAACCCCACGCAGTACCGCAAGTTCGCCGACGAGCGAGCACAGCCGTTTCACGACCTCATCGCGATGATCCAGCCCGACGTGGCGGGTGGCCGCGCGGTCGACCTCGGCTGCGGTCCCGGCGAGCTCACCGCGCAGGCCGCCAGCACCTTGGGTATCGCCGACATGGTCGGCATCGACAACTCGCCGTCGATGCTCGCGTCTGCCGCTGCGCACGAGGCGCCGGGCGTGCGCTTCGCAGCGGGCGACATCGGCGAGTGGACCTCGGCCGGCGACCACGACCTCGTGCTCGCCGGTGCCAGCCTGCAGTGGGTGCCCGACCACACCGCCGTCCTCCGGCGGTGGACGGCGGCGCTGACACCCGGTGGTCAACTCGCCGTGCAGGTGCCGGCCAACGCGTACATGCCGTCGCACACCACCGCCGACGCGCTGGCCCACACCGAGCCGTACCTCAGCGCGTTCGACGGTGCTCCGCCGGCCGACCCGGTGGCGGAGTACGTGCTGGAACCGGAGCAGTACGCGCAACTGTTGTTCGACCTCGGCTTCGAGCAGCAGCAGGTGCGGTTGCAGGTGTACCCGCACGTGCTCGCCAACACGCGCGACGTGGTGCAGTGGGTGCGCGGCACCACGCTCACCCGCTTCCAGAAGCGGCTGCCGCCGGCGCTGTACGAGCAGTTCATCGCCGACTACGAAGTTGCGCTGCTCGCCGCGGTCGGCGACCACTCGCCGTTCTTCTTCCCGTTCCGCCGGATCCTGATGTGGGGTCGCCTGCCGTAGACCCTCCGGCGGATCACTGCTCCCACAGTCGGTCCACTACTCTGTGAGCGGTATGTCGCACTCGTCCGATCCGTTCTTCCGCACGTTCCACGCGCTGCGCATCAAGGGGTTCGCCAAGGCCGACACGATCGCGGAAGTCGCCGACCTCCCGGCCGCCGTGGTGGAAGAGCACCTGTCCGCGCTGGAGCAGCGCGAGTGGGCGATGTTCCGTGCGGCTCGCCAGCTGTGGCAGCTCACGCCGGTCGGGCGCGAGGAGCATCGCATCGCGCTCACCGAAGACGTCGGCAACTCGGATCTCTGCGCCGAACTGCGCGACCCGTACGACACGTTCCTCACGCTGAACGAGCAGTTCAAGGCACTGTGCGGCGACTGGCAACTGCGCGGTGGCCAACCCAACGACCACACCGACGGCGAGTACGACGGCGAAGTCGTCGAGCGGTTGGTCTTGCTCGATGCGGCAGCGGCAGACCCCGTGCGACGGATGGGCGACGTGCTGGTGCGGCTGGCGCCCTACGGTCCGCGGCTGGCACGCACGTGCCGGCGAGTGGTGGAAGGTGAAACGAATATGTTCACGGGCGTGATGTGCGGCAGCTACCACGATGTGTGGATGGAACTGCACGAAGACCTCATCCTCACCCAGGGCATCGACCGCGCCGCCGAAGGCAGCTTCTGATGGCCCGCTTCGGTCGCGTGCTGTCGGCGATGATCACCCCCTTCGACGAGCACGGTGCGCTCGACCTCGACGAGGCGAGGCGTCTCGCGCTGCACCTGCAGGCCGAGGGTCACGACGGCCTCGTGATCGCCGGCACCACCGGCGAGGCGCCGGTGCTCACCGACGACGAGAAGCTGAGCCTGTTCGCGGCCGTCATCGAGGCCGTCACCATCCCCGTCATCGCCGGCACCGGCACCAACGACACCGCGCACTCGGTGCACCTCACCAAGGAGGCCACCGCGCTCGGTGCGGCCGGCATCCTCGCGCTGTGCCCGTACTACAACCGGCCGTCGCAGGCGGGCATCGCGGCACACATCCGCGCGATGGCCGAGTGCACGCCGTTGCCGCAGATGATCTACGACATCCCGGTCCGCACCGGTCGCAAGATCTCCACCGCCACGCTGCTCGAACTGTTCCGCGACGTGCCCAACATCGTCGCCCTGAAGGACGCCGCGGGCAACCCGGCCGAGACCGCGGTGCTCATCGCCCGGGCGCCCGATGGCGTGGAGGTGTACAGCGGCGACGACGCGATGACCCTGCCGTTGCTGGCCGCCGGCATCGTCGGCGTGGTCGGCGTCGCCACCCACTGGACTGCGCCCGATCATCAGGAGATGTTCGACCTGTGGGAGAAGGGCGACACCGACGGCGCCCGACTGGTGAACGCCCGCATGCTGGAGAGCTTCGCGTTCGAGACCGGCGACGACGCCCCCAACCCGATCCCCACGAAGGCCATGATGCGCCACCTCGGTTTCCGAGTGGGCGAAGCACGGCTCCCGATGGGCCCCGCACCCGAGTTCGTCGTCGCGCGAGCGCCCGAAGTGTGGGCCAACCTGCAAAGGTGGCGCGATGCGTTCCCCCAACGTCCTGTGCTCTGACCCTCGTCCCTCCGGGAGCGCCGCCTGATGGCCGCTTCCATTCGCATCGTCTTCCTCGGCGGCCTCGGTGAGATCGGCCGCAACTGCATGGCCATCGAGCAGGGTGCCGGCGACGACAAGCGCATCCTGCTCATCGACTGCGGCCTGATGTTCCCCGATGCCGACATGCACGGCATCGACCTGGTCCTGCCCGACTTCACCTACTTGCGCGAGAACGCCGAGCGCATCGTCGCCGTCGTCGCCACGCACGGGCACGAAGATCACGTCGGCGCGATCCAGTACCTGCTGCGCGAGCTCAGCTTCCCGGTCTACGGCTCGGCCGTCGCGCTCGGCCTGGCCCGCAACCGCATCGAGGAAGCCGGCCTGATGGGCCGCACCAAGCTCATCCCCGTGCGCGACGGCGAGCGGCTGATGATCGGCCCGTTCGACGTCGAGTTCATCCCCGTCACCCACTCCGTACCGCACGCGCACGCGATCGCGTTGCACACCCCGCAGGGCGTGGTGCTGCACTCGGGCGACTTCAAGCTCGACCTCACGCCGGTCGACGGGCGGCGCACCGACCTCGCTCGCCTCGGTCAGATCGCTGCCACCGAAGGCATCCGCCTGCTGCTCGCCGACAGCACCAACGCCGAGGAGCACGGCCACTCGCCGAGCGAATCGGGCGTGGGCGCGGTGCTGCGCAGCGTGTTCGCCGCGCAGAAGGGCCGGCGCATCATCACGGCCAGCTTCGCCAGCCACCTGCACCGCATCCAGCAGATCGCCGACGCCGCCATCGACAGCGGTCGCAAGGTGGCCACGCTCGGGCTCAGCATCAAGAAGAACGTGCGCATGGGCCGCGACCTGGGCGTGCTCACCATCCCGGACTCGGCGCTC
>CAZWCU010000297.1:1234-4054 GCA_964632715.1 uncultured Bifidobacterium sp. | reverse complement strand
GGTCGAGAAGCGATGGTCCTCAGGTCCGCTCCTTCTCTCCACGGCGGAGCAGATCGATCATCTCGGCGATTCGCCGCTCGCGCTCGTCGGGTCGGCGCTTCGTCGCGTCGACCCAACGGAGGTATGCGCGACGGTAGAACTGGGCCAGCCCGTCGAAGAACGCTCACGCAGCAGGGTCGGCCGCGAGTGCCAAGCGCACATCCTCAGCGAGATCCTCCCGTTGCGGCCCTTCGGGCGAGAGCACCACATCCACTGCGTCGCCGGGAGCGAGACCGCAGTCTCGCCGCCATGCCGCTCCGAGCACGATCCCGAACCCGTTGTCGAGTGGTTCGATCGAGGCGCGGACCTTCATTCCGTTCACGGTGCCGTGCACCCGATGATCCGGTTGTGACCCCAGGCGGCGTCGGGATCGAAGGGCACAGGAACCAACACACGGTTGCGTGCCCCGGTGGTGACGACTGTCGAGTAGCTCCGCGTCGTCGACATCCGACCACGTGAGATCGGCGCGTCGCCTGAACGGCCGGCGCCGAGCGCCGCCGCGATCTGTGCGGTGGTCGGTGAGCCGGCGTAGCCATCGGGCGTGCGATAGATGCGACACGGCAACCCGTTTGGCTCATCACCGACGGCGAACGGATCGACTCCGTCGATCAAGATCGTCGGCGAACCACGGAACGAGACGCGTTCGGCGTCCTCCGCCGAGGTCACCAACAGGTACTCGATCGTCAACCCGAGGCGACTCGCGACCTCGCGCAGCCGCTCGTCAGCGACCTGCCAGTGTGGACACTCAGGGAAGTACAGCAACTCGACGTGCGGCCCGTGCGTGGACATCACGCGGAGCCTATGGGCCTGCCGCTGCCTCACAGCCGCGGTGCGTGCACAGGTCAGCCGAGCCCTTCCCCCGAACACGACGAAAGTGATCGCGACGTCGATCTTCGCGGTCCGCTCGGGCAGGCGTGCTCCGAGCTGTGACCATCCGCGATCGCCAACGCGTCCACCCGCCTATCCAACCCAGCCCGGGGCCAGGGTGGATCGGGCGATGCCGTCGTGTGTTCAGTGGATGCGGCCGATGCCGGGAGCGAATCGTCCGGCGGACTGTGCGTAGGCGCGGTACTGGTCCCCTTGCACCGTTCGGAGGTAGGGCTCTTCCACGAGTCGGACCTGGACCTCGAGGGCTACGAAGAGAGCGACCAGCCCGAGGATGCTGATGACGTTGGGGATGATCATCGCGAGCCCGGTGGCGGTGATGAGCATGGCGGTGAAGATCGGGTTGCGGACGAGCCGGAATGCGCCGTCGGTGACGAGCTCGGTGCGTTCCGCGGGGTCGACTCCGATTCTCCAGGATTCTCCTATCGAGTACTGGGCGGCAACGGTGAGCAGCACACCGACGAGCGTCACGGCGATGCCGGCGATGTGCAGCCATGTGGTGTCGAGCGCGGTGACGTTGTCGAGTCCAGCGACGGCTGCGAGTGGTGCGGCGACCCCGACGAGGATGGCGATGGCGAATCCGATCTTTGCCCACCATTGGGCGGTGTTCGGTTGGGCATGTAGGCGAAGGCCGGTGTCGCCCGTGCGGCGACGCTGGTCGATCGTGCGCCACCCGAAGGCGAGGAACGCCCAAACGAAGTAGAGGATCAGTGCGGTGACGGCCACGGTACGTGTGTCCTTTCGTCGAACTGGCTTGTTCATCTGTTCAGCTGCACATATATACTGCCTGTCATGGCTGCTCCCCGCAAGGCTCGTGTCGTAGATCTCGATGTCTGTCCGTCGCATTGCGACGAACCGGTGGTACCGCTGGACGCGTTGCGGGGTCGGGTGTCCGGCCGCGAGGCGTACATCGAGACCGCCGAGTTGTTCCGGCTGTTGGGTGACCCCACTCGGCTGGCCATCCTGCACGCGTTGCTGGAGGGCGGCGAGCTGTGCGTGTGCGACCTCGCACGCGTTGCGGGTGTTGCGGAGAACGTGGTGAGTCAGGCGATGCGGTTGCTGCGTGCGGCGGATGTGGTTCGCACGCGACGCGATGGTCGCCGGATCCACTACCGGCTCGCGGACGCTCATGTTCGACTGCTGTTGGATGCCTCTGCCGACCACGTGCGCCATCAGGAACTCGACGCCGTCACGCCGGTGCCAGTCCGCACGTCGCATGCGCGAGGTGGAAGTCGTGTCGGCTGATCACGACCACGACCATGCCGGGCTGCCCGTGACCGGCGTGGAGGCGGATGATTGTTGCGTGGCGCCGTCGTTGGCGGCGCCGCTGTCGGGTCCTTCGTCGGGTGTCGGTGTCGTCACGTACCGGGTCGAGGAGTTGGACTGCGCGACCGAGGAGAACGATCTGCGCGCGGTGTTGACGCCGTTGACTGGGGTGCGGTCGTTGGAGTTCGATCTCGTCGGGCGGCGGGTGCGTGTTCGTCACGATCTGGAGTCGGCGGCGCCGATCGAGGCAGCGATCCGCGAACTGGGGATGCGACCAAGTGTCGTCGCGGGAGCCGAGGGGGCGTCGCTCGATCGAAGCCTGTCGCGCCGGTCGGTCATCGTGACTGTCGTCGCCGGCTTGTTCGCCGTCGGCTCGGAGGTCGCGGTGATTCTGGGCGCTGACGAACAGTCGGTGCTCGTCGCCGTCCTGGCGGTCATCGCGATCGCGCTCGGTGGACGGGACACGTTGCGCAAGGGATTCCAGGCGCTGCGTTCGAGGCGGATGACGATGAGCCTGCTGATGAGCGTCGCCGTCATCGGCGCAGTCGTGATCGGACAGTGGCCCGAAGCAGCGGTGGTCATCTGGCTGTTCGGTGTCGCCGAACTGATCGAGGCGTTGAGCTTGGAACG
>CAZWCU010000297.1:0-1134 GCA_964632715.1 uncultured Bifidobacterium sp. | reverse complement strand
GCGGTGACCGCGGCCAAGGGTGAGGGCACGCTCGACCGGATCGCTCGCTCGATCCAGGAGGCCCAGGCCGACAAGGCCCCCGCACAGCGTTTCGTCGACCGGTTCGCCGCCGTCTACACACCTGCCGTGTTCGTTATGGCGATCGTGGTCGCGGTGGTTCCGGTGGTCACCGGGCATGGCAGTTTCCACGACTGGTTCTACCGGGCACTGGTGCTGCTGGTGCTCGCCTGTCCGTGCGCACTGGTGATCTCGACGCCAGTCACGGTGGTGTCCGGCCTCGGTGGGGCGGCCAGGCGCGGCATCCTCATCAAGGGCGGCGTCCATCTCGAGAACGCCCGCAAGGTGCGCACCGTTGCCCTCGACAAGACCGGCACCCTCACTCACGGAACACCGGTGCTCACCGATCTCGTCAACCTCGGCGAACTCACCGATGACGACATCCTGCGCATCGCCGCGTCGATCGAAGTGCTCTCCGAGCATCCGGTCGCGCACGCGGTCCTCACCGCCTACCGCGGCACCCTCGACACCGTCGACGGGTTCGAGGCGATCACCGGACGCGGCGTCCGCGGCACCATCGACGGTGTCACCTACACCCTCGGCAACCATCGCCTGGTCGAGGAGACCGGCGTGTGCGGACCCGAGCTCCAACAGCTCCTGGAACGGCTCGAGAACGAGGCGAAGACCGCGATCGTGCTGATGAACGCCGCTCCGCTCGCCGTGCTCGCCGTCGCCGACACCTTGCGCCCGAACAGCCGCCAAGCCGTCGACGACCTCAAGGCACTCGGTGTGACCACCATCATGCTCACCGGCGACAACCAACGCACCGCCACCGCGATCGCCGCCCAGGCCGGCATCGACGACGCCCGCGGCGACCTGCTGCCCGACGACAAGCTGCGCATCATCACCGAACTCGTCGCCACGGCCGGACCGGTGGGAATGGTCGGCGACGGGGTCAACGACGCACCCGCCCTCGCCAAGGCGAACCTTGGCATCGCGATGGGCGCCGCCGGCACCGACACCGCGATCGAGACCGCCGACATCGCGCTGATGGACGACGACCCACGCAAGATCGCCGAGACCATCCGCATCTCCACCCACACCGCCCACGTGCTCTGGCAGAACATCACCATCGCC
>CAZWCU010000296.1:0-4082 GCA_964632715.1 uncultured Bifidobacterium sp. | reverse complement strand
ATGTTCTTGTTGGCGCCGAGCGGCTCGACCTTGATGACCTCGGCGCCCATGTCGCACAGCATGCGGGTGGCATGCGGACCGGCGAGCACGCGCGTGAGGTCGAGGATGCGGACTCCGGTGAGCGGCCGATCGTTCATCGTCGGCGACGCTACCCGCGGGTGTGCGCGTGGGCGTCGCCGAGGTGCAGCTCGACCGCGTCCCAGTCGACGTCGGCGATGTCGAGGTACATGCCCACCCAGCCGCGTGAGCCGTAGTACGGCGGTCGGAAGTAGCGATCCGGGTCGGCCGCGACCAACTGCTCCTGCGCGCCGGGCGGCGCGGCGAAGAGCACTCCGTTGCGGTCGTCGTGGTGGTGGTCCCACGTGGTGGCGAACTGGCGCGCCTTGCGCCCGGGCCCCACCGACCAGGCCAGCTCACCGTGGCTGAACTTGTCGCTCACGTCGGGGAGGTCGTCGCAGATCGCGCGCAGCCGCGCCCACAGCTCCGGGGACGACGGGCGGTCGGTCATGTCCGGACGTTAGCCAGTGGCGCCAGCGTGCCGTTCAGGGCATGCTCTGCGAGTGCCGCCTTCCCCCATGCTCACCAGCCGCGATCGGCGTGCCCTGCGCAGCCACGTGCTGGCCGAGTTGATCCGGCTCGATGCGCAGATCGAGTCGCTGACGGGCAGCTTCGACGACATCGTCGAGGCAGCGACGCAGTCGAACGTCGACGACGAGCACGATCCCGAGGGCACCACCATCGCGTTCGAACGCCAGCAGGTGGCGGCGCTGCTGCGCCAGGCCCAGGCGGACAAGGTCGCGATGCTGGCCGCACGCGAGCGCATCGAGGAGCCCGGCTACGGCGTGTGCGAGCACTGTCAGGGCTTCATCGGCCTCGACCGCCTCCTCGCCCTTCCGTCCGCCACCCGCTGCATCACCTGCGCCAGCTGACCCCGGCGCGGCCGTTCACATGCGCACGTGTCGCGGCTCCACCTGGGAGTGAGTCGGTGGGGCCGCGACACGAGCGGGCAGGCACGGCGGTTCGGGGTGGAGCTGCGCCACGTAGCCTCGGGCCATGCACGACGACTCGGTGTTGGTGGAGCGACGCATCCGGCGGGAACTGACCGAGCGGGTGATGCCGGCGATGTACTCGGCCAGCGTGCCGATGCAGGTGGAGGCGTGGGATGCGCCCGGTGAGCCGGTGTCGTACGCGGAGGCGATGGCCGCGCTCGCCACCGAGGCACGCCCGTTCACCATCGGTTCGAAGTGGAGCCGCCCGTGGGGCACCACCTGGTTCCGCTTCACCGCCGACGTGCCGGCCGACTGGGTGGGCGACGAGCTGGAGGCGGTCATCGACCTCGGGTTCCACCCCGAGTCGGCCGGCTTCCAGAGCGAGGGTCTGGTGTGGGTGCCGGGTGCCGACGGCCGCGGCGAACCCGTGCAGGGCATCCACCCGCGACGCACCGCGCTCCCGCTGCCCGACGCGCCGATGGGACCGCTGCAGGTCGTGGTGGAAGCCGCCGCCAACCCTGCGTTCCCCATGACCGGCACGCGCTACGGCCACCTCGGCTCGCTGAAGACGTCCGGCGACACTCCGATCTACTCGCTGCGGCAGGCCTCGCTGGCCGTGCGCAACGACGCCGTGTTCCACCTGCTGCTCGACGTGGAGGTGCTGCTCGGGTTGATGAGCTCTCTGCCCGCCACCGACAAGCGGCGGCAGCGACTGCTGCGCGAGTTGGAGGCGGCGTTCAACTGCATCGACATGACCGACATCGGCGGCACCGCGGTCGCGGCCCGCCGCGCGCTGCAACCGGCGCTGGCGCTGCCTGCTCGTGCCGGCGCGCATCAGGTGGTGGCGGTGGGCCACGCGCACATCGATACCGCATGGTTGTGGCCGCTGCGCGAGACGGTGCGCAAGTGTGTGCGCACCTTCGCCAGTGCGACGCGCATGATGGATCGCTACCCCGAGTACCGCTTCGTCTGCTCCCAGGCGGCGCAGTACGACTGGATGGAGACGCAGTACCCGGCGCTGTTCGAACGCATCCGTGAGCGGGTTGCCCGCGGGCAGTGGCAACCGGTGGGGGGCATGTGGGTGGAAGCCGACATGAACCTTCCCAGCGGCGAGAGTTTGGTGCGTCAGATGGTGTACGGCCAGCGCTACTTCGAGAGTCGCTTCGGCGCGCGCTGCAAGGAGGTGTGGATCCCCGATGTGTTCGGCTACCCGGCGAGCCTGCCGCAGATCTTCCGCGCCGGTGGTTGCGATCGCTTCGTCACCCAGAAGCTGAGCTGGAACAAGCAGAACCGGTTCCCGCACAGCACGTTCCAGTGGCAGGGCCTCGACGGCTCGCAGGTGCTCACGCACTTCCCGCCGGTCGACACCTACAACGCCACCGTCATCGGTGAGGAGCTGGTGTTCACCGAGAAGAACTTCAAGGACCACGGCTGGAGCGACTGGTCGCTGATGCCCTACGGCCACGGCAACGGCGGCGGAGGCCCGACGCGTGAGATGATCGAACGCGCGCGTCGTTTCGCATCGCTCGACGGTGCACCGATGGTCACCCCGGGCACCACCGACGACTTCTTCGACTCCCTCGAAGCCGGGATCGCCGGCGGTGCAGCCGTGCCGGTGTGGAACGGCGAGCTGTACTTCGAGCTGCACCGCGGCACGCTCACCAGTCAGTCGAAGACGAAGGTCGGCAACCGGCGGTGCGAACGGCTGCTGCGCGAAGCCGAGCTGTGGTGGGCCACTGCCGGTGGGCCACCGGCGGAGGTGGCCGCCGAGTTGGAGGAGCTGTGGAAGGATGTGTTGCTGCAGCAGTTCCACGACATCATCCCCGGCTCGTCGATCACCTGGGTGCACGACGACGCCGAAGCCGCGCACAGCGAGATCGCCGGCCGCGTGGAGGAGCTGATCGGTGCGGCAATGGAGTTGATCGCGCCGGCGTCGCCGTCTGTGGCGAACGCCTCGTCGACAGATCGCGTCGAGGTCGTCGCCACCACCGCGCCGGCAGGCGACGGTCCGTCACAGGTGCTGCACGATGGCACCATTGCAGTGTTGGTGCACGCTCCGGCGTTCGGCATCGCACCCCTCGCGGCGCAACCGTCCAGCGACCACGTGGCGGTCACCGAGCGCTCGTTCACCAACTCGCTCGTCTCCGTCAGCTGGGATCTCGACGGCACCATCACCTCCATCATCGACGTGCGCGCGGCCCGCGAGCTGCTGCCGGTCGACAGCGCGGTTCGGCTCGAGCTCGCGCCCGACCACCCCGTCGAGTACGACGCGTGGGACGTCGAGGAGTGGACGCGCGGGCTCGGCGCGCCGATCGGCGGAGTGCAGTCGGTCGACGTGGTGGACTCCGGCCCGCTCGTGGCCACCCTCCGCGTGCGCCGGAAGTTCGGACGGTCGTCGATCGACCAGCACCTCACCGTGCGCGCGGGCAGCCCCCGCGTCGACCTCACCTTCCACATCGACTGGCAGGAGGACGAGCAGCTGCTCTCGCTGATGGTGCCGCTCGAGGTGCACGCCCGCGAGGCCGCGTGCGACATCCAGTTCGGCCACGTGATGCGTCCCACGCACGCGAGCAGTTCGTGGGACGCGGCGAAGTTCGAAGTGTGCGCCCACCGCTTCGTCGATCTCAGCGAGCCCGGCTTCGGCGTGGCCGTGCTCAACGACGGGCGGTTCGGTCACTCGGTGCACGATGGTGGCATCCGAGTGTCGCTGCTCCGCGCGGCCAAGTACCCCGACCCGGTGCAGGACCACGGACAGCACTCCGTCACCATCAGCGTGCTGCCGCACGGACCAGGTCTGCACGAAGTGCTGCACCACGCCGAAGCGCTCAACACTCCGTTGCGCATCGTGCAGGGAGCAGCAGAGGTCGACACGGCGCCGGTGGTGTCGGTGGAGCACCCCGGCGTGCAGGTGAGCGCGGTGAAGCGTGCCGACGACGGCAGTGGCGACCTGATCGTGCGGCTCTACGAAGCGTGTGGCGCGCGCACGCAAGTGGCGGTTCGCATGCCGGACCGCATCGCCGAAGCGAGCCGATGCAACCTGCTCGAAGAGCCCGAGCACTCGCTCGACATCGCCGACGGCTTCGTCAACCTCAC
>CAZWCU010000295.1:0-4096 GCA_964632715.1 uncultured Bifidobacterium sp. | reverse complement strand
CGTGACCGTGCAGGCGCAGGTACTCGACCTACTGCTCGACCTCCGGCGCGAGTTCAACATGGCGATTCTGCTGGTCACGCACGACCTGGGCGTTGTCGCAGAGACGTGCGATCGGGTCGCCGTGATGTATGCGGGCCAGATCGTGGAGACGGCGTCGGCGACGTCGGTGTTCGACGAACCCGCTCACCCCTACACCGAGGGCCTGATGATGTCGCTGCCGCAGGCCAGTCGGGGTTCGGGAGCGCTGCTCACCATTCCTGGTCGGGTGCCAGAGCCGTCGAAGATGCCGACCGGATGCCGTTTCCACCCGCGCTGCCCCTATGCCGAAGACGTCTGCAAGGTCGAGCCCGAGCCGGAGCTCGTGCAGTTGTCCGCCGGACGGACGAGCCGCTGCCTGCGCATCCACAAGATCGAGTTGGAGGGCACCGAATGACACCGGCAGAACCCATCCTCGAGGCACAGTCCCTGTGCGTCTCGTTCAAGTCGCGCGGCGGGCTGCTCGTGCCGAAGGCGAGGGTACGCGCCGTGAACGGCGTCGACCTCGCCGTTCGTACTGGCGAGACGCTCGGGCTGGTCGGCGAATCCGGATCCGGCAAGTCCACCACCGGGCGCGCACTCCTTCGCCTGGTGCCGATCGACAGCGGAACCGTGCGCCTGCGCGGCACCGACATCACGTCGATACCGCAGCGCCAGATGCGCGGACTGCGCCGACACGCGCAGATGGTGTTCCAAGACCCCTACTCGTCGCTCGACCCGTCGATGACGGTGGGCGAGAGCATCGGGGAACCGCTGTCCCAGCACCTCGACATGCGACGCGGAAAGCGTGAGGCAGGCGTGCGCGAACTGCTCGACATGGTGCGCCTCCCGTCCTCGGTCGCACAGCGATATCCGTACGAGTTCTCGGGCGGTCAGCGTCAGCGCATCGCCATCGCTCGCGCCATCGCTGCCCGACCGAGCGTGGTGATCTGCGACGAGGCCGTCAGCGCGCTCGACGTGTCGACGCAGAACCAGATCATCAACCTGCTGGAGGAGCTGCGCGCCGAACTAGGCCTCAGCCTGGTCTTCATCGCGCACGACCTGGCAGTCGTCGAGTACATCTCCAACCGCGTGGCGGTGATGTACCTGGGTCGCATCGTCGAACTCGGCGATTCGGCCGACATCTTCGGCTCTCCCGCTCATCCGTACACCAAGGCATTGCTCAGCGCGGTCCCGCGGCCGGCTCCGGCGCAGGTGGAGGCCGCGAGGGCGCGTCGCATCATCCTCCAGGGTGAGGTGCCAGATCCGTCCGCACCACCCGCGGGGTGTGCCTTCCATCCGCGGTGTCCCGACGCGATGCCCATCTGCGCCGGACAGGCGCCGCCCCTCATCCAGATCGGCCCGACGAGGTCGGCCGCATGTCATCTCTATTCGATGCCACTTCCTGACCACCAGGAACTGTCGACCAGCAACGCGAAGGCAGCACCATGACGAGCAACCAGGTCCTCAACGGCGTCCGCATCCTCGAGGTGGCGACCCATGCGTACACCCCGTCGGCGGGCGCAATACTCGCCGACTGGGGCGCCGACGTCATCAAGATCGAGCACCCCGTCACCGGCGACCCGATTCGCGGTCTCAAGTACGGCACGTACATCTCCGAGATCGACTGGATGTTCGAGCATCACAATCGGGGAAAGCGCAGTGTCGGCCTGGACATCTCGCTCCCCGAAGGCAGAGACGTCCTCGCTCGACTGGCCGGCAGCGCCGACGTCTTCCTGACGAGCTACCTGACCCCCGTGCGCCAGAAGCTCGGCATCGATGTCGAGCACGTACGAGAGTGGAACCCCAACATCGTCTACGCCCGCGGCAGCGGCCAGGGCGTGCGCGGGCCGGAGGCCGCCCGTGGTGGCTTTGACGGCACGTCGTTCTGGGCGCGTTCGGGTCTCGCCCACTCTCTCACCTCCGCCGATCAGGACTATCCCGTCCAGGGCACTGCCGCCCTCGGCGACACGCCCGGCGGAACAGCCATCGCCGCCGGAATCGCGGGGGCGCTGTTCCACCGCGAGCGCACCGGCGAGGCCATCGTCGTGGATGTGAGTCTCTTCGCGACGGGGTTGTGGGCGATGTCGTCGAACATCCTCGCCACGGCCGTCCTCGACCTGCAAGACATCCGGCCGCCGGCCCGCGAGGACACCAACAATCCGCTCACCGTGATGTACCGGACCGCGGACGGCCGATTCGTCAAGCTGTCGATGTTCCAGGGCGATCGGTTCTGGGCGCCCTTCTGCCTGCTCGCCGGCTGCCCGGACCTGATCGACGACCCGCGTTTCCTCACCGGGCCTGACCGGAACACGAACTCGGTGGAGTGCGTCGCCGAGCTCGACAAGGTGTTCGCCCGTCACACACTGGCGGAGTGGATCGCCCTTTTCGGCGAGTTCGAGGGCGCATGGGCGGTCGTGCAGACGCCGCGCGAGACGCTGTCCGACCCACAGGTGATCGCCAACGGGTACGTCAGCCAGGTGCAGACGAGCTACGGCGTCGAGGTCCCGGTCGTGTGCAACCCGGTGCAGTTCTCCGAGACCCCACCGCAACTCGGCCGGGCACCGCAGCACGCCGAACACACCGAGGAGCTGCTCCTCGAGCTCGGTTACGGGTGGGACGAGATCGCCGGCCTGCAGTCCGCCGGTGTCCTGCCCTAGCCACTACTCATACGAACGCTCGACACACCACCACGAACTCAACCAGGAGGAAACGCAATGACCATCACCGAAGGACGAACCGAAACTGGCACCGACATCGTTGATCGCATCAAGGTGATCGACTGCGACACGCATGTCGTCGAGCCCTACGATCTGTGGACCTCGCGGGTGTCCGTGGAGAAGTGGGGCGATCTCGTGCCGCATGTGCGCTGGGACGAGAAGCATGGCAAGGACATGTGGTACTTCGGCGACAAGGCGGTGTGGCACGCCGCCGGTGCGGCCATGGCCGGGTTCGACAACTATCCGCCGAACCAGCCCAAGACGCTCGCCGAGGCCCAGTCGTACACCTGGAACGGGCCCGAGCGGCTGAAGATCATGGACGAGTACGGCATCCACGCGGCGATCCTCTATCCCAACGTCTCCGGTTTCGGGATGGGCCGGTTCACCTCGCTGAGCGATCCGGAACTGATGCTCGCCTGCATCCGCGCCTACAACGACTTCCTCACCGACTTCAGCTCGATCGCACCGGATCGCTTCATCCCAGTGTCGGCCCTGCCATTCTGGGACGTCGACGAGTCCGTGAAGGAGATGCAGCGCTGTGCCGCGATGGGTCACCGCGGAGTGGTCATGGGCTCGCAGCCCGAGATCTTCGGCCAGCCACCGATCGGTGAGCGGTACTGGGACAAGGTCTTCGCCGCGGCGCAGGACATGAACCTGCCGATCAACTTCCACATCGGTGCCGGCGATCTCAACGCCGAGAACTACACGGTGCAGAAGAACTCGAACGGCAAGCACGCCAACTACGCGAAGATGGCCGTGCAGTTCTTCATGGGCAACAGCAACGCGATCAGCGAGGTCATCGTCTCGGGGTTGTGTCACCGGTTCCCGAAGTTGAAGTTCGTGTCGGTCGAGAGCGGTGTCGGCTGGCTGCCGTTCTTGCTGGAAGCCCTCGACTGGCAGTGGAAGAACTGCGGCGTGCACATCGAGCACCCCGAGTACGACCTGCTGCCCAGCGAGTACTTCAAGCGCCAGATCTACGGGTGCTTCTGGTTCGAGCACGACACAGTGAAGGACACCATCGAGCGCATCGGCCCCGACAACCTGCTGTACGAGAGCGACTTCCCGCACCCGACCAGCATGGCGCCCGGACCCGCCACGTCTGCCGAGACACCCCGCGAGTTCATCGAGCACCGGCTCGGCGACATCTCCGAGGTCAACCTGGCGAAGATCCTGCACAGCAACGCCGCGAAGTTGTACAACCTGTGACCGCGACGACGGAAGTCTTGACCGACGGCGCAGGCGCCGGCGACGGCACGTCGATTCGCAACCCGGCGGTCCGCGCCCGCATTTGCAAACCCCGGTACCCCAACGCGTTGGCGAGGGCGGGGAGCCCCCCCCCCCCCGCGGGCCTGAGTGGGGCC
>CAZWCU010000294.1:0-4146 GCA_964632715.1 uncultured Bifidobacterium sp. | reverse complement strand
AGCGTCTCCATGATGTCGCGGCGACCACCCACGCACCCGATGGGCAGGCCACCGCCGATGACCTTGCCGAAGGTGGTGAGGTCGGCGCGGACGCCGCACATCTCCTGTGCCCCACCGGTGCCGAGGCGAAAGCCGGTGATGACCTCGTCGAACACCAGCAGTGCGCCGACGCGGTCGCACTCGCCGCGCAAGCCCTCGAGGAATCCGGGCGCCGGCGCGACCACGCCCATGTTGGCGGCCACCGGTTCCACGAACACGGCGGCCACCTGCTCGTCGAGCTGCGGCACCACGTTGTACGGCACCACCATCGTGCTGGCGACCGCGCTGGCAGGCACGCCGGCGGTGCCGGGCAGGCCGAGCGTGGCGACCCCGCTGCCGCCGGCGGCGAGCAACGCATCGGTGGCGCCGTGGAAGTTGCCGTGGAAGATGACGATGCGGTCGCGTCCGGTGTAGCCGCGGGCGAGGCGCACCGCAGTGCTGGTGGCCTCGGTGCCCGAGTTCATCAGGCGCACGCGTTCGCAGCTGGGCACGCGCGAGGAGATCTCCTCGGCCAGCAGCAGCTCGCCGGGCGTCGGTGCGCCGTACGACGTGCCACCCGCCGCGGCGGCGGTGATGGCCGCGGTGACCACCGGGTGCGCGTGGCCGAGGATGATGGCGCCGTAGCTCTGCACCAGGTCGATGTAGCGAGTGCCTTCCACGTCGAAGACGTAGGGCCCCTCCGCGCGCTCGACGATGTAGGGCGTGCCACCGACGGCCTTGAAGGCACGGATGCTGCTGTTGACGCCGCCGGGGATGACGGCGCACGACCTGGCGAAGAGCTCGCTGTTCGAGCGGGGCAGATCGTGCGGCAACGGAAGCATCAGGTGGACTTTCCCGCGGCCACCGATTCGGCGAACCAGCGCGTGAAGTAGGTGAGGATGAGGTCGGCGCCGGCACGGCGGATGGCCGTGAGCTGCTCGGTGGCGACGGCGTCGTGGTCGATCCAGCCGTTCGCAGCGGCGGCCTTGATCATCGCGTACTCGCCGCTGACGTGGTACGCCGCCACCGGCACATCGACGCGAGCCTTCACCGCGGCGATGATGTCGAGGTAGCTGAGCGCGGGCTTCACCATCACCATGTCGGCGCCCTGCGCGAGGTCGGCCTCCACCTCCACCATGGCCTCGCGCGCGTTGCGCCAGTCCTGCTGGTACGCCTTGCGATCGCCCTCGCCGACGATGGAGCAGTCGACCGCATCGCGGAACGGGCCGTAGAGGCCGCTCGCGTACTTCGCCGAGTAGGCCAGGATGGCGACCTGCTGATGGCCGGCCGCGTCGAGCGCCGCGCGGATGACCCCGACCTGGCCGTCCATCATGCCGCTGGGTGCCACCACATGCGCGCCGGCGTCGGCCTGTGCCACGGCGATGCGCGCGTACACGTCGAGCGTGGCGTCGTTGTCGACCGATGTGTCGGGGTGCCCGGCGGGACCGTCGAGCACGCCGCAGTGGCCGTGATCGGTGTACTCGTCGACGCACAGATCCGCCATCAGCACGACGCGATCGCCCACGTCGGCGGCGAGATCGCGCAGCGCAACCTGAACAATTCCCTCAGGATCGAAGGCTCCGGAGCCGATGGAATCTTTGATGCACGGCACCCCGAACAGAATGACGGCGCGCACGCCGAGATCGGCGAGCTGCCGTACTTCTTCGCGCAGGCTGTCGCGCGTGTGCTGCACCACACCGGGCAGCGACTCGATCGGTTGCGGTTCCGAGATGCCCTCGCGCACGAACAGCGGGGCGACCAGATGGCGCACGTCGAGTTGGGTCTCGGCGACGAGATCGCGCATGGCCGCCGAGCTGCGCAACCGTCGAGGCCGTGAGGCGGGAAAGGTGCCGGTCACGGTCCCGCATCGTATTCGTTGCACAGAAGGAATCCCCTGTGAGTGAGACCCTGCCCACCAGTTCTCCGGCGGCCCCGCCCGTCACCCTCGGCGCCGTCGACGGCGCCTCGGTGGTCGAGCAGCGCGCGATCGAGGCCCGCCAAGCAGGCGACTTCCACCGCGGGGCGCTGCTCTTCGCACAGGCTGCCGAGCACACCGAGGACCTGCAGACACAGCTGAACCTGCAGATCCGCCAAGCGTGCTGCCTGCTCGCAGCGGAGCGGCACGACGAGTCGGCCGCACTCGCCACGGTGGTCGCGGGCCGCGCCCGGTCCGAGGGTTTCCTGCCGGAGCTGGCCGATGCGCTGGGTCTGGTCGTCGACCACCACAGTCGGGCCGGCCGATTGGCCGAAGCCGCGCACATGCTGTCGGAAGCCGTGTACATCCTCGATCGGCTTTCCAATGAGCCCGAGCACTACCAGGTGGTGCACAACATGGCGGTCACGTTCACGAACTGCGGGTTCGTGGAGGCGGCGCTCGAGTTGTACGACCGTGCGCTCCGGCTCGCCGAGAACGACAACGACCGCCAGTTCGCGTACGCCAGCATGTCGGCCGCCTACCACTACGCCGCGCAGCGCGAACCCGACCCCGGTGAGCGCAGCCGGTTGGTGCACGACGGCCTCTACGCCGCGACCGCCGCACTCGACCCGGAGGGTGGCACCGAGGTGATGGCGATGGGTCAGGCACTCGCGCACCGTTCGATGATGCTCGCCGAGATCGGTCACTACCACGCCGCGCTCGACGACGCGCACAACGCTCGGCGCATGGCCGCCGAGCACGGCATGCGCGAGGAGCAGGTGTTGGGCATGGCCGGCGAGGCGATGGCACTGTGGGGTTCCAGCCAGAACACCGACGTCGTCGACTTGATCGGCGAGACCATCGCACTGGGCACCGAGATCCACTTCACCGAGTTCCTGGAGCCACTGCTGGCGGTGGAGATCGACGTGCTGTGGAAGATGGGACGCGTCGACGACGCGCGCGCCGCGCTGGAGCGCAACGTGCGCGCCGCCAACCGTCGCCTCTACGACGAGCGTGCGGCACGCTGGGAGCACGTGCGACTGGGTGTTGAGCACTTGAAGGTGGAAGCGATCAGCGAGAGCGATCCGCTCACCGGGCTGCCCAACCGTCGCCACCTCGCGCACCTGTTGCCGGAAGTGCTGGAAGACCACCCGCCGGTGTGCGTGGGCGTCATCGACCTCGACGGCTTCAAGCAGGTGAACGATGACTATGGATACCTGCAGGGCGACGGCGTGCTGCAGGAAGTGGCCGGCGTGCTCGAACGAGTGTGCCGGCGCGGCGACAGCGTGGTGCGACTCGGCGGCGACGAGTTCGTGATGGTGCTGCGCGAGACATCGCCGGGCGACGCCAAGTACGTGTTTGAACGCGTGCGCCAACTCATCGCCAACCGCACCTGGCACGGCGTGCCCAACACCGTGCACATCACCGCGTCGGTCGGCGTCGCCGTCGGCAGCGGTTCCTTCGACGCCGGCCGCGTGCTGGCCGACGCGGCCACCGCGCTGCAGCAGGCCAAGAAGGCCGGCCGAGACCGCATCTCGTTCCGATGACCAGCGCTCCGACGTGCCACCGTCGACCGCGGTCCGACCGATAGCGTCACGGGACGATGGCAGCCCAAGCATGGTTCTCTCGCGGCGACGTCGACGTGGCCCCCGGCACCGTCGCGGTCCTGCAGCTCACGGTGGTCAACCTGGGCGACACCACCGACACGTTCGTGCTCACCCCGTCGGGCATGGCTGCGGCCTGGACCACCATCAACCCGGCCACCATCACGCTGTTCGGCGGCACGCAGCAAGAGGTCAGCATCGAGGTGTTCGCCCCGCTGCTGCCCAGCACCACCGCCGGCCCCACCTCGCTCTCCATCCGCATCGTGCCGCAGAGCGACCCCGACGACGTGCGTAGTGCGGAGACCACGCTCAACATCGCGGGCAGCTTCGACCGCCGGCTCGACGTGCTGCAGCCCGCGCAGCGCGGCCGCCGCGGCGCCACCTACGAGATGATGCTGGAGAACCGCGGCAACACGCTGGCCAGCTGCCGACTGCACCTCGTCGACCCGTCGGGTCGCGTCGAGGCCGACTTCGACCCGCCCGCTGCGGGCGTCGAGCCGGGTGCCAGCACGCTCGTGCGCATGAAGCTGCGCACCAAGGGCCTGCAGTGGGAGCGCCGCCCGCGTACGGTGCCGTTCCGCATCGACGCCGACCAGCCGGGCAGCCCCC
>CAZWCU010000293.1:0-4164 GCA_964632715.1 uncultured Bifidobacterium sp. | reverse complement strand
GGACGCCGCTGGGGAGGCGCAAACGGGCAACCTTGCGCGGCGGGGAGTTCGGCTTCTTGGGGGTGTTGGTGTACACGCGGGTGCACACGCCACGACGCTGCGGCGACCCCTTCAGGGCCGGCGTCTTCGTCTTCGAGAACTTCGTGCTGCGACCTTGACGGACCAGCTGCTGAATTGTGGGCACGCGTTTACCTCATGCTTGATAGGACCCCGCAATGCTATGGGCGCGCGCTCGGAGGCGACAACACGCGAGCGCGCATTTGACCACCCCACGCCGACAAATGTGCGACCATGGTCATCGCACCATGGTCACTTCTCGGTAGCCTCGCCTGATGGCAGAACCCACCGTACCCGCCAGCGTGTTCAAGGCCCGCTGCCTGGCGCTCCTCGACGAGGTGGCCACCACACACCGCTCGCTGGTGGTCACCAAGCACGGCATCCCCGTCGCCCGAGTGGTGCCCATCGACCATGCGGTGCTCGACGCCGGCTCGGTCACACTGCTGGCCGACGAGGACGACGACTACTTCGGCACGGAAGCAGCCTGGGATGCCCGACGCTGACTCGCTGCTGCTCGACACGCACACGCTGCTGTGGTGGCAGGCCGGCAGCGACCGCCTCTCGGCGCGCGCCCGCCGGCTCATCGACGGCGCGCCGCGCCTGTTCCTGAGCGCCATCTCCATGTGGGAGCTGGCGATGCTCGTCGACCAGGGCCGCGTGGCACTCGACCGTCCCACGCAGATCTGGGTGCACGACCTGCTCGCCGACGGCATCGTCACCATCGCCGAGCTCACCCCCGCCATCGCGGTCGCCGCCGCGCAGCTCGACGACTTCACCGGCGACCTGGCCGACCGCATCATCTACGCCACCGCCGTGCACAACGGACTGCCGCTGGTCACCAAGGACGACCGTCTCGCCGAGTTCGCGAGAGCCAACGGCGACGTCACCATCGAGTGGTGACGAACACCGTCATCCGAGCGTGAACGTCATCCTGTCCTCGTCGTGCGACGGGTCGGACGGGAGCGGCTGCACCTCGCCGGTCGCGACGAAGCCCTTCGATCCGTAGAGGCGCTCGGCGGGTGTGTTGCCACTCGTCACCCACAGCGAGACGCGCGCCGCGTTGGTCTCGACCGCCCAGGCGATCACCGCGTCGACGAGCAGCGATCCCACTCCACGACCACGGAAGGGTGGCGCGACCCACATCGAGACCAGCTCGACGATGGGCGACGAAGACTCGTCGCGATATCCGCCCACCAGGCCGACGAGGTCGTCGTCGACCTGCGCGAGGAACGTCGCTCGGTCGCTCCCACGCGACCCGGCGGCCGCTCGCTGTGCCCACTCGGCGTCCGGCCGGTTCGCCTCTGCTCCATACGTCGAGCCGAACGCCGAAGGAGACTCCTCGAGCGCAGAGAGTCGGACCTGCCGCAAGCGGGCACCATCGAGAGGCGAGACACGGCGGACTTTCATCCCGACAGCGTCGTGCGCACGCTGCGCCGGTGCAAGTGAGATGTCATCCTCTCGCGCCCACGGGCGCGAAACCCTGACGACCCTGACATGGTTTCCCGCCCGTGGGCGCGGTGTGATGTCAGACCTGTCATGGTTTCGCGCCCAACCCGGCGGGGGACGGCGGGGCGACGGCGGCCACGCGGCCGGGACGCGCAACGGCCCGGGGCGAACCCCGGGCCGTTGCAACACTTCGTGATCGACGTGGATCAGACTTCGACGGCGGCTTCCGGCTCGTCAGAGCTGTAGGTGCCGTGGATGTTGCTCAACCACGCGGCCGGATCCTCGGCAGCTTCGCTGCTGAAGTAGGCCATCGGCTGGTACTCCGGAGCGGCGACGTCGAACTCGCGGTAGCGCATCATGCCGGTACCGGCAGGGATCAGCTTGCCGATGATGATGTTCTCCTTGAGACCGAGCAGGCTGTCGCCCTTGCCGTCGATGGCAGCCTCGGTGAGCACCCGGGTGGTCTCCTGGAAGGAGGCCGCCGACAGCCAGCTCTCGGTGGCCAACGACGCCTTGGTGATGCCCATGATCTCCGGGCGACCCTCGGCGGGCTTCTTGCCTTCCTCGACCATGCGACGGTTGGTGTCGCGGAACACCTTCGCGTCGGCACGCTCGCCGGGCAGGAAGCCGGTGTCGCCGGGCTCCTGCACGCCGATGCGGCGGGTCATCTGGCGCACGATCAGCTCGATGTGCTTGTCGCTGATCGACACACCCTGGTCGCGGTACACCTTCTGCACCTCTTCGACGAGGTACAGCTGCGTCTCGCGGATGCCCTTGATCTCCATCAGTTCCTTCGGATCGAAGGGACCGTCGGTGATCGGGTCGCCGGCCTTGACGTCCTGGCCGTCGACCACGATGGGCCGGCTGCCGGTGGGGAGGATGATCTGGTGCTCTTCACCCTGGTCGTCGATGACGGTGATCGGGATGCCCTTGCCCTCGTCGTCGCCGATGCGGATGACGCCGGTGGCACGGGCCAGACGAGCCGAACCACGCGGGGTGCGGCTCTCGAACAGCTCGACCACGCGAGGCAGACCGCCGGCGATGTCCTTGCCCGCCACACCACCGGTGTGGAAGGTACGCATCGTCAGCTGGGTGCCGGGCTCGCCGATGGACTGTGCGGCGATGACGCCGACTGCCTCACCGAGCTCGATGCTCTTGCCGGTGGCCAGCGAACGGCCGTAGCAGAGTGCGCACACGCCGAGCTCGGCGTCGCAGGTGACCACGGAGCGAACACGCACGCGGGTGACCTTCGGGTCGTCGCGCAGCGCCGCCATCTCGATGTCGCCCACGATCATGTTGCGCGGGTACACCGTGCCGTCGGCGAGCGTGACGTCGGCCGACAGCGCACGGCCGAACAGCTTGGTCTCGAGGTGGCTACGACGGTTGGCCGTGTCGGGCTCGACGTTCTCGATCCAGAGGCCGAGGTTGCTGCCGCAGTCGGTCTCCCGAATGATGAGCTCCTGCGCGACGTCGACCAGACGACGGGTGAGGTAGCCCGAGTCGGCGGTACGCAGTGCGGTGTCGACGAGGCCCTTACGAGCACCCGGGGTGGCGATGAAGTACTCGAGCGTCTCGAGGCCCTCACGGAAGTTCTTCTTGATGGGGCGAGGAATCATGTCGCCGCGAGGGTTGGCCACGAGGCCGCGCATGCCGGCGATCTGACGCATCTGGGTCATGTTGCCTCGAGCACCCGAGCCGACCATCATGTCGATCGGGTTGAACTTGGCAGCCTTGAACTCGGCTTCCATGGCCCTCTGCACCTCGGCCGTGGCGTCGGTCCAGATGCGCACTTCCTGCTGGCGGCGCTCGCCGTCGGTGATGATGCCGCGACGGAACTGGTTCTCGACCTTCTCGGCCTGCGCCTCGTGCTTGTCGAGGATCTCACGCTTCAGCTTCGGCGTCTTGACGTCGTCGATGCTGACCGTGAGGCCGCTCTGCGAGGCGTAGCGGTAGCAGAGGTTCTTCATCGCGTCGAGCGAGCTGGCGACCACGCCCTTGGGGTAGTGGTCCGAGAGGCGCTCCACGATGACGCCCATCTCCTTCTTCTTGATCACACCGTTGATGTGACCGAAGCGGGAGGTGTAGTCCTCGGGCAGTGCCTCTTCGAACAGCAGGCGGCCGGCCGTGGTCTCGAACGTGTCGGCCTCGCGGCCGTCGATGGCGGGACGACGCAGGGTGATGAGCGCGTGCAGGTGCACGCTGCCCTCGTCGACGGCACGCAGGACTTCCCACAGGTGACGGAACACACGACCGTGGCCGAGTGCGTCGATGCGGTTCTCGGTGAGGTAGTAGCCACCGATGATGAGGTCCTGGCTGGGGGTGACGATGGGGCGACCCGACGCCGGCGACAGGATGTTGTTGGCGCTGAGCATGAGCACTCGCGCTTCGGCCTGAGCCTCGGCGCTGAGCGGCACGTGGATGGCCATCTGGTCACCGTCGAAGTCGGCGTTGAAGGCGGTGCAGACCAGCGGGTGCAGCTGGATGGCCTTGCCCTCGACCAGCACCGGCTCGAAGGCCTGGATGCCCAGACGGTGCAGGGTTGGTGCACGGTTGAGCATGACCGGGTGTTCCTTGATGACGTCTTCGAGGACGTCCCACACCTGCGCACGACGGCGCTCGACCATGCGCTTCGCGCTCTTGATGTTCTGTGCCAGCTCGAGG
>CAZWCU010000292.1:0-4191 GCA_964632715.1 uncultured Bifidobacterium sp. | reverse complement strand
CGCGGCTGGATGTGCGGCGCCATCGCCAGGAACACGGCTTCGTCGAACCGGTCGGCGGGGAACGGCGCATCGGCGGCGAGCAGCCACGGCCGGCACGCCTCGGCGAACTGCTCGGGCGTGAGCATGCGGATGTACTCACCGTTGAACGCAGCGAGCTTCTTCAGGTCGAAGAACGCCGGCGAGTGCGTGACGTCTTCCAGCAGGAAGTCGCCCTCCATCTGCGCCCACGGCTGGATCTCCGGACCCTTCGGTGTCCACCCCAGCGTCATCAGGTAGTTGACCATCGCCTCGGGCAGGTAGCCCTCGTCGCGGTACTGCTCCAAGGCCACCTTGTCGCGACGCTTGGAGATCTTCTTGCGCTGCTCGTTCACCAGCAGCGGCAGGTGCGCCCACACCGGCGAGGGATGACCGAGCGCCTCCCACATCAACTGCTGCTTGGGCGTGTTGGAGAGGTGCTCCTCGGCGCGCAGCACGTGCGTGATGCGCATGGCCATGTCGTCGACCACGTTGGCGAGCAGGAACATCGGGCTGCCGTTGCCGCGCAGCAGCACGAAGTCCTCGATCAGCGCGTTGTCGAACTCGACCTCGCCGCGCACGAGATCGTGCACGATCGTGGTGCCGGCGGGCACCCGGAAGCGCACGACGTGCCCGGGACCGGGGCCCAGGCCGCGGTCGCGCGACCATCCCTGGTAGCCCTGATTGCCCTCTGCCGTGTTGCGGGCCTCGATGTCCGCGGCGGTCATGTCGCAGTAGTAGGCGTGGCCGCCAGTCACCAACTGCTGCGCGGCGGCGATGTGCGCCTCGGCGTACTCGCTCTGGAAGTACGGGCCCTCGAAGTGCGGGTCGTCGCTGCTGATGCCGATCCACGCCAGTGCGTCGATGATGCCCTGGGTCCACTCCGGCTGATTGCGCTCGGCGTCGGTGTCCTCGATGCGCAGCACGAACGTGCCGCCGAGCCGTCGGGCCAGCGCCCAGTTGAACAGCGCGGTGCGTGCACCACCCACGTGGAAGTAGCCGGTGGGCGAAGGGGCGATGCGAAATCGGGGGCCAGTCATGCGCGGTCGAGGCTAGCTGCGCGACCTGCGGGGTCCTGTCGGTAGAAGCCGCTGAGCACGGCGTAGAGGTCGGGGTGCTGCTCGAGCATGGCGGTGGGGCGAGTGAAGAACATCTCGGTGGCCACCGCGAAGAACTCCCCGGGATCGGTGCCCGCGTACTCGCGCAGCAGGCTCGGGCGGCCGCGGCGGATGGTCTCGTACTCCGCGGTGCACACCTCGGTCCAGCGCTCGCGTGCGCCGTCGTCCATCGGCGGGGTGCCGTCGACCACACCGTCGAGCATGTCGAGCTGATGTGCGAACTCGTGGAACACCACGTTGAGCCCACGCAGCGGGTGCCGGGCGTCGTACACGACCGAGTCCCACGCGAGCAGGATGGGACCGCGGTAGTGCGCCTGGCCGTCGATGCGGGTGGGGGCATCGGTCATCAACCCGCCACTGCCGGTGCGCCGGGCGCCCTTCACCACCATGGTGGCAGGGTGCACGATGACGGTGCGCACCTTGCGATACGCGTCGACGCCGAGCTCGAGCACCAGCAGCGCCGCCTGCGCCGCGACGAACACGCACATCTCGTCGGTGAGCTCGAACTCGTTCGACGCCTCGAAGCTGAACTGGTCGAGCAGCACGAGCGTGAGCTGCTCGAGCCGGTCGCGCTCGGCGCTGGACAACTGGCTCCACAGCGGCCACCGTCGACGCAGGACGATGCGCCACTCGGCGGGGAACTCGGCCGGCTCGGCCTGACGACGGCGGGCACGACCGAACATGCGGGCGACGCTATCCGCGCCGGACCCCGAGCGGACCGCGACCGATCAGCTGAGCAGCGCGAGGTTGCGCAGCTGGCGCAGAGCGACCGACAGCGTGGTGAGGTCGTGCGCGTCGACGCGGCGGATCTCGGTGAACAACGCCGTGGCGCGACCGAGCATCCGCTCGTTGGTGGCCATCCAGTCGGCCACCGAACCGGCGAGGATGGCGTCCTCGGCGAGATCCGCCATCGCGGCGAGCAGGTCGTCGCGCAACGCCGAGCGCGCCTGCGTCTGCCACCGGTTGCTGCGCGGCAGGCGACCGATGGCCTCCCACAGCCACATCAGGTCGAGCTCGTCGAACACCTTCCAGTACGCACTCGCCACCGCCGCCGTCGACGTGTTGGTGCGCCCCGCCAGGTCGACCACGTCGAACCCGGTGTGCAGCAGCGGCCACAGCACGCTGCGCTGCGCCACGATCTCGGGCACGTTGGCCGCCAGACGGCCGGCTTCGAGCGCGAACGCCTGCTGACGCATCCGGCCGCACAACTGGGCCTCGAGACCGAGGCCGAGCGACGCGATGCCCGGCTGGAACTCGGCAACCGCGGCAGCGATGTCGATGGGCGCCTTGCGATGGCGCAGCAGCCAGAGCACGGCGCGCTCCGCCATGGTGCGCAGCTCGAGGAACAGCTCCAGCTGCATGTCGAGCTTCACCGCTCCGCTGAGCGCATCGACCTGTTCCCACAGCGCGGGAAGCCCGAAGATGTCGCGAACCGCGAGCCACGCGCGCGTGATCTCGACCACGCCCAGCCCGGTCTCCTCCGACAGCCGATGGTCGAAGGAGATGCCCGACAGGTTGACCATCTGGTTGCAGATCTGCGTGGCGACGATCTCGCGGCGCAGCCGGTGGTGGAGCAGCTGCTCGTGGAACTCCTTGCGCAGGCGAGTCGGGAAGTAGCGGACGAGATCCGGTTCCAGGTACGGGTTGTCGGGGAGGTCGCTGCGCACGGTCTCGGCGACGTTGGCCGTCTTCGTGTACGCCAACAGCACCGCGAACTCGGGCGTCGTGAGTCCGATGCCCGCGGCCTGACGTTCCGCGATCTGACGGTCGGTGGGCAGGAACTCGAGCGCCCGATTCAGCCAGCCCTCGGTCTCCAGCTGGTTGAGGTAGCGGCTGTGCACGTTGATCATCGGCAACGCCTGGCGGCGCGCGATGGCCAGCGCCAGCGTCTGCGCGCGGTTGTCGTCGAGCACCAGCTCGCCCACCTCGTCGGTCATCTCGGCGAGCACCACGTTGCGTTCGTCGAGGGTGATGATGCCCTTCGCCACCGCGGCGCCGAGCGCGATCTTGATGTTCACCTCGTGGTCGCTGCAGTCGACGCCGGCCGAGTTGTCGATGGCGTCGGTGTAGATGAGCCCGCCGGCGAGTGCGTACTCCACGCGTCCGCGCTGGGTGAACCCGAGGTTGCCGCCTTCGCCGACCATCTTGCAGCGCAGCTCGCTGCCGTTGATGCGCAGCCCGTCGTTGGCCCGGTCGCCCACCTCGCTGTGCGACTCGGAGGTGGCCTTCACGTACGTGCCGATGCCGCCGTTCCACAGCACGTCGACCGGCGCCCGCAGGATGACCGACAGCAGGTCGTTCGGCGCGAACGAGCGAGATTCCGTGCCGAGCCGCTGACACGCGATCGCGCTGAGCTCGATGGTCTTCAGTGTGCGCGGGTAGACGCCACCGCCGGCAGAGATGAGCGACGGGTCGTAGTCCGCCCAGCTGCTGCGCGGCAGCTGGAAGAGCCGCTGCCGTTCCGCGAACGACACCGCAGGGTCCGGGTCGGGGTCGATGAAGATGTGCCGGTGATCGAATGCAGCGATCAGCTTCACGTGCGGCGAGCGCAGCAGGCCGTTGCCGAACACGTCGCCGCTCATGTCGCCGATGCCCGCCATGGTGAGCTCGTCGCGGTCGACGTCCTTGCCGATGGCCGACGCGTGACGACGCACGCTCTCCCACGCGCCGCGCGCGGTGATGCCCATCTCCTTGTGGTCGTAGCCGCTGGAGCCACCGGAGGCGAACGCGTCGCCGAGCCAGAAGCCGCGTCCGACCGAGACCTGGTTGGCGAGGTCGGAGAAGGTGGCGGTGCCCTTGTCCGCAGCCACCACCAGGTAGGGGTCGTCGCCGTCGTAGCGCAGCACGTTCTCCGGCGGCACGACACGGCCGTCGACGATGTTGTCCGTGACGCTGAGCAGTGCGTCGACGAAGAGCCGGTAGCAGGCTGTGCCCTCCGCCAGCCAGGCCCTGCGGTCGGCCGTGGGGGGCAACTGCTGCGGCACGAAGCCACCCTTGGCACCCACCGGGACGATCACGGTGTTCTTCACCATCTGGGCCTTCACCAGGCCGAGCACCT
>CAZWCU010000291.1:0-4197 GCA_964632715.1 uncultured Bifidobacterium sp. | reverse complement strand
ACGGCGACTCGCTCGTCGGGCGCCAGCGACTCGCGCAGTGCGAGCAGGCCGGCGAGTCCGGCGGTGCCGGTGTGGCTGGCGTCGATGCCGGTGAGCCGGCAGCCGACCTCGTTGGCCTCCAGCACCTGCGCCTCGCTGACCACCACGGGCGAGCCGTTGCCGTCGGCCATCGCGACGAGCACGGGCAGCCAGTCGTAGGTCTCGTCGTCGAGGATTCCGTCGGCGGCCGACGTGCCCACGTGCTCCCACGGCCACATGCACTCGGCCCAGTGCTCCGCGGCACCCTTCGGACCGCCGATCTCGATCGCACGCGTCCAGGCGCGTTCGAGCGGCGCACACGCCTCGGTCTGCACCGCGTGCAGCCGGGGCGTGATGCCGCTCATGCGGAAGCCCGCGGCCACCGACGCAGCGAACGCACCGCCACCGACCTGCACGAACAGGCGGTCGAACGGCGGGCCTTCGATGGTCTCCTCCATGTGCCGCGCCATCTCCCAGCCGATGGTGCGCCCACCGTCGAGGCACCACGCGTTCTCCGGACCCTGCACGCTGAACGGCACCGCGCCGGCCGCCACGGCTTCGCGGAACCGGTGCACGCACGGGTCGCCGGGAGGATCGCTGGGCAGGCGCGGGCACTCGACCACCTGCGCACCCAACTCCCCGAGCCGTTTCGTCACGTGGAGATTCGGCGAGGAGGGCACGAAGACACGGATCGGCCAGGAGACGGCAGCCGCCAGCGTGCTCGCCGCGATGGCTGCGTTGCCGCACGACGCGATGGCGAGCGGCGGACGATCCGCGGCGGTGGTCCACGGCGCGAGGCCGGAGAACTCGGCGGCGCGCAGGTGCAGCAGGATGGTGAACAGGTGGCGCGCCTTGTGGCTGCCGGCCACGTTGTGCGTCTCGTCCTTCACCCACACTCCCCCGTCGGCGCCGAAGCCGAGTGCGTCGCTGAGCGCGTCGGCGCGTTCGAACGGGGTGGTGACGAAACCACGGCCCTCGACCGCGGCGACCAGCGAGTCGAGCTCGCCGATCATCGCCGCGCGAGCTGCGTCGGTGAGACCGTGTGCGCCCATGAACGCATCGACCGCGACGTACGGGCGGAACGCGAGGAACGGATTGGCGTCGCCGCTCGAACGCAGCGGCGAGATGCTCTGCAGCAGCTGCAGCGAGTGGTGGCGATCGTCGTCGGTCGCCCGCGGGCAGCGCCAGCTGAACGGTTGCGCGATGTCGACCGATTCGCCGCACACCGCGCACTGCCAACCGGCGATGAGCGGACGTTCGAGCATCGGTCAGCCCGCCGCGACGCGCTGGTTGAACTCGGTGATCATCTCGTCCCACACGGGCAGCAGGCGCCGCAGGTCGTGCCAGAACGATTGGTGGCGCCGCGCCTCGAACAGCTCGAACGGGGTGCCCTGCTGCTCGACCCACGTGTAGTAGCCGAGGTTGAAGATGCGGTTGCGCTCGCGTTCGGTGAGCTCGAGCGTGTGCGCGGTGGGCACGTTGGCGAGGTGCTCGCCCCACACCTGCGCGGCGTCGAGATTGGTGAACCCGCCACCGAAGTCGCGGGCCGTGATCTTCGTGTACTCGCTCGGATACAGCGCGGCGCCGTCGGTGGCGACGGTGATGATGGCGTCGTCGGGCCCGAGCCCGAGCACCTTCGCGGTGCTGATGGCGGCGAGCACGTTGCAGATGGACGACAGCCCGAAGTGCTCGAGCGTGGCGAGCAGTTGTTGCGGCACGTGACGGCGATCGGCCAGGTAGCCGAGTCCGTCGTCGCTGTTGAACATCGCATAGAGCTGGTCGGTTGCCTGGTCGCTGACGGCGACCACCACGTCGGTGTTCATCACGTTGTGGATGAGCGGGATGTGCTTGTCGCCGATGCCCTGGATGTTGTGCTCGCCGAAGCCGTTCTCGAGCATGGTGGGGCACTCGAGCGCCTCGACCGCGACGATGCGGGTGCCGTAGTCGCGCTTCAGGCGATCGCCGGCGGCGATGGTGCCGGCGGAACCCGTGGCGCTGGTGAACGCCGCCAGGTTGAGGTCGCGGCCCGACGCAGCACGCACCGTGTCGAAGACGTGCGCGAGCGCGCGGCCGGTGACCTCGAAGTGGCCGAGGTGGTTGCCGAACTCGCAGAACTGGTTGAGCACGAAGTTGCCCGGATCCTTGGCGAGCTCATTGCAGGCGTCGTAGATCTCCTTGACGTTGCTCTCCGTGCCGACCGTGCGGATGACGTCGTCCTTCGGGTTCTCGCACCACTTGTCGAGCCAATCGAAACGCTCCTGGCTCATGCCCGCGGGGAGGATGGCCACGCCGCGCGACGCCATGATGCGGCTGATGGCGATGCCGCCGCGCGCGTAGTTGCCGGTGCTCGGCCAGATGGCACGGTGCCTGGTGGGATCGAACTGGCCGGTGACCACCCGCGGCGCGAGACATGCGTATGCGGCGAGCACCTTGTGCGCAGTGATCATCGGGAAGCGATCGCCGAACACGACGATGATCGGGCTCTCCACACCGGTGAGCGACGACGGCAGCACCACGTGGTCGGGGACCGACACGCGGTTGCCGGCGAGGTCGTTGTACCAGTGCACGCGCCACAGGTTGCGCGGGTCGGGACCGTCCTTCGGGGCGTCGCCCACCACGTCGGCGGGGATGGTGGAGGGGTCGGCCAGCTGCCCGAAGGTGGGCAACGTGATGCCCCGCTCGCGGAAGCGGGCGACGCTGTTCGCCATCGCACCCTCGTCGACGACTCGGTCGGCCAGACCGAACTGGTTCTCGAGCGCATGTACGATGGGGTCGGTGGACACGGTCATGTTTGACATTTTGTCAAACGGCGAGGCCAATCGCGCCGACCATCGCGAACTGCGATCGGGATCGGCATTTTCGAAAGGTCGACTTTCGATATTGGTAGGCTCGTCGACGTGTCCGAGGTGACTGCCGACCTGTCCGGTGCCAAGCGCCGCATCATCGAGCGCCTGAAGCGCGCCGACACCGCCACGGCCCCCGAGCTGGCCGCCGAGTTCGGCCTCACCGACACCGCTATCCGCCAGCACATGGAAACGCTCGAAGCGGCCGAACTGGTCGAGCGCGTGATGGCACCGAGCACCGGGCGCGGCCGACCCCCCGTGCACTGGCGTCTGGCGCCGGCCGCCAGCTCGCTGTTCGCCGATCGCCACCACGAGCTGACGGTGGAGATCATCGAGTCCATCCGCAGCGCGCTCGGCGAGGAAGCACTCGATCGCGTCGTGCGCACTCGCGCCGAGCGTCAGTTGGCCACCTATCGCGGTGTGCTCGACGGCGCGTCCTCTATGAAGGACCGCGTGCATCGCATCGCCGAACTGCGCACGGCCGAGGGCTACCTGGCCGAGGCCGTCGACGGCCCCGACCACGTCACCCTGGTCGAGCACCACTGCCCCATCCGCGGCGCCGCCGACTCGTGCGCCGGGCTGTGCAGCGCCGAGCTCGACCTGTTCCAGAAGGCGCTCGGCCCGGAAGTGCACGTCGCACGCGAGCAACACCTGCTCGACGGTGGGCAGCGCTGCGCCTACCGCGTCACGCTGCGCTGACCGAGCTGCCGGCTCGTTCGCGAGGCCGCTACGGTGGCGGGCCATGGCTGACTTCCACCTCGGCGGGTTGATCGATCCGGCACAGCACACTCGCACCGACAAGAGCGTGCTCCTCGCCAGCGGCGACTTCACCACGCACGGGGTCATCGTCGGCATGACCGGGTCGGGCAAGACCGGTCTCGGCATCGTGCTCATCGAGGAAGCGCTGTCCGCGGGCGTGCCGACGCTGCTCATCGACCCCAAGGGCGACCTCACCAACCTGTGCCTCACGTTCCCGTCGCTGGCACCCACCGACTTCGAGCCGTGGGTCAACGAAGGCGACGCCGCCAAGGCGGGTGTCACCGTGCCCGAGTTCGCGGCCGCGCAGGCGAAGGCGTGGACCGACGGCCTCGCCGGCTGGGGTGTGGGCCCGGAGCGCATCGGCGCGTTGCGCGCGGCCACCACGTTCACCGTCTACACACCCGGCTCCAACGCCGGAGTCGGGCTCAACATCATCGGCTCGCTGCAGGCACCCGGTGCGGGCGCGGACCCCGAGATCGTCGGCGACGAGATCGAAGGCTTCGTCAGCGGTCTGCTCAGCCTGGTCGACATCGAGGCCGACCCACTCAGCAGCCGTGAGCACATCCTGCTCAGCAAC
>CAZWCU010000290.1:2430-4256 GCA_964632715.1 uncultured Bifidobacterium sp. | reverse complement strand
ACGACGGGGTTCTTCACCTTGATCTTTGCCATCTGGGTCTACCTCTGCACTCGTGTCGGAACCGGTTGTTCGACCGCGGAACTTGTATCGGACTTGTACAGGTTACCGCACGCGGTCCGGTCCACGAAAACCGCGGACCCGCCGTTCACATGCCCGACTCCCATAATTCATGACTGATCTGGTCGACATTTGGGTACGCTGGAGCCATGACGTCTTCCGACCTCACCTCATCTGAACGCGCCGAGGTGAACTCGTGGCAGCTCACGGCCT
Organism: uncultured Bifidobacterium sp.; assembly: GCA_964632715.1. GTDB lineage: Bacteria > Actinomycetota > Acidimicrobiia > Acidimicrobiales > Ilumatobacteraceae > UBA668. Next base: position 3,986 of record CAZWCU010000290.1, on the reverse strand, counting down.
CCCGTGCCACGCATCCGTCGCAGCGGGTCGCGCCCATCCTCGATCCGGGCGACCTGCTCGTCGAGATCGCCGCCGGCATCGGCGCGGTCACCGTGCCCGACGAACTGGCGCCGAACCCTTCCCGTTCGCTCTCCCGCGAGCTCGTCCTCTCCACCCCCGCGTACGACGTGTGGGTCATGTCGTGGCCGGCCGGCGCGATCAGCGACCTGCACGCGCACGAGCAGTTCGTCGCCTTCCACGTGGTCAGCGGCTCACTGATGGAGGAACGCATGGTCGGCTCCTCCGTCATGCGCAAGGTGCGCGAGTCGGGCAGCACCACGCTCGTGCCGCCGAACACGCCGCACCTGCTGGTCAGCTCCACGCGCACCACCACGGTGCACGTGCACGCTCGCACCACGGCCTGACCAGGCTCGTTGCGGCACTCGCCCGCACCAACTCGTAGCATCGGCTGCGATGGACTTCTCGTGGACAGCTGACCAACTCGCGCTGCGCGCCAAGGCCGCCGAAGTGGCCGCCGACGCCGTCGCCCGCTACGGACGATTCAACGACTCGTGGATCAACGGCTACTCGAAGGAGTTCTCCAAGGAGCTCGCGAGCCACGGCTGGATCGGCATGACCTGGCCCGACAACCCGTACAGCGGCGCCGCCAGCCCGGGCATCGACCGGCTCATCGTCGGCGAGGAGCTCATCAAGGCCGGCGCACCGATCGCCGCGTCGTGGTTCGCCGACCGTCAGATGGGCCCGGCACTGCTCGCGTACGGCACCGCCGACCAGCAGGCCGCGTTCCTGCCGGGCATCGTGGCCGGCGAGACCACCTGGTGCATCGGCATGAGCGAACCCGAGGCCGGAAGCGACCTTGCCAGTCTGCGCACCACGGCTGTGCGCGACGGCGACTCGTTCGTCATCAACGGCCAGAAGATCTGGACCAGCTTCGGCGCGGTCAGCGACTACTGCTACCTCATCTGCCGCACGTCGCAGGAGGGCCCTCCGCATGCAGGCATCAGCGAGGTCATCGTGCCGATGGATACGCCCGGCATCGAGGTGCGCCCGATCAAGGACATGACCACCAACCGCCACTTCTGCGAGGTGTTCTTCACCGACGTGCGGGTGCCGGTGGTGAACCTGGTGGGCGTGGAGGGCGGCGCCTTCAAGCAGACGATGCGGCAGCTCGAGCACGAGCGTGGTGGCATCGACCGCCTGGTCAGCAACCACGCGCTGTACCTGATGGCCCGCGAGCGCGCCGACACCACCAACTCGGTGGTGCGCGACCAGATCGCCCAGCTCGAGATCGGGTACCGCATCGGCCGCATCCTGGTCATCCGGGAAGTGCTCAAGCAGGCGCCGGCCGGGTTCAGCGCGGCCACCAAGTGCTTCTGCACCGAGCACGAGATCCGCGTCAGCGAGTTCATCTCCGGTGTGTTCGGCGCGGAGGCGACGCTGTGGGACGACGTCACCAAGGGCCTCGCCTACGCGCCCGGCTACACCATCATGGGCGGCACGTCGAACGTGATGCGCAACATCCTCGGCGAACGCGTCCTCGGCCTCCCCCGCTGACC
>CAZWCU010000290.1:0-2330 GCA_964632715.1 uncultured Bifidobacterium sp. | reverse complement strand
CGCCTCGTCCGGCGAGGTTCAGGTCGGGCGCGAAACCCGGACAGGACTGTCCGCCCCGGCCCCCACGGGCGCGAGACCCTGACACACCTGTCGCACGATCGCGCCCGTGGGCGCGATGGGCTGCCACTCTTCGGGGACCCGCCGCGCGACTACCGTCGCGGCCATGGCAGATCTGCTCGCGCTCTCGTCCCGCATCATCGACAGTGGTCACACCGATCAACCGGTGAACCGGGTCACCAACGAGCTCAGCGAGATCGCTCCCGGCATCGCGATGGTGGAGAGCTTCAGCCACTGCGTCGCGCTCGACACCGACGACGGCCTGGTCTGCTTCGACGCCTCGGGCGTGATGACCGGCCAGGCCGTGCGTGAGTCGCTGCGCGGCTGGCGCCCCGCCCCGGTGAGCCACCTCGTCTACACCCACGGCCACGCCGACCACGTGGGCGGCAGCATGTTCTTCGCCGACGACCAGCCGGTGGTGGTGGGCCACGAGAACGTCGCCGTGCGGATGGACCGCTACCACTACACGAGCACGTGGAACCTCATCATCAACGCGCGTCAGTTCGGTGGTGTGAGCGGCGACCTCAACTTCAGCGTCGGCGACACCGGCACCGGGCTGGAGGTGCCGGCGAACCCGACGGCGCGCCGGTTCCTGCCGGCCGCGACGATGCGTCCCGACGAGACGTTCCGCGACTCGCACGAGGTCACCGTCGGCGGGCACCGCATCGAGATGCACCACGCTCGCGGCGAGACCGACGACCACCTGTGGGCCTGGTTGCCCGAACAGAAGGCAGTCGTCACCGGCGACTTCCTCATCTGGAACTTCCCCAACGCGGGCAACCCGCAGAAGGTGCAGCGCTACCCGATCGAGTGGGCGGCCGCACTGCGACGGATGGTGTCGATGGGCCCGGAGTTGCTGCTGCCCGCGCACGGACTTCCCATCGAAGGCTCCGCTCGCATCGCTCGCGTGCTCGGCGACGTGGCCGGCGCGCTGGAAGACATCGTGCGCGATGTGGTCGCGATGATGAACAGCGGCGCCAGCCTCGACACCATCATCCACACCGTGAAGGTGCCGGCCGACACGCTGGCGAAGCCGTACCTGCGCCCGCTGTACGACGAGCCCGAGTTCGTGGTGCGTGGCATCTGGCGCCAGTTCGGCGGCTGGTGGGATGGCGCAGCGTCGCGGCTGAAGCCGTCGCCCGATGCGCACCTCGCCGCGGTGCTCGCAGATCTGGCGGGCGGTGCCGACGTGCTGCTGCGCCGCGCCGACCAGGCCATCGCCGACGGCGACGAACGGCTGGCGTCGCACTTGGCAGACCTGGCCGGATGGGCTGCGCCCGACGACCCCACCATCCACGGTGGCCGGGCCGCCATCTACCTCGCGCGCAGGAAGATGGAGAGCAGCCTGATGAGCAAGGGCATCTTCGCCGCTGCCGCGCGCGAGAGCCAGCAGATCGTCGACGCTGCCACCGCCGTCTGAGCACTTTCGCTCGGCGGGCGGGCGGAAGTGCTCACACGCGGGCGGTTACTGACGGCTGAGGCTGACCATCACGAGTGCCAGCGCGGCCGCACCGAGCCCGATGCTCTGCCAGCGCGTGACGCGTTCCTTGTCGATGCCGAACGCCATCGCCACCGTGGTCGCCGGGTACAGCGAGGCCACCACCGACACGATGGCCAGCATGCCGCCGCGCACGGCCAGCAGGTAGAGCACGTTGGCGCCCATGTCGAACACGCCGGCCACGACGGCGATCTTCAGCGACGGCCGATGCGGCGCCACGCGCACGCGAGCGAGGGCGCCGACGACGAGCAGCAACGGCACCGAGGCGAGGCGGGCGATCACCAGCGGCCACATGCCCGAGTCGGGATCGGTGCGGTCGAGCGCGACGAACAGCAGGCCGAAGCAGGCGCCGACGGCCACCGCGAGTACGACGATGCGTGGCGGCGTGTTGTGCTGGTGCGTGCCCACTGCGCCGCTGACCAGCGCGACGGCGGTGACTGCGATCGCGATGCCGAACAGCGCGAGAACGCCCGGTCGCTCACCGAGGCCGAGGCCCACTGCGACCGGCACGACCGCTCCGACGACCGCGCTCGTGGGCGCGACGACCGTGATGTCGCCGTGCGCGAACCCGTGGTACAGGCCGACGAGGCCCAGCGCGCCCACCACGCCACCGGCGATGCTCCACCACCACGTGGACGCTTCGGGCGCTGGGGTGCCCATCACCAGCACGGCGGTGATGACGAGCGCGAGGCTCACCACCTGCCCGACAGCAGCGACGACGATGCTCGCCTGGTGTCGGCTGGCGCGGCCGCCGCAGTAGTCGCCCACCCCGTAC
>CAZWCU010000289.1:0-4266 GCA_964632715.1 uncultured Bifidobacterium sp. | reverse complement strand
CGTCCTGGACCTGAACCTCCCCGATGTCGCCGGAGAGACGATCGCCGCCGAGTTCTCGGGTCGTCTGCCGATCGTGATGCTGACCGCGAAGTCGGGTGAAGCGGATCGCATCCGCGGTCTGGAGCTCGGTGCCGACGACTACTTGACCAAGCCGTTCTCGCCGCGCGAGCTCGTGCTGCGCGTACAGGCAGTGCTGCGCCGGAGTGCCACGTCGACCATCGAGTCGTCGATCTCGTCGTTCGGCGGCGGGCAGCTCGTCATCGATGAAGTTCGGCACGAGGCAACCGTTGGTGGGACTGTCGTGGAGTTGACCCCGACCGAGTGGTCGTTGCTGACGGTGCTGGCGTCGTCGCCGGGTCGGGTGTTCTCGCGGAGCGAGCTGGTCAACCGTGTCCGCGGCTACGAGTTCGATGGCTACGAACGAACTGTCGACTCGCACATCAAGAACCTGCGCCGCAAGATCGAGCCGGATCCTCATGATCCGACGGTGGTGGAGACGGTGCTCGGCGCCGGGTATCGACTCGGCCTGTTACGGGACCGCGGTTGATGGTGGTGCGTCGTCCGCACTTAGGTCCGCTCGGTGTTCGTCTCGCGTTGGCGTTCCTGACGGTGGCAGTGTCGGCGATCGCAGTGTTCGCCGCGCTGACGATGCTGTCGGCACGCAATGAGGTGTCCGGGCTCACCGACCGACAACGCGGGGACGACTTGGCGGCGACGGCGATCGCAGCCGGTGACGCTTATCAGCGGGCAGATGGATGGGCCACCGCAGACTTGGCGGGAGCGGCGGCGGTCGCGGCGCGGAGCCAGGCGACGCTCACCATCGTCGACGGGAATGGCGACGTGATCGCTGCACCGACCGATGCGTTGGCGTCGATGATGATGCAGATGCACGGCCTTGCGTCGGTCGACATGCCGAGGGGTGACCCCGTGTCGGCCGCGGTCGTGGTCGATGGGCAACCCGTCGGTGCGGTGATGCTTCGGTTCCCCACGCAGGCGATGGCGGCCGAGCGTCACGTTCGTGACGCGCTGGCGCGCACCGCGATCCTCGGGATGCTGATCGCTGGGGCAGTGGCCCTCGTTGTCGCGCTGTACGTGTCGGTGCGGGTCACCCGTCCCGTCACCGCGCTGACCACCGCCGCAGGCGATCTCGCCGCCGGCCGCCGCGACGCCCGGGTCGACACTGACGGACCCGGCGAGCTACGCACACTCGCCGAGGCCTTCAACGGGATGGCCGACCACCTCGATCGCGAGGACCGGCTCCGCCGCAACCTGGTCGCAGACGTCGCACACGAACTGCGCACGCCACTCGCCATCCTACAAGGGTCGACTGAGGCGTTGCTCGACGGCATCGACCAACCGACGGCCGAGGTGCTCGGGTCGCTCAACGATGAGGTCACACGCCTGCGGCGTCTGGTCGGCGACCTCGAGACCCTCGCTGCCGCTGAAGCAGCCGGGCTGCGCCCGCGCGCCGACCGTGTGGACCTCGCAGACGTCGCGACCTCCGCCGCCGATCTGCTGCGTCCGTTGGCCGACGACCGTACAACCACCCTGACGGTCGACGCCGAGGCAGCAGCGGTGATCGGCGACGCCGATCGGCTGCACCAGATCGCGGTCAACCTGATCGCCAACGCGGTGAAGTTCACCCCTGCTGGCGGTGCGATCACCATCAGTACCCGATCGAGTGGAGCCACAGCGTTACTCGAGGTCCTCGACAACGGCCATGGGATCCCCGAACAGGACCTACCGCACGTCTTCGAACGATTCTGGCGCGGCGCGAACGGCAACAAGGCCAGCGGCAGCGGCATCGGGCTCGCAGTCGTTTCGGAACTCGTCGCCGCCCATCACGGCACGGTCACTGGTGAGAACGTGCCAGGCGGGGGCACGCGTTTCACCGTTGCGTTTCCAGCAGCACTGCCTCAGTAGGAGCGAGGACGTCGCGGCGGAAAGCGCGTCGTGCGCACGAAGTCTCCATCTGTCCTCCACACCTGCGGCGCACCATGGTCTTCGTCAAGGAGGACACCATGAAGTCACGAACTCGCACACTCGGCGCCATCGGCGCCACGGTGGTCACCGCAGGCCTGGTGCTCGGACTCGCACTCGGCGGCAACTCCGCCGCCAGCAGCACCACTCCCACCACCCCAACCACTGATTCGATTGCCATGAATCAGATGCCCGGCATGAACTCGATGATGACGGGAGACTCGACCGAGATGGCCGCCATGATGGGCTCGGCCGACATGTCGGCCATGCACTCGATGATGCACCAGATGATGAAGGGCACCGTCGACGACGACATCCTCGCCGCCTGCGACGAGGCTCACGTCACGATGGCAGGCTCGATGACGACAATGCCCGTACAGGGCCAGAGGCAACACGACGAACACCACGGGGAGACAGGGTCATGAGTCACCGCCACCACGTCATCTGTCTGGTAGCCGCGGTCGGCCTAGGCCTGTGGTTCCTCGTCGCCGGGAACGGCGGGCTCGCTCTCGCCGGCCTGAGCCTCGCCCTGTTGATCTGTCCCCTGGTGATGGGCGTCGTGATGTGGCTGCTGATGCGCCAGCCCCAACCGGCAACCCACCAGAGCGACGGTGACCAACACAGGGAGTACTCACCGGCGGGTCGGCGATGAATGCCCGGCCTTGGTTGAAGATCCTCGGGTTCGAGCTGGTGGTTCTCGCGCTGATCGCCCTCGGCATCGTCGGATTGATCCGTGGTGCGAGCGAACCCGACGGTGCCGTCGCCATGGCAGAACCGCCGGTCGTGACGGTCGAGTTGTCGAACGTCACCTCGGCGATCGCCGACGACTACCACTACGCCGCCGACAACCTCACCAACTTCGCGCAGATTCCCTGCTATTGCGGCTGCGACCGCAGCCTCGGCCACCGCAACCTCGCCGACTGCTACGTGACCGCCACCGGCGCCTGGGACGCCCACGCCTCAGGCTGCGCGGTGTGCGGTAACGAAACCGCGACCGCTCGCGAGCAACTCACCGCTGGCACGCCGATCGTTGACGTGCGCAGCTCGATCATTGACCAATACGGACCACCGCCCTCACTGTTCACCACTGGAGCATCGTCATGACCAACACCACCACCCGGCGCGCGCAACGCCAACGCACCCACCGCAACCACTGGATCCTCGGTGCCAGCATCGTTGCCGTGGTTGCGGTCCTCACTGTGTTCGCCCTCACCAGCGGCGGATCATCAGCCGACACAGCTGCGACCCGAACCGGTGAGACCAACTCGATGGGCATGCCGATCATCGCCACACCCGGCGCTGGCAGCGGCGTCGCCGAAAGCGACGGCATCAGGGCGACACCGAGCCTGTGGGCCCTCGGACGAGTACCGCTGAACGTCGCCGTGCGGCCGACCTGGCAACTCCAGAACACTGGCACCCAGACCCTCACCCTCGGAACGCCCCACGTCCAGATCAACGAAGGCTGCTGCCCCGGCGCCCTCACCTACACCGGGCCGACCACACTCCAGGCTGACCAGGTCACGGAGCTGACCTTCGAGCTCTCGATGCACCCCGGCATGGACGGCGCTCACGACATGACGATCCACGTGCCGGTTCAGCACGCCGACGGCTCGAGTTCGGTCCTCGATCTGACTGTCACTGGCGACTTCCGAGCGTGAGCATGCGGCGGGCGACGACAGTCGCCCTCCTCGGCGCGACTGTTGCCGCAGCTGGCTCCCGCTATGCCGACGCTCGGGCTCGACGGCCGATCTGGACGTCACCCAGCGGGCGGGTGACAAAGACCTCCTCGCTCTCGGTACGAACACAAGGCGTGGGCGGTCCGCCGGTGATGCTCCTGCACGGCCTCGTGGGCTCTGGAAACTACTGGGGTGGGATCTTCGACCGTCTCGGTGCGCAGCATCGCCTCATCGTGCCTGATCTCCTCGGCTTCGGAGAGTCGGCCGATGTCGGCTCGACCTTCGGGCCCGACGATCACGTGGCTGCGATTCGCTCAGTACTCGATGAGCTGGCCATCATCGAGCCAGTCGTGATCGGGGCCCATTCGCTCGGCGCGCTGATCGCAATCAGGTTTGCCGTGACCGACCCCGACCGAGTCCGCTCCGTCGTGGCGTTCGGCCCACCCGTGTACCCCGATCGCGTCGCCGCTCGACGACACATCGCCTCGACCAGTCCGATGGGCGGGTTCTTCGTGCTCCCCGGCAGCGCAGCCGAGCGAGCGTGTCGGTGGGTGTGCCACCACCGCGAGCTGGCGGCCACGATTGCCGAGTGGACCCACCCGAGCCTCCC
>CAZWCU010000288.1:0-4302 GCA_964632715.1 uncultured Bifidobacterium sp. | reverse complement strand
GGTCCGCGACGGCAAGGTGGAGGAAGGCGGCAAGCAGCGCACGCGTTCGAAGGCGCTCGCGTTCCTGGTCGAGACGCTGTCGAAGGCGGGGCCTGTCGAGAACCTGATGGTGCTCAGCGCCGACTGCAGCGACGTCGACGCGTTCGTCGACATGCTGCGCCCGCACTACCCGGGCGAGATCGTCGTCGGCGACATCGGTCCCGTGGTCGGCAGCCACAGCGGTCGCGGCACCATCGGCATCGCGTTCTGCGTCGCGAAGTGACCCACCCGGGCGCGACTCGTTCCGCATTGCCCGGTAACTGAACCGCCACGCCACTATCGTCGGTGTGCGGACATGTCTGCCACCTCTCCCGGCGCGAGCCCGACCTCGCTGCCACCCGCCATTCTCGCCCAGCGCTATCGGCTGGAGCGACGTCTCGCGCAAGGAGGCATGGCCGAAGTCTGGCTCGGCACCGACCTGTCGCTGAGCCGTCAGGTGGCGGTCAAGCTGCTGAAACCCGCACTCGCCGCCGACCCGATCGTGGCCGAGCGCTTCCGCCGCGAAGCCATCGCGGTCGCGCAGCTGAGCCACCCCAACATCGTCGCCGTGTACGACGCGGTGGGCGACACCATCGGCGGCGAGACCCGCCAGGCCGTGGTGATGCAGCTCGTCAACGGCAAGAGCCTGCGCCAGCTGCTCGACGAGCAGAAGCGCCTGAGCCCCGATCTCACGATGCACATCGGCGCGTGCGTGGCCTCCGCGCTCGACTGCGCACACCGCGCCAACCTGGTGCACCGCGACGTGAAACCGGGCAACATCCTCATCACGCCCGACGGCCGCGTGCTGCTCACCGACTTCGGCATCGCCAAGGGTCTGGGCAGCAGCGACGACGACCTCACCAGCCCCAACGTGATGATGGGCACCGCCAAGTACCTGTCGCCCGAGCAGGTGCGCGGCCGCAAGCTCGACGGTCGCGCCGACCTCTACTCGCTGGGCCTCGTGCTCTACGAGTGCCTGGCCGGTCGCGTGCCCTTCCTTGGCGAGACCGATGCCGACACCGCGTTGGCTCGCCTGAACCGCGACCCCACCGACCTCACCCGCCTGCGCCCCACGCTGCCCTACGGACTCGCGCCGCTCATCCACCGGCTGCTGTGCCGCAAGCCCGACGACCGCTACTCCACCGGCGCCGAAGTGCGCGGCGAGCTGCAGCGCATCGCCGGCCAACCACGCAACGACTACACCGGCGACACCAGCCGCGACGTCGCGCGCAACGCCACCCCCTCCCGCGGCACCCCGCCCGCCACGACGCGGAACAACACCCGAACCGACACCCGAACCGACACCCGAACGACTGGCAGCACGCCCACGGTGCCCAGCGGCACCGGCCCGGCGGCGCGACGCAGCAGCCCGGTCACCGCCGGCCGCAGCCCCACGCCGGTGAGCGGGTACCAACCCGTCCGCCCCGGTCGCGCGGCAGGCGCCCCGGTGCGCGCGGATCGCACACCACCGTCCACCGTCCGGCCGCGCCAGCAACCGAACCGCAAGTTCGAGCAGAAGAGCACGCCCTCCTCGCTGGTCGTCGGCGGGCTGCTGCTGCTGGCGTTCATCGTCGGGCTGGTGCTCTGGGTCACCATGGGCAACGACGACCCGCAGGGTTTCAGCCCGGCCAGCACCGCGGCGCCCGACACCTCGGTGGTCGACGGACAGAGCACCGGCGACAACGCCGGCGCCGCGTCCATCGTGTCGGTGCGCACGTTCGACCCCGACGGCGACAACGTCGAGCGCGACGAGCTCGCGGCGCTGGTCATCGACAACGACACGTCGACCGCGTGGACCACGGTCTGCTACCAGTCGCAGTTCCTCGGCGGTAAGAACGGTGTCGGGCTCGTCGCCGACCTCGGCAGCGCCCGCACCGGCACATTGTCCGTGGCACTCGGCAGCGCGCCGTTCCAGCTGAAGGTGTTCGCCACCGCCGACGGCGAACCGCCCACCAGCTACGCGGGTTGGGGTCAGGAAGTCGACGCGTCGAACGGTCAGGAGCCGCAGACCGTCACCGTCGACATCACCACCCCCGCCCGCTACCTGCTCGTGTCGTTCAACGAGCTCGCCCCCGACTCGAGCTGCTCCGACAACCCGTATCGCGGCGCCATCCAGGAGATCACGTTCGCCTGACGTGGTGCCCCGCGACAATCGCCGGGCACTAACCTCTCCGACATGGCTGCGCCGCTCGACGATCGTGCGCTCGTCACCGCAGCCCAAGGTGGCGACCGTGGCGCGCTCGACCAACTCTTCCGCCGCCACTACGACCGCGTGCACGCGGTGTGTCGGCGGATCACCGGCAACGAGGCCGACGCCGCCGACGCCGCCCAGGAAGCGATGATCGCCATGGTGCGCGGACTCGCCCGCTTCGACGGACGCTCGTCGTTCGGCACCTGGGCCTATCGCATCGCCACCAACGCCAGCCTCGACGAGCTGCGCCGGCGCCGCCGCCGACCGATGCTGGCCGGACGCGACCACGACTCGGTGACCGGCGACCGGCACGCCGGCGACCACGCCGAGCTGGCCGATCCCACCGCTGGGCAGTCCGTCGATCAGCTCGGCGACCGTCAACTGATCGACGCCGCACTCGCTGCGCTGGCCGACGACTTCCGCATTCCGGTGGTCCTGCGCGACGTGGGCGACCTCGACTACGCGGAGATCGCCGACGTGCTCGACCTGCCGATCGGCACGGTCAAGAGCCGCATCGCCCGCGGCCGCGCACAGCTCGCCGCCGCGATTTCTCGGGTGGACGGGAACCATCACACCGTCACCGAGCGTCCAACCAACGCCTCTCCCGGCAGCACCGAAGATTCCCGATGAACGACGACGAACTCTCCTCCTCCCACGAGCTGGCCAGCGGCTACCTCGATGGTCAGCTCGACTCCGACGAGCGCGCCCAGGTGGAAGCCAGCCCCGAGCTGGTCGAGATGGTCGAGTCATTCCGCCTCGTTCGTGCGCAACTGGCCGACGTGGCCCCCGCACCCGCGCACGCCCGAGACGCAGCACTCGCCGCTGCACTGGCCGAGTTCGAGCAGCGCGGCCAACCCCCGCGCGCAGCCGCGCCGGTGGTGCCGCTCGCCTCACGTCGTCGCTGGCCGGCCGCCATCATGTCGGCCGCTGCCGCCGTGGTGCTGCTGGGCGTAGCCGGCATCGCCGTGCTCGGCCCGAGCAGCGACGACGAGATGAGCAGCGCCGACACCTCCGGCAAGGAACGCCTCAGCGAGGTGGCCACCCAGGACCCCAGCGTCGAGAGCGCCGACAGTGGAGCACCGGCGAGCACCATCGGCTCCGTGTTCTCCGCCGGCGACGTCGCCTACGTCATCGATCGGCCCGAGCAACTGCTCACCTTGGCGCCGGCCGTCGACGGCGACGACACCGGCGGCGGTACAGCAGCGAGCTCCACCGCACCGAGTGGCGCATCGCCCGACACCACTGCCGCAGGCGAGACGGCTGTCGCCCAGCCGCTCTCCTCGCGGCCGGGCCTTGCCTGCCTCACTGCGGACCAGATCTACCTGGCCGACATCCTCTACCAAGACCAGTACGCCATCGCGGCTCGCGATACGGTCACGGGTGAAACCGTTGCCATCGCCGACGATTGCAGCATCCTCGCCACCGTCGGCCCCTGAGGGAGTTCACGTGCAGGTAGTTCTACTGGTCGCCACTTGTCTCGCCGCGCTCACCAACTGGTGGTCGCGCCTGCGCGGGGCGGACCGGGTCGAGCTGTGGGCCAAGCCGCTCACCACCATGCTGGTCATCGGCCTGGCCATCGCCAACTCGTCACCCACCGGCCAGGTGGCCACCGCGGTCATCGCACTGGTGCTCTGCCTGGAAGGCGACATCGCGCTGATGTCGGCCGTCGACAACTTCGTGCTCGGGCTGGCGTCGTTCCTGCTCGGGCACCTGGTGTTCATCTACCTGTTCGTGCAGTACGAGATGCCCGAGCTGTGGCTGGGCGCCATCGCGCTCGCGCTCGTCGTCGTGCTGGCGGCCACGGTGGGACGTCGAGTCGTGTCCGCGGCAGCAGCCGACCAACCGCAGCTGCGTGTTCCGGTCATCGCGTACCTGGTCGTCATCTCCGCGATGGCCGTGTGCGGGTGGGCCACCGGTCGCGGGTGGGTCATCGCCGGCACCACGCTGTTCGTCATCAGCGACTCGTTGCTCGGATGGCGCCAGTTCGTGCGCACCCCGGGCCGATTCAGCGACGCGACCACCAGCGTCGCGGTGATGGTCACGTACCACGGCGCCATCATCTCGCTCGCGCTCAGCCTGTGGTGACACGGCCC
>CAZWCU010000287.1:0-4321 GCA_964632715.1 uncultured Bifidobacterium sp. | reverse complement strand
GTGACACAAACGCGATCGGGGGGGGGGCGCAGGACGGTGCACCACTCCCTGTGAGTCATGGTCCCAGCGAGCAATCCTCGCTCCAGCCATGACACAAACGCGAAATCGGGCGAGGACGAGGACCAGGACCAGGGCGAGCGAGGGCGGGGCGGGGGCGCGGGGCGAGTCAGGCGGTGGCGGCGATGTAGCGGTCGGGGCGGACGAGGACGGCGCGATGGCCGTAGGTGGCCTGCGGCTCGATCACCACCGGGTGATGATCGGGGGCGACGAAGGACGCGTCGGCTGCGACCCACGACCAGCCGATCGGCAGCCGGCGGTCGAGATGTTCCGGCTGGGGCAACTGATGGCCGACGGGGAACTCGCCACCCAGCTCGAGCCCGGGCAACCGCGACCAGCGAGTGGGGTCGGGGGCGTCGGGCACGGGGAGGTCGGTCGGATCGGCCGCCAGCCGTGCCAGCGTGCGGCCGGCCTCGACGGAGAGGTGCGCCACTGCCTCTGCGTGCGGCCGCCGTTCGCTCTCGTAGGTGTCGAGCAGGGCCGACGGCGAGAGGCCCTGCACCGCCTCGCCACGCACCGCGGCAGCCAGCTTCCAGGCCAGGTTGGCGGAGTCGCGGATGCCGCTGCACATGCCCTGCCCCATGAACGGCGGCATCATGTGCGCGGCGTCGCCGGCCAGGAACACTCGCCCGTCGGGTCCGGAGCGCCACTGCTCCGCCACCAACGCGTGGAATCGGTACGGCACGGCGCGGATCATCTCGCCGTGATGCCGGGTGACACCCCACGGTGCGAGCAGCGACCACGGGTCGGGCTTCTCGTCGCCGCGCAGCTGGAACTCCCAGCGGCGGTGCGTGCGGTGACCGGGCACGAACGTGGCCAGGCGAGCCGGATTGCACACCTGCTGGATGATGTGCGGCAACGGTGGTGCGGGTTCGCGTTGCAACATCACGTCGACGACGAGCCACTGCTCGTCGTAGCCGAGATCCACCAGGCCGATCTCGAGCTCGTCGCGCACGCGGCTGCTGCCACCGTCGCACGCGACCACGTACGTGGCCTCGTCGAGCAGCACGTCGATCGACGTCGCTTCCCAGGCGAGGCGCACGTCGACGAGCGCGTGCTGCGAGAGCCCGCGGCGCAGCATCAGCTCGAGCTGCGGTTGCAGGAAGACGTAGTCCTCGTGCCAGCCGAGCAGCGGCGCCCGTTCGAAGCCTTCGAACGTGAACAGCTGGTGGCCGGCTCGGTCCACGTACTCCATCCCGTGCGACACCGTCAGCTCGTGCTGCAACTCGTGCTCGAACCCGCACTGCTGGAACACGCGAGCGATCTCGGCGTCGAGATGGCAGGCACGCGGTTGCGAGTACGGCGACGCGGAGCGCTCGTACACCACGGTGCGCAGGCCGTGCATGCCGCACAGGTTCGCCAGCGTGGCGCCGGTGGGCCCGAGGCCGACGATGGCGACGTCGTAGGCACTCATTCCGGTGCCTCTGCCTCCCACTGCGTGGTGCCCCAGGTGACCGCGAGCAGCGTGGAGTCGTTCCCCGCTGCCGCGCCGTGCCAATGCCGTTCACCGGCCGGGCACACCACCAGTGCACCTGGGGCCAGCTGCACCTCGCCGTCGGCGACCGTGCCCACTCGTGCCTGCCCCGAGACCACGAACAGCTGCTGCCCACCGGGGTGCATGTGCCAGAACGTGACGGCCCCGTCCTTGAAGTGCACCAGTGCGGTGTCGGGTTCCTCGTCGGTGGGGGTGGCGTGCAGCATCTCGAGCTCCACCGTGCCGGTGAACCGTCCGCCGTAGCTGACGCTCCTGTCGCCGTTGGGGACCACCTTCACGGCGTTTCCCTAGCGCTCGACGACGGGGTTGCGCATGCGACCGATGCCGGCGATCTCGGTCTCCACCACGTCGCCGTCGCGCAGGAACCTGCCGCGTGCCTCGCCCACTCCGCCAGGCGTGCCCGTCCACACCAGGTCGCCGGGCTGGAACGTGATGTACCGGCTGAGCCACACGACCAGCGCCGGCACGTCGAAGATGAGGTCGTCGGTGTTGGCCTCCTGCATCACCTCGCCGCTGACGGTGCCGGTGAGCGCGAGCGCATCGGGGTTCGGGAGCTCGTCGGCGGTGACCAGGTACGGGCCGATGGGACCGAACGTGTCGTACGACTTGGCGATCGTGAACTGCTTCAGCGGCGGCCGGAACTGCTCGCCGCGGTCGCTGATGTCCTGACCGCAGGTGACGCCGGAGAGGAAGCTCCACGCATCGTCGCGTGTGGCGTTCTTGCAGGTGCGGCCGAACACGATGACGAGCTCGGCTTCGTAGTCGATCTCGGTGAGGCCGGCCGGCACGACGATCTCGTCGAACGGCCCGCACACGCAGTTCTCGGACTTGCCGAACAGGTGCGGCTCGGTGGGCATGTCGCGCCCGCTCTCGATGGCGTGCTGCCGGTAGTTCAGCCCCACGCCGAACCCCTTCGGCGGCCGCGGCACCGGGGCCAGCAGCAGCGCTTCGTCGAGCAGCGGCCACTCGACGGCCACGGCCTCGGCTTCCAAGGCGCGCAATGCGTCGTGGTTGGCGAGGTCGGCCAGGAGCATCGGGTCGCTGGTGAGCTGCTCACCGCTGGCTTGCTCGACGTCGACCGCATGGCCGTCGACGACGATGGTGGCACGGCCCGCGTAGTTGGCCAAACGCATGTGTGGTGCTCCTGGAGGAAGTGTTGCCCGGAGGCAGGATCAGACGGACGAGGCGGCGGGGAACCAGAGGTGGATCTGCCCGGTGCCTGCAGCGTTTTCATAGTCGCTGTAGGCGATGCCCGGCGAGTTCCACGCCGCGCCGCCCTGCGCGACGGCCATGATGACGTAGTGGGCGAACCGGCCCTCGGGAGCGTACTGCCGGAAGTCGGGGTAGTCGGCGAGCACAGCGGCATGGTCGCCGGCCTCCAACCACTTGATGACTCGTTCGTCGGCGGCGCGGTGCTCAGGGCTGAACACATCGGCCGGATCGGCCCCCTCGTGGTGACGCAGCTGGCTCAGCGGCCAGAACTTGTGCGAGAGCGCGCCGCTGGCGAGGATGACCACTCGCCGGTCGGACCGGCGGATGGCTTCTCCGAGCACCTCACCCATCACCACCATGTCGTGGAACTCGGCGGTCTGGCAGGTGCTCACCGACACCCACTTCTCGTTCGCCTGCAGGTACGGCGTCAGGTAGACGGTGGCGTAGTGCATGGGCAGGTACGGGTCGTCACTCGCGTGCACCCACGTGTCGGTGCGCTCGGCGGCCACCTGTTCGACGAGGCGCGCCAACTCCGGGTCGCCGGGGATGTCGTACGGCATCTGCGGGTTGCCGCGCGGCAACTCGCTGCTGGTGAACTTGCCGGCTCGGCGTTCGTGCGCGGAGACGACCCACTCGAACGTGGTGAACCAGTGCGTGTCGAGCACGATGATGGTGTCGGCGTGCAATGGGTCGATGCACTCGCGACGCATGCGGTGCAGGCCGTCGACGATGGAGAAGTCGCGGCCGTGATTCAGTTGCAGTCGCACGTCGTGCGGCAACACCAGCGGCGGCACGTGCGCGACGATCGCTGATCCGACGATCTCACCCATTCGGAAACCCCCAAGTTCGTTTGGACCCTAACAATCTACACTACCCCGATGGTCGTGCTGCTCGCCCTGGTTGCCGCGCTGGTGTCGGGAACGGCCGATTACCTGGGTGGCCGCGCTGCAGTCCGCCACTCTGCGCTGACGGTGAACTTCTGGGCGCAACTGCTGCAATCGCTGCTGCTGCCGGTGTTCGTGGTGCTCATCGGATGGCAGCACCTGCACCATGGCGACATCGTGCTGGGACTCTTCGCCGGTGTCGCCGTCGGCGTCGCGTACCTGCTGTTCTTCCACGCGCTCGCTGCCGGACGGATGAGCGTGATCGCACCCCTCGCCGCGCTCACCACCGCGCTGGTACCGGTCGCCGCCGACCTGATCGGCGGTGTGTCGTTGGCCGGCGGTCGATGGGCCGGCGTCGCGCTCGCACTCATCGCCATCCCGGCACTCGCGTTCCGACGCGACCTCGGCAGCACGACCATCTCGTTGCGCCGCGAGATCCTGTACGCGGTGGTCGCCGGCTTCGGGTTCGCCGGCTTCTTCATGGCCATAGGGCACACCAGCACCGACAGCGGCCAGTGGCCGGTGGCCTTCGCCGCCATCGGCGCCACCGTCACGATGGGCACGTTGTGCGTGGTCCGTCGCGTGCCGTTCGGCAGGCCACCACGCCTCGCGCTGGTCACGGGCCCGCTGCAGGTTGGCTCCGGTCCCGCCCTTCCACGGTGGCGTCACGTAC
>CAZWCU010000286.1:0-4329 GCA_964632715.1 uncultured Bifidobacterium sp. | reverse complement strand
GCCGACCTCGGCGTCGAGTACCCGCAGTTCACCGACCCAGACGGCGCTCTCTCCACGGCGCTGGCCGTCACCGGCCTCCCTGCCACCGCGTTCTTCGATGCGGGTGGCAGGCTGGTCGAGCTCCATCAAGGCGCGTACACCGCCGACGAACTGCGCATCGCGATCGCCACGCTGCTGCCCACAACCTCCGAAGGAACCGAACCCTGATGATCACCGTCCGCCGATGTGTACCGTTCGCCGTGGTCCTGCTGCTCCTGGCCGCCTGCGGCGACGACTCGGCGCCGCGCACGCTGAGCGGCTTCGAACTCGAACCGGCCCCCTCCGTCGCCGCGCTGTCGTTACCGGATGCGTCGAGCGGTGGGGCCGACTTCCCGTTCGTCGCCGACGATGGCGGACTGCTCATCGTCTTCTTCGGGTACACGTCGTGCCCGGACGTGTGTCCCACGACGCTGTCGGAGGTGAAGAAGGCGTTCAAGCAGCTGGGCGACGACGCGGCAAGGGTCGACGTGGCGATGATCACCGTCGATCCCGACCGCGACACCGAAGAGGTCATCTCCGGGTACGTGCAGGGCTTCATCGCCAGTGGCCATGGTCTGCGCACCGACGATCCGGAGGCACTACGAGCCACAGCGGCCGCGTTCGGCGCGAGCTACTCCGTCGAAACATTGCCGGAGGGCACGGTCGAGGTGAGTCACAGCGGGGCGATGTACGTCGTCGACGACACCGGCACCGTCGTGCTCACCTGGCCGTTCGGCATCCCTGCCGAGGGCATCGCCACCGACCTCGAGATCCTCTTCGACCGGAGCACCTCGTGAACCGGCGCGCCCTCGGTCGCATCGTGGTCGTGGTGGCGCTGTCGCTCACCATCGCGACCACCACGGTCGGCTGCTTCGGCACCGAGCGCGGGGGCAGGATCGAGACCAGCCCGCTCGATGCCGGCGATGAGACCACCTACGAGTACCTCGTGCCGTTCGGCACCGGGAATCGTCTCGACGGCGGCGAGGTCATCGAACTGATGCCGTCCGAGCTCGACGTCAAGGTGGGCGAGTCCATCCGCATCGTCAACGACGACACCCGCGACTACATGATCGGGCCGTTCTTCGTCACGGCCGGCCAGACCCTGGCGATGCGGTTCACGCTCCCCGGCGTGCTGGAGGGCGTGTGCGTGGTCGGCTCCGGCGGCCGGTTCGTGATCAACGTCACGGAGTAGGCGGCCGCCCTGACGAAGGGGCCGTGTACACGGAGCACCGCGTACCGATACCCTCCGGGCATGGCATGGGGTAACGACGCTGAGGATGCACGCCTGCACGGCACTCACATCGCGGAGAGCGTGATCGACACCATCGGCAACACACCACTGGTGAGGTTGAAGCGGATCAGCGAGATCCACGATCTCCCGTGCGTGTTGGCGATGAAGATGGAGACCACCAATCCGGGCGGTTCCGCGAAGGACCGGCCCGCGCTCGAGATGATCCTCGCCGCGGAACGATCCGGCGAGCTGCAACCGGGTGGCACCATCGTCGAGCCGACGAGCGGCAACACCGGCGTCGGGCTGGCCATCGTGGCCGCGCAGCGTGGCTACAAGTGCGTGTTCGTGATGACCGACAAGGTCGCGCCGGAGAAGGTGAGCCTGCTGCGCGCCTACGGCGCCGAGGTGGTGGTGTGCCCCGTCGCCGTCCCGCCGGAGGACCCCACCAGCTACTACAAGGTGGCCGAGCGCCTCACCGTCGAACGCAAGGCGTTCCGCCCCAACCAGTACGCCAACCCCAACAACCCGCTCGCGCACGAGAAGACCACCGGTCCCGAACTGTGGGCGCAGACCGGTGGACGCATCACGCACTTCGTCGCCGGTGCCGGCACGTGCGGCACCATCACCGGCACCGCCCGCTACCTGAAGGCGCAGAACCCGGCCATCCGCATCGTGGCCGGTGACCCCGACGCATCGGTGTTCAGCGGCGGGTCCGGCCGGCCGTACCTCGTCGAGGGCGTCGGTGAGGACTTCTACCCCGCTGCCTGGGCGCCGGAGCTGTACGACCAGGTCATCCCGATCAGCGACGAGGAGAGCTTCCTCACCGCACGCGAGGTCAGCCGCGAGGAAGGCATCCTCATCGGCGGCTCCGGCGGCATGGCGGTCGCGGCGGCGATCAAGGTGGCCAAGCAGGCCGGCCCGAACGACATCGTGGTGGTGCTCAACCCCGACAGTGGCCGCGGCTACCTGTCGCGCGTGTTCGACGATCAGTGGATGGCCAACTTCGGCTTCCTGCGCGAGTGCGACGAGTGCATCGCCGCGGTGCTCGACGCTCGTGGCGACACGCCGTCGCTACTGTACGTGAACCCGTCCACCAGCGTGCGCGACACCATCGAGCTGATGCGGGAGAACGGCATCAGTCAGCTGCCGGTGTGCAAGAACACGCCACCGTTCGCCGCCGCCGAGGTCAGCGGTGCGGTCGACGAGTTGGAACTGATGGAGGCCGTCTACCGCGACGCCGGGGTGATGGACATGGCGGTCGAGTCCGTCATGGGGCCGAAGCTGCCCACCATCGGCGCCGGCCAGAAGGTGGCACTCGCGGTCGAGATGCTCGATCGCTCCCCCGCGCTGCTCGTGCTCGCCGGCGGTCGCCCGCTGAGCGTGCTCACCCGAACCGATCTCCTGAGCTACTTCGAGGTGCTGAGCAATGGGTGAGTTCGAGGAGCAGTCGGCCTGGGGCTTCGAGACCGCGGCCATACATGCGGGGCAGGCACCCGACCCCACCACCGGAGCGGTGGTCACGCCCATCAGCCTGAGCACCACGTTCGCGCAGGACGGCGTCGGCAACCACAAGGGCTACGAGTACAGCCGCAGCGGCAACCCCACGCGCACCGCGTACGAGACCCAGGTGGCCGCGCTCGAAGGCGCCGCCCACGGCCTTGCGTTCTCCAGCGGTCTCGCCGCCGAGGACAACGTGCTGCGCCTGTTCGCGCCGGGTCAGCGAGTGCTGCTCGGCAACGACGCGTACGGCGGCACCTACCGCCTCATCAGCAAGGTGCACACGCAGCTGCCGTGGAGCGCGGTCGACCTGCTCGACACCGACGGTCTCGCGGCATCGTGGCCAGCCGACACCGCACTCGTCTGGCTGGAGACCCCCACCAACCCGCTGCTGCGCTGCTTCGACATCGAGGCCATCGCCGCGCTGGCACACGAGCGCGGCGCGATGGTGGTGGTCGACAACACGTTCGCCACTCCGTACCTGCAGCAACCGCTGGCGCTCGGCGCCGACATCGTCGTGCACTCGGCCACCAAGTACCTCGGCGGCCACAGCGACGTGGTCGGCGGGTTCCTCGCACTCGACGACGCCGACCTGGCCGACCGGTTGCGGTTCACGCAGAACGCGGCCGGCGCGGTGCCGGCGCCGTTCGACTGCTACCTCGCGCTGCGCGGCGTGAAGACGCTCGCCGTGCGCATGGAGCGGCACTGCGCGAACGCGCGAGCCGTCGTCGACCTGCTCATCGGTCACCCGGCCGTCGAGCGCGTGCTGTACCCGCAGCTGCCCGATCACCCCGGCCACGCCGCAGCGGCGAAGCAGATGCGCGACTTCGGTGGCATGGTGAGCTTCACGCTCCGCGGCGGTCAGGCCGCCGCGTTGCGCGTGGCCGCGGCCACCGAGCTGTTCACGCTCGGCGAGAGCCTGGGCGCGGTGGAGAGTCTCATCGAGCACCCCGGCCAGATGACCCACGCGTCGGCCGCCGGCTCGCCGCTGGAAGTGCCCGACAACCTGCTGCGCCTCAGCGTGGGCATCGAGACCGCCGCCGACCTGGTGTCCGATCTCGAGCAGGCGCTCGAACAGGCCTGACCGCACGCTGCGGTCAGAACAGCGTCGGCTGTTCCGGCCGAATGATCCTGGGGACGCCGGGATACGGCACGTAGTGGTCCATGAACACCCACGTGCGGCGATGGATGGCCGACGGCCCGTACCCCTGCAACGCCGCCTTGTGCTGCGGGCACGGGTACCCCTTGTTGGTGTCGAAGCTCCACTGCGGGTAGTGCTCGGCCGCGGCTCGCATCAGGCGGTCGCGCGTCACCTTGGCGAGCACGCTGGCCGCCGCGACGGACAAGCAGTAGCGGTCGGCCTTCACACGCATCTCCACGTGGCCCACGTGCGGGCTGACGAAGTTCCACTTGCCGTCGACGACCGCTGCGTCGGGGCGGACGCCCAGTGCCTCGATGGCCCGCTGTGCGGCGAGCTTCTGCGCGGCCGCCATGCCGAGCTCGTCGCACTCCTCCTGCGATGCACCGCCGACCGCCCACGCGTCGCACCACGACGCGAGGCGGTCGAACAGGAACTCGCGACC
>CAZWCU010000285.1:0-4372 GCA_964632715.1 uncultured Bifidobacterium sp. | reverse complement strand
CCCGGTGGTCGTGCGCTGAAGTTCTACGCCTCGGTGCGGCTCGACATCCGTCGCATCGAGAGCATCAAGGACGGTGCCGAAGTGGTCGGCAACCGCACTCGTGTGAAGGTCGTCAAGAACAAGGTGGCCCCGCCGTTCCGTCAGGCCGAGTTCGACATCATGTACGGCAAGGGCATCAGCCGTGAAGGGTCGCTGCTCGACATGGCGGTCGACATGGCCATCATCAAGAAGTCCGGTGCGTGGTTCACGTACGACGGCGAGCAGCTCGGTCAGGGCCGCGAGAACGCGAAGAACTTCCTCAGCGCCAACCCGGAGATCATGGTCGAGGTCTCCGAGAAGGTGCGGGTGCAGGCCGGCATCGGGGTCGACGCCAACCAGCCCGAGGCTGCGTTCACTCCGGCCGACGAACAGCCGATCGAGCTGTAGGGAGTCCGTCCGGTGACCGTGCCTGCGCACCTCAGCCTCGTCACGCTCGGGGTCGCAAACGTCACCGCGTCCACTGCGTTCTACGAGTCGCTGGGCTGGCAACAGCTCAGCGGCTCGGAGGGCGAGGTCAGCTTCTTCCAAGTCGGTGGCACGGTCCTCGGCCTCTTCGGTCGTGACGCGCTTGCGGCCGATGCGACGGTGCCGCCGGAGGGCGATGGGTTCCGTGGCGTGTCGCTGGCCATCAACCTGGCCACGCCCGAGCTGGTCGACGCCGCGTTCGCCTCGTGGGCGGCGGTCGGTGGCACGGTGGTCAAGCCTCCGCACACGGTGTTCTGGGGTGGCTACTCCGGATACGTCGCGGACCCCGACGGTCACCTGTGGGAGTTCGCCCACAACCCGCTCTCTCCCGAGTGGGCCGCGCCGACCCCCAGCTAGCCTTCAGCCGCATGGCCCGCAGCTACGTCGTGCACACCTTCGGGTGTCAGATGAACGAACACGACTCCGAGCGCATCGCGGGTCTGCTCGAAGCCGACGGAATGGTCGCGGTCACCGACGAAGCCGACGCCGATGTGGTCGTGCTCAACACCTGCTGCATCCGCGAGAACGCCGACAACAAGCTCTACGGCAGCCTCGGTTGGCTGAAGCAGTGGAAGGCCGCGGCCGAGGGTCGACAGATCGTCGTGTCGGGTTGCCTTGCCCAGAAGGATCGCGACCTGGTGGCGCAGAAGGCGCCGTGGGTCGACGTGGTGCTCGGCACGCACAACGTGCACCGCGCCGCCGAACTGGTGCAGCACGCGAGCCGGCACGGGCAGATCACCGAGATCTTCGACGAAGCGGTCATCGACGACCATGCGCTGTTCCCCAGTGCGCTGCCGGTGCGGCGTGAGACCTCGTACAACGCATGGGTCACCATCCAGATCGGGTGCGACAACCACTGCGCGTTCTGCATCGTGCCCTCGGTGCGCGGCGTCGAGATCAGCCGTCCGTTCGACGACGTGATCGACGAGGTGCACTCGCTGGCTGCGGCCGGGGTCACCGAGATCACGCTGCTCGGACAGAACGTGAACAGCTACGGACGAGACCTGCAGCTGGCGGCTCGGCAGGCCGGCGACGCCGGCGCGAAGGTGCGACCGCTGTTCGCGGACCTGCTCGCCGCGGCCGGTTCGGTGCCGGGCATCCGCCGCGTGCGGTTCACCAGCCCGCACCCCAAGGACATGCGGCCCGACACGTTCGCGGCCATGGCCGCCACACCGCAGGTGTGCGAGCACCTGCACTATCCGCTGCAGTCCGGCAGCGACCGCTTGCTGGCCGTCATGCACCGTGGCTACACCGCCGAGCGCTACCTGGAGCGGCTGGCGCAGGGGCGCACCGCGGTGCCCGACCTCGCGGTCAGCACCGACATCATCGTCGGCTTCCCGGGCGAGACCGAGCTCGACTTCCAGGGCACGCTCGAGGTGGCCGCGGCCGCCGAGTACGACTACGCCTACACGTTCATCTTCTCGCCGCGCTCGGGCACCGAGGCGGCGGAGATGGTCGACCAGTTCGTCGACCCGGCGGTCACCGCCGAGCGGTTCCAACGGCTGCGCCTGGTGGTCGAGCGCAGCGCGCTGCGCAAGCACGAGGCACGCATCGGTCGGGTGGAGGAGATGCTCGTCGAAGGCCCCAGCAAGCGCGACCCGTCGGTGTGGTCCGGCCGCACGCGGCAGAACAAGCTCGTGCACTTCACTCCCACGCAGCCGGTGCGCATCGGCGCCTACGCCACCGTCGAGGTCACGTCGGCGGCTCCGCACCACCTGCGTGGCAACTTCGTCGAGCTGCTCGCCGAGCCGGCGCACAAGCGGCGCATCCCCGTGCTCGCCGGGTGAGCACCCCGCTCGTCATCCTGGGGCCGACGGCCTCCGGCAAGAGCGACGTCGCCATGGCCTATGCGGCCGCCCGTGGCAGCGTCGAGATCGTCGCCGTCGACGCGATGCAGGTGTACCGGCGCATGGACGTCGGCACCGCCAAGCCCAGCGCCGCCGATCAGGCCGCGGTGCCGCACCACGGCATCGACCTGTGCGAGCCGTCCGACGACTTCACCGTCACTCGCTTCGCTGCCGCGGCCGGTGAGGCGCTCGCAGCCATCGCTGGTCGCGGAGCCCAGCCGCTGCTCGTCGCCGGCACCGGCCTGTACCTGCGCAGCGTCACCGATCCGATGGAGGTGCCCGGGCAGTGGCCCGAGGTGCGCGCCGAGCTCGAGCAGCGAGCAGCGGTGGAGGGTTCCGCCGCGCTGCACGAGCAGCTGCACGCGCTCGACCCGGTGGCCGCCAGTCGGATGGAACCTGCCAACGCGCGGCGAGTGGTGCGCGCGCTCGAGGTCACGCTCGGGTCGGGGCGGCCGTTCAGTTCGTTCGGGCCCGGTTTGCAGCAGTATCCGGAGGTGCCGTTCCGGCAGGTGGGATTGCGCTGGTCGCGCGCTGCGCTCACCGAGCGGATCGCTCAGCGGGTGCACCGGATGATCGACCTCGGCCTGCTCCACGAGGTGTCGGCGCTGCTCGCCGAGCCCAACGGCCTGTCGCGCACCGCTCGCCAGGCGCTCGGCTACAAGGAGCTGATCGAGCACCTGCGCGGCGACGTGTCGCTCGACCAGGCCGTGCAGGCGATCATCCTGCGCACTCGCCAGTTCGCGGTGCGGCAGGAGCGATGGTTCCGCCGCGACCCTCGCATACGCTGGGTCGATGTGGAGCGCGATCCCGTGGCCGAGACGCTGCCCGTCCTCCTCGACACCTGAGCGAACGCGATGACCCAACTCACCCTCACCAAGCACCACGCACTCGGCAACGACTTCCTGGTCGCGTTCCACCCGCAGATCGACGACCTGCCGGCGCTGGCGCGGGCGCTGTGCGACCGTCGCCGCGGCGTCGGGGCCGACGGGTTGTTGGTGGGGGAGACTGCCGACGGGTATGCGGCGCGCATGGTGCTGATCAACGCAGACGGGTCGCGAGCGGAGATGAGCGGCAACGGCATCCGCTGCTTCGCACAGGCGTTGGCGATGCGCCGTGGCGATCACGACGACCAGCTGCTGCTCACCGACGCCGGCGATCGACTGGTCGAGCTCACCCTCACCGACGCCCCGTCGCTGCTGCTCGCCGCGGTCGACATGGGTTCGGTCGACCCGATCGACGAGCCGGCGGACTGGGCCACGCTCGGATGCGACCCACTGCGACCGGTGAGCCACCTCAGCCTGGGCAACCCGCACAGCGTGGTGGCGGTCGACGACGTGCTGGCGGTCGACCTCCTCGCACTCGGTCGCCAGGTGCCGTACGTGAACCTGGAGATCATCGAGCCCGGGCCCGAGCCGCACGCCATCACCATGCGAGTGCACGAACGCGGCGCCGGCATCACCGAAGCCTGCGGCACGGGCGCGTGCGCGAGTGCGTGGGCAGCGGAGGTGTGGGGAATGGTGCCCGCGGGTATCGAAGAAATCGTGGTGCACATGGACGGTGGCGATGCAAAGGTACGCATGCACCACCCGTCACCCGGCCGGGTCACCTTGGTCGGGCCGGCGCAGTACGTGGCCACCGTCACCGTCGATACCGACCACCTGCTCGCCGACACCCAGCGCGCCACACCGGGATGACCGTGGCGAACACCGGCCCGGTGCAGAAAGGCACAGCATGAACTCTCCGTACAACGAAGCACTCGGCGCGACGCTCATCGAGCGCACCAAGCGGGAGCGCATCGTCATCGTCGGAGTCACCCTGCCCGGGCACAACGACGAGGAGACCGAGGCCAGCCTCGACGAGCCCTCCTTGCTCATCGACACCGCCGGCGCCGATGAGGCCGCTCGCGTGGTGCAGCGACGCGACGCTCCCGACCACACCTGGTACATCGGCAAGGGCAAGGCGCAAGAGCTGCGCGACGTGTGCCTGGCGGTCGACGCCGACACGGTGGTGTTCGACAACGA
>CAZWCU010000284.1:0-4419 GCA_964632715.1 uncultured Bifidobacterium sp. | reverse complement strand
CCGAGTGGCAGGTGCACCCCCGTCGGGCCGCTGCCACTCGGATGTCGGCAGCGGTTCAGTCCGCTTCGGGGAGGTGACAGACGGCCTCGACGTTGTTGCCGTCGGGATCGCGCACGAAGGCGCCGTAGTAGTTCGGGTGGTACTCCGGCCACACCCGCGGCTCGTGCAGCACTTCGGCGCCGAGGCCGACCGCGGCGTCGAAGAACGCGCGAACCGTCGCCCGGTCGGCGGCCTTGAACGCGATGTGCGACTCGCGGAAGCCTTCTCCGGAGTCGAACGCGCTGATCCAGAACTCCGGCTCGGGCGGCACCCCGAAGCCGATGGCGACGCCGAAGTCCATCATCTTGACGCCGCCCAGCGGGGCGAGGACGGTCTCGTAGAACGTGGCGCTGGCGGCCATGTCGGTGCACTGGATGCCGAGGTGATCGATCATCTCGCCAGTCTGCCACCCCGCCCCGTCCACCCCGTCCGCCCGTTCGTGTCGCGGCTCCACCGACTCACACCCAGGTGGAGCCGCGACACGTGCCTTTGTGAACGGCTTCCCGTCGGCGCCCGACCAGGGGACGGGGCCTGGCTGGACGCGTGCGTCAGCCCTGAGCGGCGCGTTCGGCGAGCTCGGCGTCGAAGTCGGCGCGGCGTTGGGTGCCGACGCCGATGCCGGCCGGGCTGATGCCGTCGCCGACGTCGCACTTCTGGTAGAGCAGCACGAGCGCGTCTTCGTAGTTGCCGACCAGGCAGAACTGGTCGGCCACCACCTGGTTGGGAGCGTCGCTGCCGAACTCACTCGACGCATTCGGTTCGAACCAGCCGGTCCAGAAGTTGGTGAGGATCAGCCAGTCGGCGCTGGCGACGTCGTCGGCGAGGCGAGAGCCTTCCTGGTCGGCGAGGCCCGGGTCCATCTCGATGAAGAACGTCGCCGGAGTGAGCTCGGGGAACATGTAGTAGAACGCGGCGTCGCTGTAGATGGTGCGGCTGAGATCGGCCGGGCCGACGACCAAGCGCTCGCCGGGCGACGACAGCCGGTCCAGATCGTCGATGGCGGCCTGGCTGGCCGACTGCAGCGCCTGGTTGCCGAAGAAGAACCGTCGGTGATCGCGGGCGACTTCGAAGCCACCCGGCTTGTTGCCGACGGCCACTCGCGTCTGCAGCAGGTAGTACCGGTAGGTGAAGAACGGGTTGACCACGAACATCGTCGCCGCGATGGCGGCGCCCGCCACGAGCCAGGCGTGACGGGTGAGACGAGGTGCGATGCGCGGTACGAACTCGACGAGCAGGCAGGGGAGCAGCGCGAAGGACACGCACGACCCCCAGGCGAGGTGCGTGCTGTCGGGTCGCTGCATCGCCTGCGGGAGCATGCCGAGACCGAACAGCGAGGCGCCCATCAGCACCGTCAGGCGCGCCGAGCCACCATCGGCGCGGCGCAGGAGCCGCCAGGCGATCAGCGGCAGCGCGATGGCGACGATGATGACCACGAAGAACCACACGAACAGCTGCTGGCTGGCAGCGAGCGACGGGAAGCCCCACCACGGTGCGTCGAGCGGACCCTCGGCCACCGCCTGCAGGGCTCCGTCGATCTGGTTCCAGCCGGGCGGGCGCGGCAGCTCGCGGCCGGGGCGCAGGTCGAACACCGGCTCGAGGAACATGCCGCGCACGCTGGGGCCGAGCCCGGCCATCGCCAGGTGCACCAAGAACGGGATGGAGCCGACCGCCACGCCAATGGCCGCGGGCTTCCACAGCCAGCGTGTTTCCGCCCGAGGATTGCCCTGCCACAGCAGCCAGCCGTGCACCAGGCCGAGCGCGAGCACCAGATCCGGCCGATAGCCGAGCGCGAAGCCGACCAGCAGGCCGGCGCCGGCGATCGCCCGCACGCGTGCACGGCCGTCGGTGTGGAGTGCACGGATGCCGAGCACCACGCTCCACAGGCCGAGCGCGGTGGCGCCTTCCCATGCGAGCGCCGACAGCCCGATGGGAGTGAGCACCAGCATCGTGACCGTGACGGCGCTGACCACGGCGGTGCGCCGACCCCAGGCCCGCGCGAGGGTGTAGAGGGCGATGATGATGCCCAGGTGCTGCAGCAGCCCGAACACCCGCTGAGTCTCGAGCGTGTCGCCGAACAGCCAGTACCAGCCCGCGAGCACGTGCAGCGAGAACGGCCCGTAGAGGTGGAGGAAGTCGACGTTGGGCACGTCGCCCTTCAGCACCCGCTGCGGGAAGGTGAGCATGAACCCTTCCTCCATCGAGCTGCCGGTGGCCAGGAACAGTCCGCGCAGCGGGATGGCGATGACCACGGCGACCATGGCGAGCGCCAGCGCCGACCGCAGATCGGGGCGACGTGTGCGCCACCGGCCGAACGCTCCGCCGAGGACGAAGGGGAGATCGGTGCCCGCGGGCGACGGCGTGGCGGTGGCTGCAGGCACGGCGGCGACTCTAGTGATCGAGGCGGCGATCCAACGGTCTCCCGGTTCTCTTCGATACCCTCTCCCCGCCATGTCTGCCGTTCCGCCGACCATCGAGGAGCTTGCCGCCGAGATGATCGGGGTCGGCTGCCGCCGGGTGCACGTGCTGGCGTGGCGCGACCTCGACGATGCCGACGCCGGCGGTTCCGAGGTGCACGCCGACCACTTCATGCGCCGTTGGGCCGAAGCCGGGCTCGACATCACCCACCGCACCTCGTTCGCGCAGGGTCTGCCCACGCACGCCGAGCGCCACGGCTATCACGTGGTGCGCAAGGGCAGCCGGTACAGCGTGTTCGCGCGTGGCGTGGCCCGCGAGCTGCGAGAGCGTCGGAACTACGACGCGCTCGTCGAGATCTGGAACGGCGTGCCGTGGCTGAGTCCTGTGTGGTGTCACAAGCCGCGCATCACGTTCCTGCACCACGTGCACGGACCGATGTGGGACCAGCTGCTGCCCCGGCCGTTCGCGTTCATGGGCCGTGCGGTGGAGGCCCGGCTGGCGCCGCCGTTCTACCGGCGCACGCTCACGCTCACCCCCAGCGACGCCACCCGGGACGAGCTGCTGCACCTCGGCTTCCGGCAGGACCGTGTGGTGGCCGTGAACAACGGCGTCGATGAAGCGTTCCACCCCGGCGGCGAGCGGGCCGCGGTGCCGACGGTGGTGTCGGTGGGGCGGCTCGCGCCGGTGAAGCGCCAGGATCACCTCATCGACGAAGCCGTGGTGGCCAAGCGGCGCGTACCCGATCTGCAGTTGTTCATCGTGGGGGAGGGCCCGCTGAAGCCGGTGCTCGAGCAACGCATCGAGCAGCACCACGCGCACGATTGGATCCATCTCACCGGCCGGCTCGCCGACGACGACCTGATCGCGCTGTACCAGCGGGCGTGGCTCGTCAGCAGCGCATCCCTGGCCGAAGGGTGGGGGCTGACGATGACCGAGGCTGCGGCGTGCGGCATCCCGGCCGTGGCCACCGACGTGAACGGCCACCGCAGCAGCGTGGTCGACGGCGTCACCGGCGTGCTGGTGCCGCTGGAGTGCCTGGGCGACGCGATGGCCGACGTGCTGCTCGACGCGCCGCGCCGTCAGGCGATGGCCGACGCCGCACTGGCCCGCGCCCGCACGCTCACGTGGGAAGCATCGGCACGCGGTGTGCTGGTCGGGCTGCACGGCCAGGTGATGGCCAAGGCCCGCGCCCGCTAGCGCGGCGGCCGACGTTCGCCTGCCCGCGCGCCGGCAGCGGCCTCGACCCACGGTCGAAGGCAGTTGGCGAAGCGCTTCATCGCGGGTGTCGCGATGAAGCGCTTCCCGAAGTGTCGAGATGTTCGAACGACGCCGTGCTCACGCACCGGCGAGGATGACGAGTTCGTTGCCTTCGGGGTCGGCGACGCGCCATGAATGCTCCGACTGGTCGAGCAGGCGGCCGCCTGCGGCGAGGGCCGTGGCGACCCGTTCCTGCGCCTGGTCCGAGGGGACGGCGAGCTCGAAGTGGATGCGGTTGCGTTGCCGGCGCCGCTCGGTCTCCGACACGTCGAGCTGTTGGAACACCAGCACTGGGTTCAGCCGCCGCGGATCGTGGATGTCGGTGACCCCGGCTCGATGGTCGGGGGTGTACCCGAGTGTGGCGATCCAGAACGCGCGGACGGCGGCGACGTCGGCCGCGTCGATGAAGAGCTGCGCGAAGCGCGGCAGCCCGGGGTCCGCGCTGGCGCCGAGTTCGCGGGCCGCGGTCTGGAGGGTGGCGGCGAGGTGGGTGAAGTCGGTGTCGAGGCCGTGGGCGTCGGCCTCCCACTGGTCCTTGCCGCTGTCGAGGACGACCAGCCCGGGTCGCAGGTCGACCAGCAGCGGGAAGCCCGTGTCGCCGGCCAGCGCCGCTGCGACAGCGGCCAGGTCGCGCTGCTGAGACGGCGAGGTGGTGCGGTAGCACGCCATTGCGCTGAACACCGCCTGCCAGTCGGCCGTCGCGTCGCT
>CAZWCU010000283.1:0-4432 GCA_964632715.1 uncultured Bifidobacterium sp. | reverse complement strand
CTCCATCTGCGGGTCGAAGTCGTCGTAGGTGAGCGGGAGCTCGGTGGGCGTGAGCGCCGACGCGGCGATCGACGGGATGTCGTCGGGGCGCATAAGGATCGGCCGGTGGGCGTAGCTGCCGACTTCCATCGAGCCCGCCGACTGGCGCTCATAGCAGAACGTGTCCATGTCGCGGATGATGGGGAACGCGAGCTCCTTGTTGCTCTCCTGCAGGATGTCGATGGGGCCGACGTCGGCCATCTGGTGCACGGCCGGGGTGAGCGGGATGTTGGCGCCGGCCATCGCGGCGATGCGCGGGCTCCACACGCCGCAGGCGACCACGACGTACTCGGCTTCGATGCGACCCTTGTCGGTGACGACGGCACTGACCTTCGGGCCGCCGGGGCCGGGCACGGTCTCCACGTCGAGCACCTCGGTGTTGGCGAACACCTGCAGCACGCCCTTGGCGACGGCCTCGTCGCGCATCATCGTGCCGGTGGCCAGCGAGTCGACCACGCTGACGCTCGGGGTGTAGTAGCCGCCGAGGAGGATGTCCTCGTTGATGAACGGCACCATCTCCTTGATCTCGGCGGGTGTGACGAGGCGAGCGTCGATGCCCCATGCCTTGGCGGAGGTCATGCGCCGCTTGAACTCCTCGAGTCGCTGCGGCTCACGCGCGACCTCGATGCCGCCGCAGGTGTTGTTCAGCCCGGCGTCGATGTACTGGTTCTGGCTGTCGAGCGTGAGGAACGCCATCTCCTTGTTGTGATCCGTCGGGAAGATGAAGTTCGACGCATGCCCGGTGCTGCCGCCGGGGTTCGGGAGCGGCCCCTTGTCGAGCAGCACCATGTCGGTCCAGCCCAGTCGGGCGAGGTGACCGACGAGGCAGTTGCCGACGATGCCGGCGCCGATGACGACCACCTTCGCGGTCGTCGGAACGGTTGCGCCGGCAGGAACGGGGGTGTCGCTCATTGATGTCTCCCAGGAAGTGCGGTCGCCGCAACGACGGCCGGTGATATATCATCACCATATCACACCGACCGCCACCCTCTCCGAGCGTGCCTACGCCGATCTCCGCCGCATGATCGTGCGGCTCGATCTCGCGCCCGGAACTGTGCTGCGCGAGGAGTCGCTGCAGGAAACCCTCGGCCTCGGACGCACTCCCATCCGCGAGGCGTTGCAGCGGCTGGCACGCGATCAGTTCGTGACTGTCATCTCCCGCCGCGGCATGTACGTGAGCAGCATCGACGTCGACGACCTGGCCCTGCTCTACGAGA
Organism: uncultured Bifidobacterium sp.; assembly: GCA_964632715.1. Lineage (GTDB taxonomy): Bacteria > Actinomycetota > Acidimicrobiia > Acidimicrobiales > Ilumatobacteraceae > UBA668. The sequence goes on along the minus strand of CAZWCU010000283.1, from coordinate 3,176 downwards.
CACGGGCCATCCTCGAGCCGTACGCAATGCGGCTGGCGAGCGCTCGTGGAACCGACGCGATGTGGGACGACATGGCGGCCGTGCTCGAGCAGGCGCACCCCACCTCCTCCCCCGTCGAGCTGCTCGACATCGACCGTCGCTGCCGCGAGCTGGTGTGGGCCGCGGCCGACAACCGCTTCCTCACCGACCAGCTCGACAACCTCTACGCGCACAGCGATCGGCTGTGGCACCTGTATCTCGGCGACGTGGCCGACCTGCACGGCATGATCGCCGAGCACCGCGAGATCCTCGTCGCCCTGCGCGCTCGCGACGCCGACCGCGCCGCACACCTGATCGAGGCCCACATGCACCGCTTCGACGAACAGATCCGCGCCGCGGTCCGCCAGCGCCTCGACAGCCCCCTCGCCGGCTGACCCCCAGGCAATCCAGTCCGGTCCGAGGCTTTCCTCCAACCCGAGGCTCACGTCCAGGGTTTGCCCGCGCACACCCTCGGAAGGGGTCGGTCTGGAGGAAAGCCTCGGTTCGGGATGGGTCAGAGGAGGGCGAGGGCGGCGCCGGCGGCGGTGACGAGCAGGAAGCCGGCGGCGGCAGCAGCGAAGCGACGGTCGCCGATGCGCAGCCAGCGGACGCCGAGCATCGCGACCCTGAGCAGCGGCGCGGCGACGATGACGGCAACGGCGATGCCGCCGAACACCGAGCTGACTCGCCCGCGGGTGACAGTGCCGACCGCGGCCGCGACGAGCGCGAGGACGGCCGCCACCTTGAGGAGCGTGGCCGTGCCGCGTGGCAGCACGTCGAGCACCGGAGCGGGTTGATCGCTCATGCGCGCACCAGCAGCACGATTCCGACGACGACCAGCACCACGCTGAGGAACCGGCGGACCTGCGGCGGGGACAGTCGTGTTTGTGCAAGTGCACCAACCCGGCCACCGAACATGCTGCCCACGCACACCGCCGCGCAGTGATCGAGCTGCAGCCGGCCCTGCACCGACATGACGACCAGCCCGGTGGCGGCGGTGAGGCCGATCGTGAACGTGGTGGTGGCCGCTGCCACGCGCACGGGCACGTGCATCACCTCGCTGGTGGCCGGCGTCTTGATGAAGCCGCCGCTGGCACCCGCCATGCCCGCCAACAGACCCGACACGCCGAACAGGCCGACGCCGGCGCCGAGTCGCCGTGCCCGGTACGGCACGACGCCGTCGCCGAGCGGGTACGCGCCGGAGAGGCTGCCGACGTGTTCGCCGGCGTCGGCGGCCGTCAACGCTGGATCGGGCAGGTTGCGGATGCCCTTGCGGCGACCACCGAGCAGCGCCGCCGAAATGGCGACCACCGCGAGGAATCGCTGCAGGAAGACGTCGCTGGCCATGCCACTGCCGAGCGCGCCGCCCACGGCGCCCACGCTCGCCGCCAGTTCGGTGGTGATGCCCAGCCGGTGGTTGACGGTGTGCTCCTTCAGCTGCGGGGCGGCCGCCGACAGCGAACCGGCCGCCACCGACACCAGGCCGAGCGGTGCGGCAAGGCGCGGCGACGTGCCGGTGAGCACCAGCAACGGCACCAGCAGCACGGCTCCCCCGAGCCCACCCAATGCACCCACCGTCGACGTGACGAAGGCGAAGGCGAGTTCAGTCCATTGCATGCAGGAGGCTGCGGACGGTCAGAGCGGCAGGTTGCCGGTTGCGGTGCGCGTGGTGCCGAAGTCGCGGTACGCGCTGATGGTGCGCTGCGCGATGCGCATCTGGTGGATCTCGTCGGCGCCGTCGGCGAAGCGTGCCCAACGGGCGTGTTGGAACATGTGCGCCAGCGGCGTGTCGGTGCTGTAGCCGAGCGCGCCGTGCACCTGGATGCTGCGGTCGATGACGCGACCGAGCATGTTGGCGACGAAGTGCTTGGCCATCGAGACCTCGCTCTTGAAGTCGGCCCCGCTGTCGATGAGGTAAGCGGCATGCAAGACCATCAGCTTCGACTGATAGATCTCCATCGAGCTGTCGGCGATCATCCACTGGATGCCCTGCTTCTCGGCCAGGATGCTGCCGTGCGAGTACCGCTCGAGCGAGCGGGCCACCATCATGTCGAGCGCGGTTTCGGCCTGGCTGATCCAGCGCATGCAGTGCGCCAACCGGGCCGGCCCGAGGCGGTACTGGCCGAGCATGTGCCCCTGCCCGCGACCGCCGAGCATGTTCTCTGCCGGGATGCGCAGGTCTTCGATGACGATCTCGCTGTGGCCGCTCGATCCGTGCATGGTCTCGACCTCGCGCACGCGGTTCCAGCCGTCGCTGGGCAGGTCGACGATGAACGCGGTGTTGGCGGCCTGCGGCAGGTCGGGGTCGTCCTCGGTGCGGCAGACGAGGATGGCGAACTTCGCGCGGCGCGCGTTGGAGATGAACCACTTGTGCCCGTTGGCCACCCACTCCTCGCCGTCCTGCACGGCGGTGGTCTGGATGAGCGTGGGGTCGCTGCCCGCCACCTCCGGTTCCGTCATCGCGAAGCAGCTCATCGCGGTGCCGTCGCACAGCGGCTTCAGGTACTTCTCCTTCTGCTCAGGAGTTCCCCAGTGCAGCAGCGTGTGCATGTTGCCCTCGTCGGGGGCCTGGCAGTTGAGCACCCACGGGCCCATGCTGGCCTTCGCGGCCTCCGCCTGCACCATGGCCAGCTGCACGTGGCCGAGGCCCATGCCACCCCACTCCTTGGGCATGTGCGGCATCCACAGCCCGGCGGCTGCAGCCTCCTTGCGCATCGCGACGAGCTTGCCGATGTAGTCGGCGCGATCTTCGTCCCGCAGACGGTCCAGCTCGGCCTCTCCCGGCTTCACCACGTCGTTGATGAATGCACGCACGCGAACTCGGATGTCTTCGAGCTCGGGGCTCAGGGTGAAGTCGATGGCCATTCGCTCACTGTAGGTTCCGCACATGGCACAGGACTTGTTCGAGCTGACCGGTAAGGTCGCAGTCGTCACCGGCGGCTCGCGCGGCCTCGGCCGAGAGATGGTGTTGGCGTTCGCGGAGCGCGGAGCCGACGTGGTGATCGCCAGTCGCAAGATCGCGAACTGCGAGATGGTGGCCGACGAGGTGCGCGCGCTCGGCCGGCGCGCGCTCCCCATCGCGTACCACGCCGGCAGTTGGGACGACGCAGATCGCCTCGCCGACGCGGCCTACGCGGAGTTCGGCACGGTCGACATCC
>CAZWCU010000282.1:0-4481 GCA_964632715.1 uncultured Bifidobacterium sp. | reverse complement strand
CGACGGCATGGGCGTGAAGAAGATCATCACGCAGTGCCCGCACTGCTTCAACACGTTGAAGAACGAGTACCCGCAGCTCGGTGGCAACTACGAAGTGGTGCACCACACCCAGCTGCTGGAGAACCTCATCGAGACCGGCCAGCTCGACGTGAGCCAAGCCTCGCTCGAGGAGCGCATCACGTACCACGACAGCTGTTACCTCGGTCGCCACAACGACGTCTACCTCGCACCGCGCAAGGTGGTGGGCAGCATCAAGGGCATCGAAGTGGTCGAGATGCCGCGCAACGGCACCAAGGGCATGTGCTGCGGCGCCGGTGGCGCTCGCATGTGGATGGAGGAGAACGTCGGCACGAAGGTGAACGACGAGCGTGCGATGGAAGCCATCAGCACCGGTGCCAGCCGTGTGGCCACCGCCTGCCCGTTCTGCTACATCATGCTCGACGACGGCGTGAAGGCTGCCGGCAAGGAAGACAACGAGGTGAAGGTGGCCGACATCTCCATCCACCTCCTCGACGCCATCGAAGCCGGCGAGCGTGCGCTTGCCGCGCAGGAGACGCCCATCGCCACCGGCACACCGGTCGTGGTGTCGCCGCTCGCCCGCGGCGCCGTCGCGGTCGCGGTCGCGGACGCACCGGCCGTCGTCGAGGTGGCCGCCGACAACCTGCAGCTCGTGGTCGGCATCGGCCCCAAGAACGAGGAGTCGCTGCAGGCCGCCGGCGTCACCACTTTCGAGCAACTGGCCGCGCTCACCGTCGAGCAGATCCAGGAGATCATGCCCGACCACCAGGACGGCCGCATCGCCACCGAGGACTGGGTGGGCCAGGCGCAGGCGTTCGCCGCGGCCAAGGCAGACGGCATCGACCCCGCCACCATCGCGCCGGGTGATCAGGTCACCTGACCGGCTCCAGACACGCGGGCAGCGCGTGATGACGCGCCCCCGGTTCGTCAGAGGTGAGTCGTGAGCGACTCTCCGATCCTGTTCCTCCACATCGCGAAGACCGGCGGCAGCTCTTTGAAGGCGCTGCTCGGCACGCGCCTCGCACCGTCGGCGACCCTCGAACTTCCCGAGCGCATCGAGCACGGATCGACACTGCTCGCCCAGCTCGACGACTTCCAGTTGGTCGTGGGGCACGTCGGCCACGGCATCACGCGAGCGTTCCAGCGTCCACCGTCGGTCATCACGTTCCTGCGTGAGCCGATCGACCGCGCGTTGTCCGCCTACTACTTCCTGCGCCAGACGGATGAGTCCAACATGCCGTTCGACTTCTCCGAGACGCAGCGACGCGAACGCTCGGTGCTCGGCGAGCGCGTCCGAGCGCTCCCCCTCAGGGAGTTCCTCCACTCCCACCGCAAGATCGCGACGGCCCACATGGGCAACATCCAGACGGCCACCCTCGGCTCCGAGAGCGTCGCCGGTGGCGACCCCGGCACGCTGGGCCGCAACGATCTGTCACGAGCGAAGGACAACCTGGCGAAGTGCCTGGCGTTCGGCCTGACCGAACGCGTCGACGCGTCGACGACCCTGATCTGCGCCGCGCTGGACTGGCCGCCGTTCGCCGGGTTCCCTCACGTGAACCCCACCCTCGACCGCACGGCCGTGTCCGAGCTCGACGCCGCCACCCTCGACGACCTTCGCGGGCTCACCGAGCTCGACGCCGAGCTGCACCGCTTCGCCACCGAGCTCTTCGAGGAACGCTGGCAGCAGTGGTCGGCCGGCCAGCCGAGTGCCGAGGCCGCAGTGGTCGAACCTCGTGCGGACGCAGAGAGCACATTCGGCTTCGACCGGCGCATCCCGGGCACGGGCTGGCACGGATCGGAACGATTCGGCGACTCCTGGATCAGTTGGACGGGGTCGGGCACCGTCTCGACCGTCGACCTCGCGCTCCCCACGTCCGACGACGTGTTGCTGCGGGTCACCGTCACACACGCGTTGGATCCCTCCGCATTGCATCTCACACAGCTGCTCGTCAACGACGTCGCCCTCACCGTCGCCGTACGCCCCGAGTCAACCGTCCATCACCTGGAGGCAGCGGTACCCCTCGCCGTCCTGCAGCGTCAGGACGACGTGGCACGCATCACGATTCGCACGCCGTTCGTCCTGCGTCCGTGCGACGTCGACCCGACCAACGCCGACAGCCGCCAACTCGGTATCGCCGTCACGCGGATCTCGCTCGTTCCCGCGCCATGACTCGATGATGCCGGCCGCGGGATCGCGCCTACATCGTGTTCTGGTTGTACTTGCTGGCGACCGCGCCCTGCTGGTTCATGTACTTGCTCTTCAGGTCGGGGTGGCCGTAGGGGCGTTCGGCGGGCCGGTCGAGCTTCTGGAACACGAGCTGCGCCACCTTCATGCCGGGGCGCAGCAGGATCGGCAGGTTGCTGACGTTCGACAGCTCGAGCACGACGGTGCCCTTGAAGCCGGGGTCGATGAAGCCGGCCGTGGCGTGCACCTGGATGCCGAGGCGACCGAGCGAGCTCTTGCCGTTGACCACGCCGACGATGTCGTCGGGGCAACCGACCGTCTCGGCGGTGTGACCCAGCGCGAACTCGCCGGGGTGCAGCACGAACGGCTCGCCCTCGGGCACGCTGACGGTCTCCATCAGCTTGTCGTGCGGATCGAACGGGTCGATGTGCGTGAGGCGGCTGTTGCGCATCGCACGGAACTCGGTCCCGAGGCGCACGTCGACCGATGCGGGTTGCACCAGCTCGGGGTCGTACGGGTCGAGCAGGATGCGCCCGGACCCGATGAGCTCACGCAAGGTCGCATCGGAAAGAATCACGCGCCGAGACTAGCCGAGCCCGTTCGCCGGCTCTCGGGTCGCTTCCCGGTGGCGGGGTCGCGCAGCGGGCGGTATCGTGCAGGCCTGTTCGCGGGTGTAGTTCAGAGGTAGAACATCAGCTTCCCAAGCTGAGAACGCGGGTTCGATTCCCGTCACCCGCTCCATTGAAAGCCCAGCTCAGAGTGGGTGCGCCCTCTTAGCGAGCCTCCCGGAACCGGTCGTCGTGCCACTTCGTGCCACTTCCGTGCCATAACGGAATTACAGTGTCACCGTGGGTCGCAGCCGATGGGGAAGCGTGCGCAAGTTGCCGTCGGGTCGCTTCCAGGCGCGCTACTGCGTCGATCTCGTGTGGCACAGCGCGCCGACGACGTTCCGCACCAAGCGCGAGGCCGACGCGTACCTCGCTTCGGTGCGCTCCGATGTCGACCGCGGTTCTTGGATCGACCCCGACGCCGGCAAGGTGACGTTCGAGGAGTACTCTTTGCGCTGGCTCGCCGAGCGACCGCATCTACGGCCTCGCACTCGCGAGCTGTACGAGGGCGAGTTGCGCCTGCACATCCTGCCGGCGCTCGGCGCGACGGAACTTCGCGAGATCACGCCGAGCCGCATCCGCACGTGGCGCGCCGACATGATCTCTGCTGGCAAGCCGGGCGCCTCGACGATCGCCAAGTGCTATCGACTGGTGCACGCTGTGTTCGCCACCGCGGTGGAGGACGGCATCGTGGTGCGCAACCCGTGCATCGTGAAGGGCGCTTCCACGGAGCGCCCTGCAGAGCGCCCCGTGGCGACGATTGCGCAGGTGTTTGACCTGGCCGACGCGATCGCACCGGAGCTCCGCGCGGCGGTGTTGTTGGCCACCTTCTGCGGGCTGCGACTCGGGGAGATCCGGGCCTTGCGCGTGCGCCACCTCGATCTCTTGCATCGCACCGTTCGAATCGAGGAGCAGTACCAGGAGCTGTCCGACGGCACCCTGGTGCTCGGTCCGCCCAAGACCGACGCCGGCGTCCGCACGATCGTGATCCCGCAGGTGATCATCCCCGACCTCGAGCAACATCTCGCGTCGGTGCCGCTCGGCGCCGACGGACTGTTGTTCACGACGACGAGCGGCGCACCAATGCGGCGGGCGACGCTGTACACCGCGTGGGGCCGAGCGACGAAGGCGGTCGGCATCACCGGGCTGCGCTTCCACGACCTCCGCCACACCGGCAACACGCTGGCGGCCGCGACCGGAGCGAGCACGAAGGAACTGATGGCGAGAATGGGTCAGTCGTCACCACGGGCTGCGCTCATCTATCAGCACGCAACACAGGACCGCGACGCCGCAATCGCCGCCGGCCTGAGTTCGATGATCGAGGAGCACCGATCCGTCAGCTCGTGACGGTCGGCGAAGCAGCGCTGAACGGCCTACACGGGTAATCCACTGGCGCTCTGCTCGAGCCGATGCTTGACCGGGCCGGCACCATCATCTCGATACCGCGGCTATTCCGGCCCCCAGGGCCGTCCACGGCCGCTGGTCGTCGTTGACCCCCGCAGGGAGCGTCGATCCCGCGTGATACGTTCACTGGGTGCGTCTATTCACCAAAATTGCTGGAGTGGCGTTCGTCGTCGTGGGCGTGACGGGATGCCACATCAAGGACAGCATTTATCCTCGATCCACCGATCGGGCCTTGGGTGAGAGTGCCGTGGTGAGGGTGGTGAGGT
>CAZWCU010000281.1:0-4505 GCA_964632715.1 uncultured Bifidobacterium sp. | reverse complement strand
TTCCCTCCGCCGCCAAGACGGCGACTGCGCCCTTGTCCAGCGCGTCCTGGATGAGCGCGTAGGCCTCGAGGTTGCGGGCATCGAGGGCGGCGGCGTTGCAGGGCCGACCAGTCAGATCGGCGAGATAGGTCACCGACGGGGCCGGAAACCCTGTGACGTAGCCGGCCTGGCACCTGCCGTCGCTGAGGAAGGCGAACGGGATGGTCGGTGGAGTGTCGGGCGTGGGCGTGAACTTGCCGCCCGGAGTGGAGAAGTCCAGCAGGATCGAGAGCTCGCCGGGCGCGACTGGCGCAAGGTGGGGCTCACCTGCGCCGATCTGCGCGCGAGCGCTTCGCGCGTGACCTGCGTGCGCGGCGTGCTCGACGTCGGCGAGAAGATACCCGTCAGCTTTTCGTACGCGAGCGATCGCGGCGACCCCGCGATGGAGCTGAAACCCGCCGCGGACGAGACCTGGCAGGTGACCAGCCGTATCGCGGGGGCCCGGAGCGCGCTCGACGACGTGCTCTGGATGGGCGGCTCGTTGGCCGCGGTCGACGGGTGGAAGGGGCGGCGGGTGCGGTCGATGGCCGACGGCACGCGCCGCATCGAAGCCGGCGACCAGACGGTGGTCGGTGTCAACAGCTTCACCGAGACCGAGCCCTCGCCGCTCGACACGCCCGGCAACATCCTCACCGTCGACCCCGCCATCGAGGCCGAACAGGTGGCGGAGCTGGAGCAGTGGCGTGCCACGCGCGACCAGGCAGCCGTCGACGCGGCGCTCGCCGCCCTGCACGATGCGGCCGTCGGCGGCGGCAACGTGATGGAGCCGTCCATCGCGCTCGCCAAGGCCGGCGGCACCACCGGCGAGTGGTCGGCCGTGCTGCGCGACGCGTTCGGCGAGTTCCGCGCACCCACCGGCGTGAACGCGGCAGTGGGCAGGCGCGTGGGCGAGCTCGCCGCGGTGGCCGAGTACGTGAAGACGATGGCCGGCGGCCCGCCGCGGTTCCTGGTGGCCAAGCCCGGCCTCGACGGGCACAGCAACGGCGCCGAGCAGATCGCCGTCGCCGCGCGCGACGCCGGCATGGAGGTCGTCTACAGCGGCATCCGGCTGACGCCGGAGCAGATCGTCGCGTCCGCTCGCGACGAGGACCCCGACGTCATCGGTCTGTCCATCCTCTCCGGGTCGCACCTGTCGCTGGTGCCCGCGATCGTGCAGATGCTGCGCGCCGAGGGCGTCGACGCACCGGTCGTGGTGGGTGGCATCATCCCGGAGAGCGACCGGCAGCGCCTCGCCGACGCGGGCGTGAGCGCGGTGTACACGCCGAAGGACTTCCAGATGGCGCGCATCATGCACGACGTGGCGCACCTCGCGGCGGCGCACCGCAGCACCAGCTGAGCGTGCCGTGATCGGGGTCCCTGCAGTCGTGCGCGCGAAGGCACTGGCCGCAGGCGCCGACCGCTGGCTCACGGACCTGCCCGACCTGGTCGCGGCACTCGCCGTCGGGTGGCAGCTCGGCATCGGCGACGTGTTCCAGGACGGGACGGAAGCACTCGTGGTCGCGGTGTCGTTGCCCGACGAGACACCGGCCGTGCTGAAGCTGCTGGTGCCGCGCGGTGATGCCGCCGCACACGAGATCACCGTGCTGCGGCTGGCCGGCGGTGAAGGGTGCGCGCAGCTGCTGCAGTCCGACGCCGCGGTGGGTGCGCTGCTGATCGAACGACTCGGGCCGTCGCTGCACGACCTCGGGCTGCCGCTGGCGATTCGGCTGGAGGTGCTCACCGATGCCGCGGCTCGGGTGTGGCGGCCCGCGCCTGATGCGGGATTGCCCACCGGCGCGGAGAAGGGGCGATGGCTGGTCGAGCACATCACCCGGTTGTGGGAGGCGCTCGACCACCCGTGCAGCGAGCAGGCGGTCGCCGACGCACTCGACTGCGCGGCGCGCCGCATCGCCGCGCACGACGATGGGCGGGCGGTGCTCGTGCACGGCGACGTGCACGAGTGGAACGCACTGCAGGCCGGTGATGGGTTCAAGCTGGTCGACCCCGACGGCTTGCTGGCCGAAGCGGAGTACGACCTCGGCGTGCTGATGCGCGAAGACCCCGTGGAACTGCTCGCCGACGGTCCGATGCAGCGCGCGCAGTGGCTGGCCACGCGCACCGGCCTCGATGTCGCCGCGATCTGGGAGTGGGGCGTGATCGAACGCGTCTCGACCGGACTGCTGTGCACGCAGATCGGGCTCGAGCCGGTCGGCCGGCAGATGCTGCACGCGGCCGACGTCGTCAGCCGGTCGCGCTAACGGAGGCCGTCGGCCAACTCGGTGAGCCGCTGCACGGCGGCCATCGGGTCGTTGCCGCGCTGCAGCACGAACACCGGACGCGCGAGCAGTTCAGCGACCCACTCCTCGGCCAGGTGCTCGTGCTCGGTGGGCAACGCCGGCGCCCAGAACCTGTCGATCGCCTCGCGGGCGCCGATGGCGTGCACGGCCAGCACCGGCGACGGATCCAGCAGCACCACCGCGTTCACGTCGGCCTCCAGCACCTGCTGCGCGGCGGGCGGGTGCACGGGCACGCGCTCGCCTTCCTCCGTCGGGTGCGGCACCGCCTGCACCGTGGTCGTCTCCAGGAAGCGAGCGGCCGCGTCGGCGGGCATCATCAGCCGCCACGGGTAGCCCGCGAAGCGGCCCGCGGGCCGGTGCGCCGACGCGTACACCCAGTCGGCACTACAGACGCTCCAGCCGTTGCGCAGGCACCCGTACGCGAGCGTGCTCTTGCCCGCGCCCGACGCGCCGCGGAGCATCAACCCGACGCCGTCGTGCACCACCAGCGCGCTGTGCACCGCGCGCAGTTCGCCGGTGCGCTCGGCGGCAGCCGTGAAGACCGACTCGGCCAGCAGCCGCAACGCGTCGGGCACGTCGCACAGCGATCGGGAGAGATCCACCTGCACCTGCCCTGTGGCGAAGGTGAGCGTGGCGGTGGACGACCCGATGCGCACCACCAGCGCAACCTGATCATCGACGTACTCGACGTGCGGCCAGCCGGGGTCGCCCGCCAGGTCGTCGTGCACGTCGACGTGCATGGTGAGCTCACCGCGCACACCCATGTCGGGGTACCGGGCCAGGCCGGACTCGATCGCTTCGACCATCCGGATCGATCTGCTGCGCACTGCCAGCCGCACGCCCATCGGCGCGTACTCCCGGCTGATCACGATCTGCGGCATGAGGCAGAGGCTATGCGGCGTACCTCCGAACCGACTGCCCGGCTCAGGTGAACAGCACCACCAGTGCGGCGGCCAACAGCGCCGGCAACCCGACCCGCAGACCGACGGCCGTGTAGCGGCGGGCGCTGACGTGCACCCCCATGCCGGCCGCGGTGTCGCGCCAGAGCAGCCCGCTGAGCGCACCCGTGAGCACCAGGGTCGGGCCCATATTCACAGCGATCAGCAGCGGCCACACCTGCCCGGGTTCGTGCAGCGCGGCGCTGCCGGCGAGCACGGCCGGCAGGTTGTTGGCCAGGTTGCTGCCGGCCACGCCGAACAGCAACGCACGCACCTCTCCACCGAGTCCGGTGCCGCGCAGCAGATGCTCGAGACCGAGGTGCGGAACGGCGCCGGCCACCAGCACCGCCAGCGCGGCCGCGACCAGCATCGCCTCGGCCGGCACCGACGTCCACGGCACCTCACGCACCATCGCCATCGCCCACAGCACGGCGATCGCGGCAACGACCCACGCGGGCACGCCGATCAGATCGCCGACCGTGAAGCCGGCGAGCACGAACCCGACGATCGGCAGGCCTCGCCGCAGGGCGGTCGCGTCGACGGGCTCGTCGACGCCGTCGACGGTCGGGTGGAGGTGGAACGTCCTGCGGAAGCACAGCCAGCCGACCACGCACGCGACGAGGGTGGGCAGCGCGAGATGGCGGACGAAGTCGCCGACACCGAGGTCGAATCGCTCCGCGACGATCAGGTTGGTGAGGTTGGACACGGGGAGCGGGTTGCTGGCCAGACAGGCGAGCAGCGCCGGTTGGAACGCCACCATCTCCGGCGCGAGGCCGTGTCGGCGGGCGATGCGGATGTAGAGAGGCGTGAGCAGCACGACCGCGGCATCGAGGTTGAACACCACCGTGACCAGCGCGGCCAGCACCCACAGCCACGCGACCAGGTGGCGGCCACCGTCGACTGCCGCAGCGAGTGCGGCGAACACGCCGATGCGGTCGAGCAGCACGGCCAACGGCACCGCGAACAGCAGGAACAGCAGTGGGTCGCGCAGCAGTCGCAGCGACTCGCTCACGTCGTTCCAGCGCACCAGCGTGCTGAGCACACCGACGACGGCGAACAGCGTCGGCCCCATCCACAGCGCGACGCCGCGAGGGCGGACGAACAGCGCGACGACGCCACCGGTCAACAGGATGATCGCGCCCATGTAGGCGCCGACGCTAACGGCAGACCGTCAGACGAGTGCGGGCACCTTGCCCTGGATCCAGTCCTGCAGGTGCGGGCTGCTCCCCACGGCGGGTATGAGTGCGTAAGG
>CAZWCU010000280.1:0-4550 GCA_964632715.1 uncultured Bifidobacterium sp. | reverse complement strand
GGGGCTCGTCGAGGACCCGGACGGGCGCCGCGATGGTGAGCGGCAGGTGGGGGTACTCCTCCATGTCGAGGTTCACGAAGGTGCGCGGCACCGCTGTCTCCGCGTCTCGATAGAGCACGCGCAGGCATTCGCAGATGCGCTCGATCGACTGGTCGAACGCGAGCACGTCGAGATTGGCGACGACCGCCGAGATCTTCAACGACACATAGGTGACGTCCGCACGCGCAATGCGCTCGCGGATCATCCACAACCGCTCCGCCGCCTCGTCGTCGCTCAGGATGGCCTCGCCGAGCACGTTCACGTTCATCCGGAACCCGTCGTCGGCACGCGTCGCGAGGTGGTGTGCGAACGCGGGGTCGTCGGCCGCGAGCACCACACCGTTGCTCTCACGCACGATGCGAGCGCGTACGAGCGGCATCACCACCCACGGCAACACGGGCGCCAGCGCGGCGCCGAGCCGCAGCGACCAGCGATCGACGAGGCCCAGCGACGAGGGCACGCCGACGTCACCGACGATGGAGCGGAAGCGAGCAGCGGCACGGCGCACGTCACCGAACCGCAGCACTTCATCGGTGAGCGCGAACGTGAGAGCCCGCAGCCGCGCGTCCTGCACCACCCCTGCGAGACGCTGCTGCTGGCGACGCTCGCGCCGGCTGAGATCGGCCAGCGAGTCGACCAGCAGACGCTCCGCGCGAGCGGAGGCGGCGACGCTGTCGGGGGCGATGACGGGATGCGTGTCGCTCATCGCTCCATCGAACGCTCATCGGCACCGTTGCGCTAGCACCGATCCGCCAGCGACGGTGTCGCGTTCGTACAACGTGGCGGCGCGACACAATGAGCGGGTGCACAGAGCTGGAGCGATGTCGGTGACGGAGATGGTCGTCGCCGCGCTCAACGATGCGTTCGCGGGGGTGCCCCACACCATGTTCTGCGTGAAGGACACGGCTGGTCGCTACCTCGCCATCAACCCTGCCTTCGCGGAACGAGCCGGTCGACGCCGCGACCAGGTCCTCGGTTCCACGGCCCGCGACCTGTTCCCACCCGATCTGGTCGACACGTACGAGGCGCAGGACGCCCGATTGCTCGCCACCGGCGAGGCCATCCGCAACGAACTGGAGATGATCCTGCGTCCCGACGGATCGCGCGGCTGGTACGTGACCAGCAAGACCCTGTTGCGTGACGAGCACGGCGCGGTCAGCGGCATCGTGGTGGTGAGCGACGACCTCCGCGTGGGCGCCACCGCGCCCGCGGGCAGGCACCACGCCAGCCTGCAGGCCGCCATCGACCTCGTCCGCAGCAGCTACGACCGGCCGCTGAAGGTGGCCGACCTGGCCACCGCCGCCGGGCTCACGGCCACGCAACTCGAACGCGCCACCCGGCGCACGCTCGGCGTCTCGCCCAAGCAGCTGATCATCCGCACGCGCATCGACGAGGCCGCCCGTCGGCTGGACGAGACCGACCTGTCACTCGCCGCCATCGCCGGCGAGTGCGGCTTCTACGACCAGAGCTCGTTCACCCGCCAGTTCCAGCGTGCCGTGGGCATCACACCGGGCGCGTACCGGGCACGGCTGTCCAGGCCGGGAACGCCCGGATAGGCTCCACAGCCTTATGGCCAGTACTCATCTGTCACGTTCCGCGTACGAGCGGCTGCAGGCCGAGCACTACGACCTCAGCACGCGCGGTCGCATCGAAGTCGCGAACAAGATCGAAGTGGCACGCCTGATGGGCGACCTCAGCGAGAACGGCGACTACCACGCGGCGAAGGACGAACAGGGCCACATGGAAGGCCGCATCCGTCAGCTCGAGCACCTGCTCGAGAACGCGGAGATCATCGAGGTCGGCACCGACGGCACGGTGGCGGCGGGTTCCATCGTCACGTTCGTCTACGAGGGCGACACACCGGATCTCGCCGAGACCTACCTGGTGGGTCACATGGAGGAGAAGACCGGCGACTTCGACGTGGTCAGCCCGCTCTCGCCGCTCGGGGCCGCGCTGCTCGGCGCCGGCGAAGGGCAGTGGGTGTCGTACGAGGCACCCAACGGGGTGCTGCGCGTGCAGGTGCTGAAGGTCGACCACGCTTGACGGGTGGGCGGTCGCGACGATGACGGTGCACGAGTGATGGCCATTCGCGACGGCAAGGGTGCCGACACCGCGCCGCACCTCCCTCACGGCGCGGCCATGCACCTGCCCGGCCGCGGCACCACCTTCGTGCGCACCATGGGCGGCCCGCAGCACGCTCCGACCGTGCTGCTGCTGCACGGATGGACCGCCAGCGCCGACCTCAACTGGTTCACGTGCTACTCCCCACTCGCCCGCCACTACCGTCTCGTCGCCCTCGACCAACCCGGCCACGGCCCCGGCACCCCGCCGAAAAAAGGCTTCCGCCTGGAGGACTGCGCCGACGACGCACTCGCGGTGTGCGACGTGCTCGGCATCGACAAGGTCATCCCCGTCGGCTACTCGATGGGTGGGCCGATCGCGCAGCTGATGTGGCGCCGCCACCCGGAGCGAGTGCGCGGCATGGTGCTGTGCGCCACCGCGCCCTACTTCCTGACGTCGCGTGAGGAGAAGCTCGGCTTCCTCGGGCTCTCCGGGATGGCGGCGCTCGCCCGTCTCACGCCGCTGCAAGCCCGACAGTGGCTCACCGAGCAGTTCTACCTGCAGCGCAAGAGCGACACGTGGGAGCCGTGGGCCATCCAGGAGGCGTCGCTGCACGACTGGCGGATGGTGCTCGAGGCGGGTCGGGCGATCGGCAAGTTCAACTCACGCGACTGGATCGCCGACGTCGACGTGCCCACTTCGGTGCTCATCACGATGCGCGATCGAGTGGTGCCGGTACGACGGCAGGTGCGGCTGTTCGAGACCATTCACCGAGCCGAGGCGTTCCGGGTCGACGGCGACCACGATTGCGTCGTGTCGAACCCCGACCGGTTCGTTCCCACCTTGCTGCGAGCGGTGTCGTCGGTCGTCGAACGCTCCTGAACGATCACCCAGGAAACGGGGCCGGCGCAGTACTGTTCGCGTGAGCGAACAACGGAGGCGGAGTGCAACCCAGCGGGGGGAACAAGCCAAGAATCGCGGCGAGTCTCGGCGCGGCTGCGATCGCGGTCGTGCTCGTGCTCGCCGGCGTCGGCTTGTACGCATCGCCCGTGTCCGCGGCCGGACAGGTCAACGTGCAGGCGAGCGGCTCGGAGGCCGTGCTCGCCGGCGTGCAGATCGGCCTGCTCGACGCGTTCGGTGTCGACATGGCGCCGGTGTTCTGTGAGCTCGTCACCGCTCCCACGCTGCTGCGGTTGACGTGTCTCGATCTACCCGACGGCAGCTACCGCCCCACCCTGGTCGCACCCGCGACCGGCGTCGGGTTCACGAGTTGGTGCTCACCCACCGATGCGGACATCGACCCGGAACCCGACGGCTCCGCACGCATCCGCGACGGCGTCGCACAGCACCTGTGCACGATGAACGTGTTCCCCACCGACGGCTCCGGCGAGGTGAACGCCACGCTGGCTGCGCACGTGGCCGTGCCGTTCGGGCTCGCCTCGGTGCTCACGTACCAGTACCTCGACGAGCTCGGCAACGACCGCTTCGGCGAGTACTGCACCACCACCACGTCGGCCGACGGTCTCACCATCGACTGCGCGGGACACGCCGCGGGCACCTACCGGCTCGCCGTCGCCGACCTGCCCGCCGGCGCGTACAGCCGATACCACTGCGTGGCCGAGAACGGTCCGGCACTGCCCTCGCCCACCGACATCCGCATCACCTCTGCCACCGGATTCGTGCGCTGCGAGTGGGCCATCGGTCCGCCCACCGTGCGCATCCTCGTGCACGATGCCGACGTGAACGGCACGATCGACGGCGCGCAGGTGACCCTCCGTCGCGTGGGCGGCGCCGCGGTGCCGTGCATCCACCCCAGCGCTGCGGTGTGGGAGTGCAGCGGCCTCCCCTCGGGCCGGTACGAGGTCACCTCGAACCTCGCAGCACTCGGCACCCAGCCGCTCCCGCTCCAGTGCATCGCGGCGCCCACGTCCGAGGCCGTCGCGGCGACACCCATCGTGATCGCCGATGCCAGCACCGTCCAGTTCACCCGGTGCGTCCTCGCCTATCGCGTGCCGCAGGGCTCCACCGTCACCACCGCGCTCGCCAGCGGAGCGGGCGGACAGAGTGGCGTCGGTCGCCTGCCGTCCGTGGGCGGCGAGCACGGCGTTGCGTTGCTCGCCGCGCTGTTCCTCATCGCCGGCTGTCTGATGTCCGCCGCAACACGGCGACCCGTACGCTGAACCGATCGCACCCGTTCGTCGATCCCTCCTCCGTCGAGTCGTCCCGCTGCTCGCGCTCACCGGTGCTGCCGCCGGCATCGCGATGTGGCGCCGGCGCGCCGCACTCCCGTCGCGCCTGCGTCCCCATCTGCGCACCGGTCGCGGCCAACGCAACAGCGATCTCGCCAAGTTGGGCGCCAGCGTCGGCGCCACCTACGCGAGCACTGCGGCACGCAAGCTCTTCGCCGGCACCGAGCGGCGCATCGAGCTCGACAGCGAGCGTGAGCTGAA
>CAZWCU010000279.1:0-4555 GCA_964632715.1 uncultured Bifidobacterium sp. | reverse complement strand
GTTCCGCGTCGAGTACAGCGCGGTCAACCTCGACCAGCTGAACGATCTCGGCGAGAGCGTCGTCACTCCCGAGGTGCTGGTCGCGGCCGGCATCGTGCGCAAGGGCGACCTGGTGAAGGTGCTCGCTCGTGGCGAGATCACCATTGCCGTGCAGCTCACCGCACATGGCGTGTCGCAGGCTGCCGACGCAGCCATCACCGCCGCAGGCGGTAGCGTCACCGTGTTGCCGTCGCCCTTCAAGCAGGGTCGCCCGCCGGTCAAGGGCAACCAGTTCACCAACCGCTGATCCTCGGCGCCCCCGGCGCCGAATCGAAACCCTCTGGGAGCTAGCCCGTGTTCTCCAACTTGAAGAACGTCTTCAAGGTGCCCGATCTGCGGAACAAGATCCTGTTCGTGATGGCCATGGTGGCCCTCTATCGCGTGGGTGTCGCCATCCGCGTGCCCGGCATCGACCAGGACGCAGTGCGGCAGTTCAAGGCATCGGCGAACTCGCAGGGTGCGCTGGGCTTCTTCAACCTGTTCAGCGGTGGCGCGTTCGCCAGCTTCAGCATCTTCGCGCTGGGCATCATGCCGTACATCACGGCCAGCATCATCATGCAGGTCCTCGGTGTCGTCATCCCGAAGCTGGAGAAGCTGCAGCAGGAAGGCGCAGTCGGTCAGCGCAAGATCACGCAGTACACCCGCTACCTGGCCATCGCCATCTCCACGCTGCAGGCCACCGCGCTCACGTTCATCTTCGGCAACGGCAACGGCAACGCCTTCTTCGGCGCCGCGCAGAGCCTGCCCACCAACCTGCGGCTGCTGCCCGATGGCATGTGGCCGCGCGGCTACCTCGTCATCGTCACCCTCGTCGGCGGCACCGCCGTGCTGATGTGGCTCGGTGAGCTGATCAGCCAGCGCGGCATCGGCAACGGCATGAGCATGGTCATCTTCGCCTCCGTGGTCAGCAGCCTCCCGTCGGGCTTCTACTCGGTGTGGGCGGAGAAGAACTGGTTCGTGTTCGCCCTGCTGGTGGCACTGTGCATCGGCATCGTCATCGCGGTCGTCAAGGTCGAGCTCGCGCAACGGCGCATCCCCGTGCAGTTCGCGAAACGTGTGGTCGGCCGGCGCATGTACGGCGGCCAGAGCACCTACATCCCGCTGAAGGTGAACCAGAGCGGCGTGGTGCCCATCATCTTCGCCAGCTCCGTGCTGCTGCTGCCGGTGCTGCTCACCAACCTGCTCGGCAGCTCCGCCGAGGGCTCGTGGCGCTTCAAGGTGCAGCAGTGGGTGGACCAGAACCTGGTGAACAGCCAGAACCTGGTGTACATCACGCTGTTCTCGCTGATGATCATCGCCTTCGCCTACTTCTACAACTCCATCGCGTTCGACCCCATCCGCCAGGCCGACCAGATCCGTCGCCAGGGTGGCTTCATCCCCGGTGTGCGTCCCGGTCCGCAGACCGAGCGCTACCTGGCCAAGGCGGTCAACCGCATCACGCTGCCGGGCGCCGTGTTCGTGGCCATCATCGCGATCATGCCGTACCTGTTGCTGTGGGCGTTCGACGTGCGCAACTTCCCGTTCGCCGGCACCACCGTCCTCATCGCAGTCGGCGTGGCCCTCGAGCTCATGCGGCAGATCGACAGCCAGTTGATGCTGCGCAACTACGAGGGCTTCCTGAAGTGATCCCGGGCGCCCGGCTGATCTTGCTCGGGCGCCAAGGCGCTGGCAAGGGCACACAGTGCGTGCGGTTGTCGCGCCACTTCGTGGTACCGCACATCAGCACCGGCGACATGCTGCGCGCCGCGGTGCGCGAGGGCACCGAGCTGGGTGTGATGGCCAAGCGCGTCATGGACGAAGGCGGTCTGGTCGGCGACGAGATCATGGTCGGTCTGGTGCGCGAACGCCTCTCGCAGCCCGACGCGGTGGGTCGTGGGTACATCCTCGACGGCTTCCCGCGCACGGTCGGCCAGGCCGAAGCGCTCGACATCATCAACTCCGAGCGTCCGATCGACGTGGTCATCGACCTCGACGTGCCGCGCGAACTGGTGCTGCAGCGGATCACCGCCCGGCGCGTGTGCCGCGACTGCGGCACCAACTACGTGGCCACCGGCAACGAGCACATGCCGTGGATCTGTGAGGTCTGCGGCGGCGACGTGATGCAGCGCGACGACGACACCACCGAGGCCATCGCACACCGGCTCGACCTCTACGAGGAGCAGACCTCGCCGCTCATCGAGTTCTACCAGCGCGACGGTCGTCTCGCCATCGTCGACGGTGTCGCGTCGCCCGACGAGGTGTTCCGCCGGCTCACCGCTGCGGTCGAGGCCTCGCGGAGGCCTGCCTGACATGTGCGCGTCGCGCGGCTCCCGCTTCGGGCGCACCGCCATCGCGCAGCGCTCGCCCGAGCAGCTGCGTTCCATGCGCGCCGCCGGCCGGGTGGTGGCCGAGATCGCCGCCGCCATTCGTGCAGCGGCGCGGCCGGGCGTCACCACCCTGCAGCTCGACGCGGTGGCCCGCGACGTCATCGACAGTCGCGGCGCCACCTCCAACTTCCTCGGCTACCACGGGTTCCCCGCGGTCATCTGCGCATCGGTGAACGACGAGGTCATCCACGGCATCCCCAACGAGCGCCCGCTCGAGGAGGGCGATCTGCTGTCCATCGATTGCGGTGCCATCGTCGACGGCTGGCACGGCGACGCAGCGTTCACGATGGGCATCGGCAGCATCACACCCGAGGCCCAGCGCCTGATCGACACCGCCGACGCGGCGCTTGCCGCGGCCATCCGCGAGATGCGGCCGCACCGCCGGCTGGGCGACGTCGGCGCAGCCATCGAGACGGTCGTCGCCGAGGCCGGCTACGGCAACCCGCACCACTACTGCGGCCACGGCATCGGCCGGGCCATGCACGAGGACCCCGACGTCGAGAACCGAGGCCGCCCCGGCAAGGGTCACGAGCTGCTCGCCGGCATGGTGCTGGCCATCGAGCCGATGTTGCTCGGCGGCGGCAGCGACGATGTGGCCCAACTCGACGACGGCTGGACCATCGTCACCGTCGACGGTTCGCTGGCGGCGCACGTCGAGCACACCGTGCTCGTGGGCCCGAGTGGGCCTGAGATCCTCACCCGCCTGTAGTCGTTGGGCGGGTCAGCGAGTGGCGGCGCCGTCGCGCACCACCGCAGTGCCGCGGAACACCGTGTGGCGTACCTTGCCGGTGACCGTGCGGCCGCCATACGGCGAGTTGCGGCTCTTGCTCGCGAACCGTGCGGGCACCACCGACCACTCGAGCGACGGGTCGAACACGGTGAGGTTGGCCGGCTCGCCCACCTCGATCGGGCGGCCGTGGCGGTCGGCGACGCCGGCGATCGCGGCCGGTTGCCAGCTGAGCGCGGCGACGATGGCTGCCAGCGGCATGTCGAGCTCGGTGATGGCGAGCGCCAGCGCAGTCTCCAGGCCGAGCATGCCCGGTGGCGCCTGATCGAGCGGCTCCTCCTTGGTGTGCGGCGCATGCGGTGCATGATCGGTGGCGATGGCGTCGATGGTGCCGTCGGCCAACCCGGCCTTGATGGCGTCGATGTCGGCTCGCGTGCGCAGCGGGGGGTTCACCTTGAACAGCGGGTCGTAGCCGGTGAGCATCTCGTCGGTGAGCGTGAAGTGGTGGGGCGCGGCTTCGGCGGTGATCGGCAGACCGTCGGCCTTCGCCTGGCGGACGAGTTGCACGCTGCGCGCGGTGCTGAGGTGCAGGAAGTGCATCGGCACCCCCGTGAGCCGCACCAGCTCGATGTCGCGGAACACCATCAGCTCCTCGGCGATCGACGGCCACCCTGGCAGCCCGAGCGTGCTGCAGCACGCGCCTTCGTGCATGACCGCGCCCTTGGTGAGCGCGGCGACTTCACAGTGCTGCGCGAGCACGACGCCCAACGGCCCCGCGTACTCCAGGGCGTGGCGCATGAGCAGTGGGTCCTGCACGCCGTTGCCGTCGTCGGTGAACAGGTGCACCCCCGCGGCGGCCAGCTCGCCATAGGGAGCGAGTTGCTCGCCGGCGCGGCCGACGGTGATGCAACCAGAGGGCAGCACCTCGCACAGTCCGGCGGCCTCGCCCTGCGCGCGCACGAACTGCACGACCGACACGCTGTCGTGCGCGGGGTCGGTGTTGGGCATCGCGACGACGGCGGTGAAGCCGCCGAGCGCGGCCGCGCGGCTGCCGGTCTCGATGGTCTCGGCCTCTTCCTTGCCGGGCTCGCGCAGGTGCACGTGCAGGTCCACGAAGCCGGGCGAGACGATGCAGCCGGTGGCGTCGAGCACGTCGTCGCCGTCGCCGGGTTCGATGGCTGCTGCGACCTCGCTGATGCGACCGTCGACCACGGCGACCGCGCCTGGCCGCTCGCCGTGCTGGTCGAGCAGCGTGCCGCCGGTGATGAGCAGACGGGTCATGATGCGATCTCCGATCGGGTGAGGTCGCTGCCTTCGCCGAGCAACCAGAACAGCACGGCCATGCGCACGGCGACGCCGTTGGTGACCTGGTTGAGGATGACGGAGCCGGGCAGCTCGCTGGGGTCCACCACCATCTCGACGC
>CAZWCU010000278.1:0-4573 GCA_964632715.1 uncultured Bifidobacterium sp. | reverse complement strand
ATGCCCTCGATCAATGACGCGACGAACGCCGGATCGTTGCCCTCCTCGCCCGCGTCGAAGCGCAGGTTCTCGAGCAGCTCTACGCCCGGTGCGAGCTCGGCCAGCCGAGCGCGCACCGCGTCCATCGAGTACTTCGGGTTCGGTTGCCCCTTCGGCCGGCCGAGGTGCGAGGCGGTGACCACCTGCGCACCTCGCTCGGTGAGCCAGTTGATGGTGGGCAGCGCCGCGCGAATGCGGAAGTCGTCGGTGATCGCACCGTTCTCCATGGGAACGTTGAAATCGGTTCGGACCAACACGCGCTTGCCGCTCACGTCGCCGAGATCGGCGAGCGTCGGGATGCGGCCGGCCATGACTACTTCTTCGACCGCTTGCCGACCTTGGACCCGGCGTAGAGCGTGGTGTCGATGAGGCGGTTGCTGTAGCCCCACTCGTTGTCGTACCACGACAGCACCTTCACCAGCTTGCCCATGCTCATGGTGAGGCCGGCGTCGAAGATGCTGCTGTGCGGGTCGCCCTGGATGTCGCTCGACACGATGGGGTCTTCCGTGTAGCGCAGGATGCCCTTCAGCGGGCCCGAGGCCGCAGCCTTCTTGTAGACGGCGTTGATCTCGGCGACCGTGGCCGCGGTCTTCAGCGTGGCGGTGAAGTCGACGATGGAGCCGGTGGGCACCGGCACGCGCAGCGACGTGCCGTCGAGCTTGCCCTTCATGCTGGTGAGCACGAGGCTGGTGGCACGAGCGGCGCCGGTGCCGGTGGGCACGATGTTGATGGCCGCGCCACGGGCACGACGCAGGTCCTTGTGCGGGCCGTCGACGAGCTGCTGGTCGCCGGTGTAGGCGTGCACGGTCTGCATGAGACCCTGCTCGATGCCGAACGCATCGTCGAGCACCTTCACCAACGGCACGAAGCAGTTGGTGGTGCAGCTGGCGTTGGAGATGACCTTCTGGGTCTTGAAGTCGAAGTCCTTGTGGTTCACGCCGTAGACGAACGTGGCGTCGGCGCCGTCGCACGGCGCGGAGACGATGACGAGCGGCGCACCCGCCTCGAGGTGGTAGGCCGCGGTGTCGCGCTTGGTGAAGAAGCCAGTGCTCTCGATGACCACGTCGACGCCCAGCTCGCCCCACGGCAGGTTCTTGGGGTCGCGCTCGCTGAGCACGCGCAGCTCGTCGCCGTCGACGCTGATGCCGTTCTTGGTGGCCTTGATGGTGTTCGGCAGCGTGCCGAGCACCGAGTCGTACTTCAGCAGGTGCGCCATCTGGTCGAGGGAACCGAGGTCGTTCACCGCCACGAAGTCGATGTCGGCTCCACGCTGCTTGGCAGCTCTGAAGAAGTTGCGCCCGATGCGCCCGAAACCGTTGATACCAACGCGAACCGTCATGGTTGCGTCCTTTCCACTCAGGGGGTTTTCCACCACGAGCCTACTCAACCCCGAGGGTGCCAGGCCCAGTTCCGACGGTCGCTCTCAGCGACTGAGGTCACGGTGGCCGACGCGCACCGCGAAGCCGTGATCGCGCAGCCGGCGAGCGAGCTCTTCGGTGACGGCCACACTGCGATGCCGGCCGCCGGTGCATCCGATGGCGACGGTGAGGTAGCTCTTGCCCTCGGCCTCGTAGGCCGGCAGCAGCGAGAGCATCAGGCCCTCGAAGCGGTCGAGGAAGTCGTTCGCCTGCGCGCGCTCGAGCACGAAGTCGCGCACCGCGGGGTCGTGCCCGGTGAGCGGTCGCAACGCTTCGTCCCAGTGCGGGTTGGGCAGGAAGCGCACGTCCATCACGATGTCGGCGTCGAGGGGCAGACCGTGCTTGAAGCCGAAGCTCTCCACGGCCAGCTGCAAGCGCTGGCCGTCGCCGACTTCGTCGAACGCGGCCAGCAGCTTCGCCTTCAACTGGTGCACGTTGAGCTCGCTGGTGTCGATGACGAGGTCGGCCGCGTCCTTCACCGGCTGCAACAGCTCGCGCTCGAGGTCGATGGCCTCGACCAGGCCGGGTGCCTCCTCGGCCAGCGGGTGGCGACGGCGCGTGGCGTCGTAGCGCTTCACCAGCGCGAGCGTGCTCGCGTCGAGGAACAGCATGCGCACCCGGTGCCCGCTGGCGCGCAGCGCCGCCACCTTCGGCAGCAGCTCGATGTGCTGGCGGCCGGCGACGAGTGCAAGCCGGTGGATGTCGCTGCCCGGCTTGCTGACCAGCTCCACGATCGTGTCGACGAGCGACGTGGGCAGGTTGTCGATGACGTACCAGCCGAGGTCTTCCAGCACCGCCGCAGCACCCGAGCGACCTGCGCCCGAGAGACCGGTGATGAGGAGGATGTCGGCCATGACGACGATCGTAGGCGAGCTAGCGTCCGCCCTCATGACGTTTGCGAGTCACCTGCGGCGTTCTGTCGCCATCACCGTCCTCGCCGCCATCTGCGGTGCCGCCTGCTCCGATGATTCAGGGTCCTCCGGTCCCCCGGGTACTTCCGATTCCGGCTCCACCGACTCCGTCTCTGCGTGCGATCTGCTCACCACGGCCGAGGCCACCGCCGCGATGGGCAAGCCGATGGCCGACGGCACCGAGACCGACACCGACGGCGGCACGCTCTGCACGTGGTTGTCCACCGACCCGCCGTCGGAAGGGCTCGACGAACCGACCAACCTCACGGTCGCCCTGCTCGCCATGCGACCCGCAGCGCAGATGAAGATCGACACGCTGGCCGCCAGCAGCGACCACCGAGTGGTGCCCGGCCTGGGCGACCTCGCGGTCGCCGAATGCTCGTTCGGCGACACGGAACATTGCGGCGAGCTGTACGTCGTGGTCGGCGACCAGTACCTCGACATCGACATGGGCAACTTCGTGTGGCCCGGCGACTACGACCCTGCCGAGCTGCTCGGCATCGTCTCCGAGGTGGGCGGTCAGGCCGTCCTGCGCGTGCGCAAGTAGAGCAAGCGCGGGATGGTCGACGCCGCGGCGTACTCCTCCGCCTTGGCGAGGAAGCCCGGCGGCGGGGCCGGCTCCTCCATCCGCTCGAGCATCAGCCCGTGGTCGGCGAGCGTGTTGATGTATCGGCTCAGCGGGCGATGGATGAACGGGATGAACACGTCCTTCTCCACCTCCTCGATCGTCTCGTCCTCCACGAGGTAGGGCCCGATGCGCCAGTACTGCTCGGGCGGGTCGAGGAACTGATCGTCGATCCAGCCGCTGTTCGGCGTCTGCAGCAGCGGGTGGTTGAGGAAGAAGCAGAAGCGCCCACCCGGCTCCAGCACGCGCGCCACTTCGGCGATCGCGCTGTCGACGTCGCGGATGTGCTCGAACACGAGGCACGCCACCACCGCGTCGAACGTGCCGTCGGCGAACGGCAACTGCGCCGCGCCGGCGCGGGCGAACAATCCCCCGCCACGCTCACTCGCCACGCTGACGCAGTTCCACGTCGGGTCGATGCCCACCACCTGGGCGCCGAGCTTCGCGGCCAGCCGGCTCACCTGCCCGTCGCCACACCCGACGTCGAGCACACGATGCGCGCCCGCCAGCTCGCGAGCAGCCAAGGGCAGGATCTGCTCCTCGTACTCGGGATCGGCACCGGCGGTGAAGCCGTCGATCCACCACTCGGCGTGGGTCTCCCACAGGTTGTCGGGGGGCGTTCCACTGGGGGCGTCGTTGCTCACCGCAGCAATCGTAGAGTGCGACTCATGCAGTTCTCCGTGTGGCCCTCCTACGACCGAACCTGGACCGAGACCCTCGGGCTGGCCCAATGGGCCGAGCGCGCCGGCTTCCACTCGTTCTGGTACGCCGACCACCTGATGCCCAACACCGACGACGGGGCGCCCGACCACGGCGATGCGCTCGAGTGCTGGACCGTGCTCGCCGGCGTCGGCGCCATCGTGCCGCGCATCCGGCTCGTCTCGATGGTCTCCCCCGTCACGATCCACCACCCCGTGCTGCTGGCCAAGCGAGCCACCACCACCGACCACATCTCCGGCGGCCGCGCCGTGCTCGGCCTCGGCGCCGGCTGGCAGGTCAACGAGCACGCCGCCTACGGCTTCGACCTCCCCGCACCCGGCCCGCGCGTCGGCCGCTTCGCGGAGGCCATCGAGATCGTGCACCGCCTGTTCCGCGAGGAGGCCGTGAACTTCCACGGCACCAGCTTCCAGGTCACCGACGCGCCGTTCTCGCCGAAGCCGGTCGCCGGCACGCTGCCGATCCTGGTCGGCACGGGCGCGCCGCGCATGCTGCGGCTCACCGCTCGCTGGGCCGAGGAGTGGAACACGTGGGGCGACCCCGACGAAGTGGGTCGGCGCACCGAACGCTTCCAGGCCGCGTGCGAGGCCGTCGGCCGCGACCCGGGCACGCTGCGCCGGTCCGCGCAGGCGATGGTGTTCTACACACCCACGCCCGAGTCGCGCGCTCGCATCGAGGGCGAGATCGCACCCGGCCGCTCACTCGTCGGCGGCGCGCAAGAGCTGGTCGACCAGTTGGCCCGCTACGTCGAGCTCGGCGTCGACGAGTTCGCCATCCCCGACTTCACGCTCGGCGACACCCCCGAAGAGCGCGCCGACACCTACGCCGCCCTCCACGCCGACGTCGTCTCCCACCTCACCTGA
>CAZWCU010000277.1:0-4590 GCA_964632715.1 uncultured Bifidobacterium sp. | reverse complement strand
CGCCGCTGACCCCGCGACCGCCGCGGCCCTGGGTCTTGAACGATGCGGCCGGCACGGCCTTCACGTACTGGGCCTCGGTCATCACGATGACCAGTTCCTTGTCGTCGACGAGGTCTTCGATGCTCATCTCACCCGAGTCGTACGTGATGGGGCACACGCGCGGGGTGGCGAACTCTTCCTTGATGGCCAGCATCTCGGACTTGATGACGCCACGCAGCTTCTCGGGCGAGTCGAGGATGCTCTGCAGCTCGATGATGCGCGCCCGCACGTCGTCGAGCTCGGTCTCCAGGTCGATGCGGCTCAGACGAGTGAGCTGCGACAGCCGCATCTCGAGGATGTCGGTGGCCTGGATCTCGGAGAACTCGAACGGCTCGGCCATCAGGCCCACCTTCGCCGCCGCGGGATCGTCGCTGGCTCGGATGAGGGCGATGATGGCGTCGGTGACGTTGGGGGCCTGGGTGCGGCCTTCCGGGATGGGCTGGGGACGCTTGGCCTTGCCGGGACGGAACTCGGTGCGGCGAGTGATGACGTCGACCTGGTGGCGGATGTAGCCCTCGAGCGCCTGCACCAGGTTGAGCGTGCGCGGCACGCCGTCGACCAGCGCCACCATGTTGACCGGGAAGCTGGTCTGCAACGAGGTGAGCTTGAACAGGTTGTTGAGCACCACGTTCGCGTTCGCGTCGCGCTTGAGCGTGATGACCAGGTTGGTCTTCGCCGCGGCGGACGCGTCGTTGACGTCGGCGATGCCGTCGAGCTCGCCACTGTCGACGAGCTCCTGGATGCGGCTGGCGATGGAGTTGCAGCTGGTCTGGTAGGGCAGCTCGGTGACCAGCACCTGCATCTGCCCGCGCTTGCCCTCCTCGATGACCGCCTTGGCGCGCATCTTGATGCTGCCGCGACCGGTGCGGTAGGCGTCGATGATGCCCGCGCGGCCGAGAATGTTGCCGCCCGTGGGGAAGTCGGGGCCCTTCACGAACTGCATCAGGTCGTCGGCGGTGGCCTCCGGGTGGTCGATGAGGTGGACCGTGGCGTCGATGACCTCGCCGAGGTTGTGCGGCGGGATGTTGGTGGCCATGCCCACCGCGATGCCCTGGCTGCCGTTGACCAGCAGGTTCGGGAACCGCGCCGGCAGCACGGCCGGCTCCTCGGTGGTGTTGTCGTAGTTCGGCAGCATGTCGACGGTTTCCTCGTCGATGTCGGCCAGCATCTGCATGGCCAACGGGTGCAACCTGCACTCGGTGTAGCGCTCAGCAGCTGCTCCGAAGTCGGGTGACCCGTAGTTGCCGTGGAAGTCGATGAGCGGGTGGCGCAAGCTGAACGGCTGCGCCATGCGCACCAGCGCGTCGTAGATGGCGCTGTTGCCGTGCGGGTGGTACTTCGCCATCGTGTCGCCGGTGACGCGAGCACTCTTCACGTGCGGGCGGTTGGGGCGGAAGCCCTGCTGCTCCATGTCCCAGATGATGCGGCGGTGCACCGGCTTGAGGCCGTCGCGCACGTCGGGCAGGGCGCGCGACATGATGACCGACATCGCGTAGTCGAGGAAGCTGCGCTCCATCTCGTCCTGCAGCTGGATGGGCTCGATCAGGTCGTGGCCGGTGCCGTCGTCGTCAGCGGGCGGAGTGGCGGGCGTGTCGGGGGTGTCGCTCATCTCAGAAGTCCAGGTTTCGTACGTCGCGGGCGTTGGTAGTGATGAACTGCTTGCGGAGGTCGACGTCGTCGCCCATCAGCACGCTGGTGATCTCGTCGGCCAGCGCGGCCTCTTCGACGGTGATCTGCAGCAGCGTGCGGGTGCTGACGTCCATGGTGGTGGGCTTCAGCTCCTGCCAGTCCATCTCGCCGAGGCCCTTCAAGCGGTTGAAGTCGTTCTTGTGGTTGGGGTGCGCGGCGAGGAACTTGTTCTTCGCGTGCTCGTCCTTCAGGTAGATCTTCTCCTTGCCGACGAGCGTGGAGAACAGCGGCGGCTGCGCGATGTACACGTAGCCGGCCTCCACCATGGTGCGCATCTGGCGGAAGAAGAACGTGAGCAGCAGCGTGCGGATGTGGCTGCCGTCGACGTCGGCGTCGCAGAGGATGATCACCTTGTGGTAGCGAGCCTTGCTGGCGTCGAACTCGTCGCCGACGCCGCCACCGATGGCGGTGATGAGCGCCTGGATCTCGTTGTTCTTCAGCATCTTGTCGAGGCGTGAGCGCTCGACGTTGAGGATCTTGCCGCGGATGGGCAGCAGCGCCTGCGTGCGTGGATCGCGTGCGTTGAGCGCGGAGCCACCGGCCGAGTCGCCCTCGACGATGAAGATCTCGCTCTCCTCCGGGTTGCCGCTGCTGCAGTCCTTCAGCTTGTCGGGCATGCCGGCGCCGGCCAGCGCGGTCTTGCGGCGGATGGCGTTGCGCGCGTTCTTCGCGGCAACGCGAGCCTGCGCGGCGGCGAGACCCTTCTTGACCAACTTGTTGGCCTCGGTGGGGTTCTCCTCCAGCCACTCGGCCAACCGCTCGTTGGTGGCCTTCTGCACGAAGCTGCGCATGGGCACGTTGCCCAACTTGGCCTTGGTCTGGCCTTCGAACTGAGGGTCGCGCAGCTTCACCGAGATGATGGCGGTGATGCCTTCACGGATGTCTTCGCCGAGGAGGTTGTCGTCCTTCTCCTTCAGCAGGTTCTTGGACCGTGCGTACTTGTTGACCACGCTGGTGAGTGCCGTCTTGAAGCCCTCGACGTGCATGCCGCCTTCGATGGTGGAGATGCCGTTGGCGTAGCCGTGGATGCCATCGTAGTAGCCGGTGTTCCACTGGATGGCGATGTCGAGGGTCTGGCCACCTTCGTTGTCCTCGTCCTCGAAGTGCGCCACCTTGGTGAACAGCGCCTCCTTCGATGCGTTGAGGTGCTTCACGAAGTCGACGATGCCGCCCTTGTACTGGAACGTGACGGTCTGCTCGCGGCCCTCGCGCTCGTCGGTGAACACGATCTCGAGGCCCTTGTTGAGGAACGCCATGGTCTGCAGCCGCTCGAGCATGGTGCGGGCCACGAACTCGGTGCCTTCGGCGATGAACACGGTGGGGTCTGGCCAGAAGGTGACCGTGGTGCCGCTGGTGCGGCCGCGAGCGGGCGTGGGGCCCACCGAGGCGAGCTTGCCCTGCGGCTTGCCGCCCTTGGCGTACTCCTGCTGGTAGCGGGTGCCCTGCTTGTCGATCTCGATGAACAGTCGCTCGCTGAGGGCGTTGACGACACTGACGCCGACGCCGTGGAGGCCGCCGGAGACCTTGTAGCCGGCGCCGCCGAACTTGCCGCCGGCGTGCAGCACGGTGAGCACGACCTCGGCCGCGCTCTTGCCCTTGTGCGGACCGGAGGGGTACGGATCCACGGGCACACCGCGACCGTTGTCGTCGACGCGGCAACCGCCGTCGGCCAGCAGCGTGACGCCGATGCGGGTGCAGAAACCGGCCATCGCTTCGTCGACGGAGTTGTCGACGACCTCCCAGATCAGGTGGTGGAGACCGGCCAGACCGGTGGAACCGATGTACATGCCCGGGCGTTTGCGGACCGGATCGAGACCCTCCAGGACCTGAATGTCCTTCGCGCCGTAATCAGTACTGGGCTGTTTGGTGTCGGACGACACGCGCACCTCAATCTCGTTCGGGGGAAAACAGGCGTTGACCTGCTGGTATCGGGGGCGACACATGAGCTGGCTCCCTGCGCTGCAGCCGTCGTCGCGAGTGGGTACAGCCTACCTGAGGGGTGTCACAAAGAGGTGGAGGGTGGCAGGTTCGGCATCCCCGCTCCACGACCACCGTTCACGCGCCCCGACAGCGCTCACACGGGCCTCTGGCGGCGTCCAGCGACGGAATTCACCTCACCGCGCCACCCGGACCTCGATGCGCTCGATGGTGGCACCGGCCACCTCCAGCAGTCGCTGCTTGAGGGTGCTCTCCAGGAACTTGAGTTGCGTCGCCCAGGCCGGGTCGTCGACTCGCACCACCAGCGTCGAGCCGTCGAGCTTCACCGGCTGCACGTGCTGGGCCAGCGCGGCACCGACGGCTTCCTCCCACCGACCGAACACGCCACCCATCGCCGCCGCCGGCGCGGCGGCCGGCCCGGACTCCGGGCGCAGTGAACGGACGACCTGGCCGAGGCTGTCGCCCAACTTGATCGGTTCGTCGCGCGCCACGGCATCACTCTGTCACCTCACGGCTGGGCCAGCACTGCGCCGGCTTCGATGCGCACGATGGCATCGGGATGCGCGGCCTCGGGCAGCACACCCGCCGTGGTCAGCACCACCTGGCCCGGCGGCAGGTGGGTGAGCAGCGCCGCCGAGCGTCGCGGGTCCAGTTCGCTGAGCACGTCGTCGAGCACCAGCACCGGCGCGCTGCCCACCTTCTCGGCCACCATCCGGTGTGCGCCGAGGCGCAGCGCGAGCGCGAGCGTGCGCTGCTCGCCCTGCGAGGCGTGCGTGCGCGCCGGCAGCCCACCGATGAACAGTTCCACGTCGTCACGGTGCGGCCCGACCGTGCTCACGCCCCGGCGCACATCGTCGGTGCGCGCGTCGGTGAGCGCCACCACCAGCCCGCGCTGGCGCCATGCGGGCTCGTAACGCAACTCCA
>CAZWCU010000276.1:0-4647 GCA_964632715.1 uncultured Bifidobacterium sp. | reverse complement strand
CGGCGCGTGGTGAAGCTCTTGCCGTCGCGGATGCGGTCGACCTCGTAGAGGATGGGCACCGTGGGGTCGCCGGGTCGCAGGAAGTAGGCGTGCAGCGAGTGCACCTGCCGGCCGGGCTCGACGGTGCGCGTGGCCGCGACCAGTGCCTGACCGGCGACCTGCCCGCCGAACACCCGCTGGCGGTTCTCGTCGGGCGAGACACCGCGGAACAGGTTGACCTCGATGGCTTCCAGGTCGAGCAGGGTGACGAGATCGGCGAGCGCAGTCATTCCGGGTGATTCTGGCAGCTGGTCACGGGCTTCCGTACAACGGCAGGCGCCACAGCACCCATTGGTCGTTGCGCCACACCGCCGTCCACCCCATCGAGCCGGCTTCGGCGTCGGTGACGAGCGCCTGGCCGCCGGCCATGCCGATGCGCATCAGGAAGTAGTCGGAGCGTTGCCGCACGATCTCGAGCACGTCGGACTGCACGCCGCGGCGATCGGTGTAGAAGGTGAGCGCGCGCACCTTGAAGAACGACACGACGTCGTCCTGATGGGTGAACCGACGCACCGCGGCGAACGCCTCCTGCGCATGGTCGGTCTCCGGGCCTTCCACCACGAGCCCGCGATCGTTGAAGTCGCGTGCGGCAGCCACCGACGACGGGAGCTCGGTGAGGTGCGCCACGGTGATCGTCGCCAGCGCCGCGGTGGCCAGCCATCGCCCGGCGTCGCGGGGGAGTCGGAGGCCGGCGATCGCCTGCGTGCCGAAGTAGACGGCGATGGGAGTGATGGCCATCAGGTACCGGTCGGCGAGCGCGGGAATGGTGCCCACCGCGATCATCGACCCGATGGCGAACACGGCCAACGGCAGGTCGGTGGCCGCGGAGGTGTACAGGCGCAGTGCGAGTCCCGCGACGACCAGCAGGAACACGAGCAGCAGGCCGGTGCCGGCGAGGTCGTCGAAGCCGAGCTGGCTGGCGAACGCTCCGCGGAACGGGCCCTGCAGCTTCCGCCACGTCTGGTGCAGGCCAGCGTCGTCGTACCTCGGCGCGAGCGCGCTGGGCAGCACGAGCTGCACCGCGATCACACCACCGACGAACGCTGCGTAGGGCGTCGCGACGTGTCGCCACTCCACGTCGCGCCACCGCCCGCGGAGGTCGAACAGCTGGGCGACGCCGATGGCGAGCACGATGGCGAGTCCCTCTCGACGCACGTTGAACAGGCACATCGCGAACAGCCCGAGCGTCACCAGTTGTCGACGCGTCGCGGCGTCGAGCGGTTGCGAGTCGCGCAGCCGGTCGAGGTACCAGAGCGTGATGGCGGCCGCCGCCATGTACGGCATCTCGCTCACCAGGTAGTCGGTGTGGTTGAGGTAGTACAGCGACGTGGCCGTCACGGCGACCACGCCCACGGCCGGCCAGTACGCCATGCGCCGCCGTACGACCGCGAAGAAGAACCAGAGGAACACGACGAAGCAGACGACGGCCACCATCTTCAGCGCCGCGAAGTCGAGCCCGAACAGACGGCTCACTGGTGCGAGCAACACCGGGTAGCCCCACGGGTACACGTACGGGCTGAACCCGGGCTTCGCCGCGTTGTCGACGTTGAAGTGGTTGTCGGCGATCACTCGGCCGACGTCGCCGTTGAACAGGCTGTCGGCCTGGCGCAGGTAGAGCGCGAAGTCGTCGCCCCACGTGTGGCCGCGGTGGTGCAGGTTGGTGGCCCACCACACGACCACCGCGGTGAGCACGATGAGCGGTGCGTGCGGTCGAGCCCACCGTTGCACGCGCCTCAGCCCTTCGCGGAGTTCCATGGTGGCGATTATGGTGCCCGCATGCCCCTCGAGCCGATGTTGCGTCAGCACGCGCTGGCGGCGAAGGGCTTCATGCCGCCCGACGAAGGCGATGCGCTGTTCGAGGCGGCGCTCGCCGCAGGCGCTGCCGTGCCGGACCTCCCGTTCCTGGAAGTCGGGTCGTACTGCGGTCGATCGACCGTGTGGTTGGGTGGCGCGGCGCGAGCCGCAGGCACCGTGGTGTTCGCCGTCGACCATCACCGCGGCAGCGAGGAGAACCAGGTGGGCTGGGAGCATCACGACGCGTCGGTGGTCGACCCGCGCACCGGCAAGATGGACACGCTGCCCACGTTCCGCGACACCATCCACGACGCCGGTCTCGAAGACGTCGTGTTCGCAGTGGTCGGCCAGTCGCCGGCCGTCGCCGCGCACTGGGCATCGCCGCTCGCGTTCCTCTTCATCGACGGTGGTCATGGCGACGAGCCGGCGCGACTCGACTACGAGGGCTGGATGCCGCACCTCGCTGTCGGCGGCACGCTGGCCATCCACGACGTGTTCCCCGATCCGGCCGACGGGGGCCGTCCGCCGTACGAGCGCATCTTCCTGCCGGCGGTGGAGAGCGGCCGGTTCCGGCCGATCAGCGAGACGGGCAGCCTGCGCGTGCTCCGTCGGCTGGCCTGACCTGCGTCAGGCGTCGGTGGCGGTCAGCGTCGCCAGGTCGAACAGACCCAGCACGTCGCCGACGGCGCCGCGGATGTACACCGTCTCGCCACTCTCGCAGTGGTCCATGAACACGTGCACGAGTTCCTCGTCGTTGCCGTCGAGCACGGTGATCTCGTCGGCCGTGCCGCCCGCGCAGCCGTTGTTCTCCACGCTCTCGGTGCCGGAGTAGGCGAGTGCGTCGTCGAGCGTCCGCTGCCACATCGCATCGTCGATCGGCACCGTCACATCGTGGAGGTCGTCGCCGTACGAGTGCACCACCAGCCGGGCGGACCCCTCCCACACGGTGAGGGTGTAGCTGCGGTGGTACTCGGGCGCGACGGAGGCGTCGTGGTACTCGTAGACCACCTGTGGATCGCCGTCGATGGGCCCGATCCAGCCGCCACCGTGGTCGGTGGTCTCGCCGGAATCCCTGAGCGCCAGGATCGCGACCGCCGCGATGACGACGACGACCACCGCGGCGACGAAGCCCGCGATTCGACGTCGGCTCACGTGCTGTCCGCTGGACCCGTTGGTCATGATGTGCTCCCTGCTGTGGCGTGTCAGCTGGTTCGATGCGCCGGCGGCCCGTGAAGTTCCGCGATGTGTGTCAGTCCGGGTGGAGCGATCGCCACGTGGCGATCACTTCGCGCGGGTCGAACAGATCGATGGCGTCGGCCGGGAGCATCTGTCGATTGACATCGACCACCCACTTGTTCGCGGCGGCGACCAGCGCGGTGAGCTCGGCGACCGTTGTGGCGCGCCAGAACGGTGGCTGCAGCGCGGCGCGTTCGCGGACCGCGTCGTCGCGCAGCAGGCGGCTGCGTTCCTTGCGTACGAACTGTTCGGCCCACCACCCGTCGGTGCGCGGCGTGTCGAGATCCAGCGAGGCGCCGTGCAGGTGCGCCGGCGCGAGTTCGTCGCGGGCGATGGCCTCGGCGATCTGTCGCTCGACGATGTGATCGATCCAGCTCACGCGTTCAGGCTATGCGATCCCACAGGATGCGTAGGATGCCGCGATGTCGTCGCTGCCGCCCCCGCCACCCGGACCGCCGAGTGTTCCGCCGCCGCCACCGCCCTACCAGGGGCAGTACGTGCCGGCCGCGCTGCCGCCGACGTCATCGCCGGGCTCGTCGAAGAAGAAGACCGGTCTGGTCGTCGGCGCCATCGCGCTCGTCGCCGTGCTCGGGGTCGGCGCGTTCGTGCTGCTGAGCGGCGACGACGACAAGACTTCCGACGCATTGTCGACCGGCGCGATGCTCGCGTCGGTGCAGGCGCTCGCCACGCGTGCTGGCGCCGAGCCCGGCGATTCGGTGGCCCTCGACCGCTGCCCCGCCGGAGAGATGGCCGCGCTCGCCACGCAAGCGCCGCCGGAGGTGCAGGCGGTCGCAGAGGCGTCCACCGAACCGCAGGCGTTCGTGTACCAGCCCGACGTGAGTGGCGCGCTCGCACTGGTGAACTGCACGCTCGACGACCCGTCGTTCGAGACCGGCATCGGCATCGCGTTCGGCGAAGCGGTCAGCGACTACCGCGCCGACCTCGTCCGCGTGCTGCCCGAGTTCGAGCTCACCTTCGGCACGGAGACACCGCACAAGGGCGGCACCCTGTTGCGCTACTGCGCCGAGCCACGCGACCCGGCGGCCGGCTACCGGCCGTTCTGCGAGGCCGACTGGTTCGACGACAACGTGTGGGTGGGCGTGTTCCTGGCCTCCGGCGACACGGCGTCGGAGATCGCCGAGGGGTGGCTGATCGCCGTCCTGCCCGATGTGATCGCGGCGGTCACCGCCAACGCACCCACCGTGGAGACCGAGACCACCTGAGCTCCGGGTGGACAGCCCGCGGGTTCGGCAGCCCGGCCGGTGGTCAGCCGAACTGCACGCCTTGGGCGAGCGGGAGGTCGTTGCTGTAGTTGATGGTGTTGGTGGCTCGCCGCATGTAGCCCTTCCACGCATCGCTGCCGCTCTCGCGGCCGCCGCCGGTGGTCTTCTCGCCGCCGAACGCGCCGCCGATCTCGGCGCCGCTGGTGCCGATGTTCACGTTGGCGATGCCGCAATCGCTGCCGGTCGCCGAGCAGAAGATTTCCGCCTCACGCACATCGCCGGTAAAGATCGCCGACGACAACCCTTGCGGCACGTCGTTGTGAATGCGAATCGCCTCGTCGAGCGTCTGGTAGCG
>CAZWCU010000275.1:0-4656 GCA_964632715.1 uncultured Bifidobacterium sp. | reverse complement strand
GTCTGCAGCATCCAGAGCTTGCCCTGCTCGATGGTGAACTCGGTGTCGCACATGTCGGTGTAGTGCCGCTCGAGGCGAGCGAAGATGTCGAGCAGTTCCTTGTGGATGACCGGGAAGTGCAGCTTCATGTGGTCGAGGTCTTCGGTGTTGCGGATGCCCGCCACCACGTCTTCGCCCTGCGCGTTGATGAGGAAGTCGCCGTAGGGCTTGTTCTCTCCGGTGGCCGCGTTGCGGGTGAACCCGACGCCGGTACCGCTGTTCTCGTCGCGGTTGCCGAACACCATGGTCTGCACGTTGACCGCGGTGCCCAGGTCGTGGCTGATGCGCTCACGCACGCGGTAGGCGATGGCGCGAGCGCCGTTCCAGCTGGCGAACACGGCTTCCACCGCGCCACGGAGCTGCTCGCGCGGCTTCTGCGGGAACGGCTTCTTGGTGGCCTTCTTGACGACGGCCTGGTACTGCTTGCACAGCTCCTTGAGCGCCTTGGCGGTGAGCTCGGCATCGGTCTTCACGCCGGCGGCGGCCTTCGCCTTCTCGAGCGGGTGGTCGAACAGCTCGCCGTCGACACCGAGCACGATGCGGCCGTACATCGCGATGAAGCGGCGGTAGCTGTCGTACGCGAAGCGCTCGTCGTTGGTGACCTGCGCGAGGCCCTTGACGCTCTCGTCGTTGAGGCCCAGGTTGAGGACGGTGTCCATCATGCCGGGCATCGAGAACTTGGCGCCGGAGCGCACCGAGACCAGCAGCGGGTCGAACGGGTCGCCCAGCTTGCGACCCATCGTGCGCTCGAGCTTGAACACGTGCGCAGCGATCTCTTCGTCGAGGCCTTCCGGCCAGCCGCCCTTCATGTAGTCGCGGCACGCATCGGTGGAGATGGTGAAACCGGGCGGCACGGGCAGCTTCAGCACGCTCGTCATCTCTGCGAGGTTGGCGCCCTTTCCACCGAGGAGGTCTTTGTACTCCATGGGAGGGCGGCGGTGCTTGTGGTCGAAGGCGAAGACGTATGACACGAGGTTCGAGTCTACGGCGCACATGGCCGTCCGCAGGCGATCGATTGTCGTCCGTTCCAGCCCGTAGGCTCACGCAATGCCGTCCTCGTCAGCTGCGTTCCGCCTGTTCGGGTTCCCCGTGCGGGTCGGCGCCGGCTTCTGGATGTTCATGGTGCTCATCGCGCTCACCAACTCCAGTTCGCTGGGCACGTCCGGGGCGTTCACGCTCGCCGCGCTCATCGCGGCGTTCACCCTGCTGCACGAGCTCGGCCACGCGGTCGCTGCGCGGGCCACCGGGGCGAAGGCCGAGATCACACTCGCGTTCATGGCGGGCTACGCCTCCTTCATCCCCACTCGCACGCTCTCGCGGTGGGAACGCGTCGGCATCTCGTTCGCCGGTCCCGGCATCCAGATCGCCGTCGGCACGCTCGTCTACGCATTGCTCGGTGGGCCGCTCACCTGGCCGATCGACGGGCTGACGCCCACCCAGTTCGCCGCGCTGTGGGCCGGCCCGGTCATCGGCGTGTTCAACCTCATCCCCATCCTCCCGTTCGACGGCGGCAACATCCTCGAACAGGCCGTCGACCGCTTCTCCCCCACGCACTCGCGGCGCATCATGATCGTGTTCACCGTGGTGGTGGCGGTCGGCACGATGATCTACATGGCCACGCAGCCGAACCTGCGCGGCCTCATCATCTTCATGGCCATCCCGCTGCTGTCGGTCGGGCAGATCATCTCCGCGGGCAGAGCGCACGACAACCGGGCGAAGGGGCAGGAAGCACTCGCTCGTGCGGAAGCGTTGGCCTGGGCCACCGGCGACGTGTCGCGCTTCCCGCAGGGCCACGTGCCGTCGCCCTGGTTCCGAGCACACCAGCAACTGCAGCACGGCCACCCGGACGTCGCCCGACAACTGCTCGTCGCCGAACTCACGGACCCCACCATCTCCAACAACTGGTGGCCTCCCGACGCGGCACCGCTGCGCGACCTGGAGGCGCTGGTCGATCTGCTCCCCCGCCCGCTGCCCCACGGCCGCCCGTTCAACGACTTCGTGCTGTCGGGCATCCTGCTGCGATTGGGCGAGTACCAGCATGCGGCTACGTTCGCCGCCGAGGGGTACAACAACGGTCGCCCCGCGATGTTGGCCGTGCACGTCGCTCGTTCGGCAGCTGCGCTCGGCGACCGCGACACGGCCGTCGCCTGGCTGCGTGCGGCCAGCACCACGGCGCCACCGCACGCACTGCAGATCGCCATCGACGCCGCGCCCGAGTTCGAGGTGCTGCGCAGCGATCCGCGCGTCGCCCAGCTGCTGCCCGGCTGACCCGTCCTCTCAGCCGGGTGCCACCTGCTTCGCCAGCGTCTTCGGCGCGATGAGGCAATACGAGGTGGCGACCAGTTCCTGCACCTCCGCCCAGTCGACCTGCGGTGTGTCGAACTCCAACCGGATCCAGCCGCCGCGAGCGAGGTACGGCGCCGGCGTGCAACGCGGGTCGTCGAGCAACGCGGGCAGCTCCTCACGATCGGCCTTCACCGTGAGCGTGCCGCCGTCGCCGGGGAAGCAGAAGATCTTCTTGCGCACGCGGAAGTTGATGTCGGTGCCCCACGTGACCTCCTCGGTGGCCTCCGGCAGGGCCATCGCGATGGAGCGGATTCGTTGCAGGTTCTTCGCGCGTTGCGCAGCGGTGAGCGCCATGCGCACAGCCTCGCGCGCTACGACGCGGCCAGCGCGCTGCGCTTCACGTAGGCCAACGCTCGCTCGCCACTGACGCTGGTGACGGTACCCAC
Source organism: uncultured Bifidobacterium sp. (assembly GCA_964632715.1). Classification (GTDB taxonomy): domain Bacteria; phylum Actinomycetota; class Acidimicrobiia; order Acidimicrobiales; family Ilumatobacteraceae; genus UBA668. The sequence goes on along the minus strand of CAZWCU010000275.1, from coordinate 1,885 downwards.
CTGCTCGCCGCCCATCAGGTACGGCTCGCCGGCAGTCGTACCAGCCGGCACCGAGACCACCTGCAGCAACCGCGGCGCCGAGGCACCACGGCTGTCCATCCGCTCGACGAGCTCCTGGCCCGGGTAGCAGCCCTTGGTGAAGCTCACCGCGACCGGGATGACTCCGGTCTCCGCGGGAATCGTGTCGCCGGGCTCGATCTCGATGCCCATCTGCGGCCATCCCGCATCGATGCGCGCCGCGAGCAGCTGCGCCGCGTCGCCGTGCTCGGAACCCTCGGGAGCGACGGGCGACTCGCCGAGCAGATCGACGCCGCCACCCCACGAGGGCAGCCCCGTCACCGCGGACGCCCCTTCGCCGCGCACTGCGATGCACGACCACGGCAGCACCTCGATGTCGGCCTTCACCCGGATCTTGAACCGGTTGAGGCGGGCCAGCAGCACCTCGCCGAAGCCGGCATCGGTGTCGACGACGAACGTGTCGTCGGCGGTGCGCCACACTCGCAGCAGCACGTCGACCTTGCCGGTCGGTTGCAGGACGAAGCTCCACACGCTGTCGCCCACCTGCACCGGGCGCAGCTCCTGGGAGAGCTGCGACTGCAGGTACGTGGCCGCATCGGCGCCGGCGACCTGCAGCACATCACGGGGGTACTCGGTCCAGAACATGCCGACAGTGTCGCAGTCGCTGATCCTGCTGACACACTGAACGGATGAATTCCGAAGTCGACGTCCGCCGCGTCACCGACGGCATCCAGAGCACGCTGAACCGCCTCGCCGCACTGGTCGGAGGACTGGCGGTGATGGCCCTCGTCATCGGTGTCGCCACGTTCCTCACCGGGATGTGGGTCTTCGACAGCAGCACCGGGTGGATCATCATCGGCGGCGCCCTCTGCCTCGTCCCGGTCGTCGCAGCGCTGTGGGCCCGGTTCCTGCTCCGGCTGTCCGCACGGACCGCCGGCGGTCTGGTCGACAACGTGCGCGACTTCATCGGCACCTCGGGCAACGCCGCGCGGGTGCTGATCGACCACGACACCGGTCAGGCCATCATCACCTCGTCACGCAACTTCTCGGCCCTGCGCCACGACCTGAACGACCGCCGCCGGGATCTGCCGGCCCTCTACGCCGGCGTGCGGGCCATCATCAGCGTGCCCGGCCTGGCCGCCATCACCGTGCTCGGCATGCTGGGCGTCGGCGCACTCGGCACCATCCTGCTCATCGGCGGCCTGATCGACTGACCGGGTCCGAAAACGACGAAAGGGCCCGACCTTGCGGCCGAGCCCTCTCGATCAGAACGTTGGTTCAGGCAACCGGGAGCACGTCGACGACCTTGCGGCCCTTGCGCTCACCGAACTGAACGGTGCCCTCGGCCAGCGAGAACAGCGTGTCGTCGCCACCGATGCCGACGTTGTTGCCGGGGTGGAACTTGGTGCCACGCTGGCGCACGATGATGGTGCCCGCGTTGACCTTGCTGCCGCCGAACACCTTCACGCCCAAGCGCTGAGCGTTGGAGTCGCGACCGTTGCGAGTAGACCCGCCGCCTTTTGTCTTTGACATGGCTCAGCCCTTCTTGATGGAGGTGATCTCGAGAACGTGGTACTTCTGACGGTGCCCGTAGCGACGGCGCTGGTTGGTGCGTCGCTTGTAGGTGAACCCGTCGATCTTGGGGCCCTTGGCCCAACCGACCACCTTGGCGGTGACAGTTGCGCCCTTGAGCTGGTCGGGAGTGGCGAGAACGATCTCGCCATCCACCACCAGAACGGGGGTGAGGGACACTTCAGAACCCTGCTCGGCGTCGAGCAGTTCGACGTGGACCTGCTGGCCCTCGGCGACGCGGGATTGTTTCCCGCCAGATGCGATCACTGCGTACATAGCCCCACGATCCTAGCGG
>CAZWCU010000274.1:0-4713 GCA_964632715.1 uncultured Bifidobacterium sp. | reverse complement strand
CCGGGCGAGCGGAACTGCACGAACGCGGTCGGCCGCACGTCGCGCCTGAGCACTTTCGCCCGCTGGGCGAGCAAAAGTGCACGAACGCGGTCAGGGCTGGGGGACGAGGGCGAGGGCGGCGTCGAGCTCGCGGCCGTCGAAGTCGGGCCACGGCCGATCGGTGAAGTACACCTCGGCGCCGACGCTCTGCCAGAGCATGAAGTTGCTGATGCGCAGCTCGCCCGACGTGCGCACCATCACGTCGACCGGCGGCAGTTCGGGCAGGTACAGGTGCGACTCGATCGATGCCTGGGTGACCGGACCCTCGGCGACTGCCTGCTGCGCGGCATGCACCATCTCGGCGTGGCTGCCGTAGTCGAAGGCGACCGTGAGCACCATGCCCGTGTTCTGGGCCGTGTCGGCGATGGCCTTGCGGATGGCTCGCTGCACGTACTTGGGGGTGCGAGCGTCGGGGCTGTCGAACGGGCGCCCCATCCACTGGATGCGCACGTTCAGCTCGTTGAGCTCTGCGACGCGGCCGAACAGCTTCTTGTGCAGGCCGAGGATGTGGCGCACCTCGGTGCGCGGGCGCACCCAGTTCTCCGTGGAGAACCCGAACACGGTGAGCCAGCCGACGTTGCGCGTGACCGCGACCCGCACGAGCCGAGCCAGGTTCTCCTCGCCCTCGGTGTGCCCCTCGGTGCGCGGCAGGTGCTTGCGCTTCGCCCAGCGACCGTTGCCGTCCATGATGCAGGCCACGTGCACCGGACGGTGCGAAGGATCGGACGACGACGGCACGGATGGTCACCCTAGTGGCGGCTGCCCGCGCGACTGTGCCCACCAACGGCCCCTTCGCGTGGGACAATGGCTGCCATGAGCGCCAAGGCCAGCGAGGGGGTGTCACTCCGTCACGTCATCGTCGTCGGGGGCACTCCGGCCGAGTGGGCGGCCCTCTCCGACGAACAGTGGGCGGCGCGTCTGTCCGAGCTGGGCAAGGTCACCGACCACGTCGCCGCCAGCTGGCTCACCATCCGCCCCTTCGGCCCCGACTCGGGTCGCGCCCCTGCGTCACTACGCGAACACGTGGCCACCATCGGCGGCTGCCTGGTGGTCGCGCAGTCCGAGGCCGACGGCCGCACCCGTCTCGCCAGCGCGGTGTCCGCGCTGCAGGCGGCCGGTGAACCGATCACCGAAGCATCCATCGGTGCGGCGCTCAACGCGCCGGCCGAGGCCGACGCGGACCTGGTGGTGGTCGTCGGTGCCAAGCACCGCATGCCGCCGTCGCTGGTCTGGGAGCTGGCCTACAGCGAGTTGGTGTTCGTCGACACGTCGTGGCAGCACTTCGGGCCCGGGCACCTCGACGAGGCCATCGTCTCCTACACCCATCGCCACCGTCGGTTCGGCGGCATCGACTAGCCGTGGCCAGCCACCTCTATCGCGACACTGCAGTCGTGCTGCGGACCTACAAGCTGGGCGAGTCCGACCGCATCGTGGTGCTGCTCACCGAGCACCACGGAAAGGTGCGCGCCGTCGCCAAGGGCGTGCGCAAGACGATGTCGAAGTTCGGTGCCCGACTGGAGCCGATGAGCCACGTGCGGCTGCTGCTCGCTCAGGGCCGTGAGCTCGACATCGTCAGCCAGGCCGAATCGGTGGAGTCGCGAGCGCCGATGGTGGTCGACCTCGATCACCTCACCGCAGGCATCGCCGTGCTGGAGGCCGCTGACCAGATGTCGCTCGACCGCGAGCCGAACGCACCGCTCTACCGGATGGTGGTGGGTGCGTTGCGCACCATCGGTGAGCAGGGTGGCCCGCTGGTCGTGCCGTCGTTCTTCTGGAAGCTGCTGTCGGCGGAGGGCGTGCGCCCCGAGCTCGACGTGTGCGTGCGCTGCAACGAACCCGGACCGCTGGTGTCGTTCGACATGGACCAGGGCGGCGCGCTGTGCCGCACCTGCCGCACCGGTGCGCCGCTCAGCGAAGACGCCCTGGAGGTGATGCGGATGATCCTCGGCGGTCGCATGAACGACGCGCTCGCGATGCCCGCGTCGCGCACCACCCACGAGGTCGCCGGCCACGCCACTCGCGCGCTCGAGCACCACATCGAACGCCGCCTCCGCACGGTGGCGATGTTCGAGACGCACTGACGTCTCTCGATGCCGGCGGTTTCTGGTCAGGAATCGTTCCACACGGGCATCTGGACCGGATTCGTCTCGGCGGCCGAGACGAAATCTGTCCAGATCATCGACGCACTGACGCCTCGACGTCTCAGCAGTCGCCGTAGAGGAAGATGGGCACTTCGCCGATCTCCATCCAGCTGATCGTGACCTCGCCGGGCGCGGGGAGGTTGGCGATGTAGTTGCCGTTGGCGTCGAAGCTGCTGAAGGGAGTGCCCGACGACAGCAGCGTGAGGCGGATGTCGTCGACCGTGCCACTGCCCACCGAGTAGCAGCCGCCCGGTTCCACCACCATGGCCGCGATGTCGGCCCAACTGCTGCCGATGGTGGCGCCGGAGGTGGAGCGAAGGGTCTCCGCGGTGTCGTCGCGGTACGTCCACCCGGTGAACGACATCGAGCCGATGGCGGCCCCACCGAACTCGGCGCAGAAGCCGAACGACCAGCACACGGATCGGCCGACAGGGGCCACGAACCCGGTGTCGCCGGCGGTGTTCTGGTACTCGCCGAGCCCGGTGTTCGAGGGGTACTCGGTGGTGATGTCGGTGGCCGGGTCGCCGAGTTGATCGATGAGACCATCGACCACCGCGCCGGCCTCGTCGCCGAGCGTGTGCGGCCCGATGCCGTCGCTCTCCAGCACCAGCTCGACCTCGGGAGCGACCGTGGTAGCGGGCACCGTGGTGGTGACGGCGGTCGTGGTGGTGGTGTCGTCCGCTGCGGAGGTGGTGGTCGACTCGTCGGTGGTGTCGTCGGGGATCGTGCTCTCGTCGACCACCGAATCGGTGGCGGTGACGACGCCCTCCACCTGCTTGGAGTCGCTGCAACCTGCCGCGAGTGCGCCCAACACGGCGACCGTGAGCAACGAGGTGAGTCGGTGGCGAATCATCCCGGTGGTACGAGTCATGCGTCCATCCTTGCAGAGGCGGTCGCGAGCCGGTCGGCACTGCACCGCCCGATTTCGACCGCGGACAGAGCCTCGGGCAGCCGTAGCCTTGCTGACCTATGGCAGCCACCGAACTCGACCAGGTCGTCAATCTCTGCAAGCGACGGGGCTTCGTGTACCCGTCCGCGGAGATCTACGGCGGCTTCCGCAGCAGCTACGACTACGGCCCGCTCGGCTCGCTCATGCTGCGCAACGTGCGCGAAGCCTGGATCCGCAGCACCGTGCAACTGCGCGACGACGTGGTGCTCATCGACGCGGCCATCCTCGCCCCGCCGCAGGTGTTCGAAGCCAGCGGTCACCTCGCCAACTTCAGCGATCCGCTCGTCGACTGCACGAAGTGCAAGCAGCGGTTCCGTGAGGACCACCTCGTCGAGCTCGGCGGCGGGCCCGACACCTGCCCCAACTGCGGGGCCACCGGTTCGTTCACCGCCGCACGCGCGTTCAACCTGATGTTCAAGACCTTCGCCGGCCCCGTGGAAGGCAGCGGCGCCGAGGTGTACATGCGCCCCGAGACCGCGCAGGGCATGTTCGTCAACTTCCTCAACGTGCTGCAGACCAGCCGCAAGAAGCCGCCGTTCGGCATCGCGCAGGTGGGCAAGAGCTTCCGCAACGAGATCACGCCGGGCAACTTCATCTTCCGCACCCGCGAGTTCGAACAGATGGAGCTCGAGTTCTTCGTGCCGCCCGCCGAGAGCGCGCAGTGGTACGAGTACTGGTGCAACGCTCGCATGCAGTGGTACACCGACCTCGGCATCCCCGCCGAGATGCTGACGCTGCGCCCGCACGACGCCGACGAGCTGAGCCACTACAGCAGCGGCACCAGCGACATCGAGTTCCTGTACCCGTGGGGTTGGGGCGAGCTGGAAGGCATCGCGCAGCGCACCGACTACGACCTCAAGCAGCACGCCGAGCACAGCGGCCAGAAGCTCGACTACTTCGACCAGGCCAACAACGAGCGCTACGTGCCCTACGTCATCGAGCCTGCCGCCGGCGTCAACCGCGCCATGGCGGCGTTCCTGCTGGCCGCGTACGACGAAGACGTCGTCAACGACGAGCCGCGCACCGTGCTGCGACTGCATCCCCGCCTTGCGCCGTACAAGGTGGCGGTGCTGCCGTTGAGCAAGAAGGACACGCTCACGCCCCTCGCTCGCGAGATCTACGCCACGCTGTCGGACCGCTACATGGTCGACTACGACGAGACGCAGGCCATCGGCAAGCGCTATCGCCGTCAGGACGAGATCGGCACGCCGCTGTGCGTCACCGTCGACTTCGACTCGCTGGAGGATGGTGCGGTCACCATTCGCGAACGCGACACCACCGAGCAGGTGCGAGTGCCCATCACCTCGCTGGTCACCGAAGTCGGCGCCCGCCTCGGCTTCTAGGTCGCGTCCGTCATCGGCCGCTTCGTTCGGGGCCGATGGCTCACGGGCCGCTCCATGTCCGACAACTCTGGTCATGTTCTGTCTCGCACATGGAGACGAAACACGCCCAGAGTGCAGCGGAGGACGAAGGTGCAGCGCTCGCCAGTTGCTGCGGCCGCCGTCATCGTCCTGTCGACGCCCACGGATCTAGTTCGACCGCGGCTCGCGTGTGTGGAACGCGCGCACCGCGCTGTTGATCGTC
>CAZWCU010000273.1:0-4748 GCA_964632715.1 uncultured Bifidobacterium sp. | reverse complement strand
TTCGCGCGGCCGTAGGGGGACCGCGGGTGGAACGGCGTGCGGTCGGTCGGCGGGGTCTCGCGCACCTTGCCGAACATCTCGCTGCTGCTGGCCTGGTAGAAGCGGATGGAGTTGTTCTGCGCGCCACCCACCATGCGGATGGCCTCTAGCATGCGCAGCACGCCCAGCCCGGTGATGTTGGCGGTGAGCTCGGCCTGGTTGAAGCTGAGCGCGACGAACGAGATGGCACCGAGGTTGTAGACCTCGTCGGGCTGCGTGTACTCGAGGGCCTTCACCAGCGACGGCAGGTCGGCCAGGTCGCCCGGCACCGGCTCCACGTAGGGGAACTCGTCGCGCATCTGCACCATGCGAGGGTTGTTCTGGCCCTTGACCATGCCGAACACTTCGTAGCCCTTGCCGTGCAAGAACTCGGCGAGGTGTTGGCCGTCCTGGCCGGTGATTCCGGTGATGAATGCGCGGGGCATGGTGGTTCTTTCCATCGTCGAGCAGAAGCGTTCGCCGTGCGGAGGGCTCGTGGAACGCGGAGCGCGGGCCACCGGCGAGTCGCCGAAGTCTACGGCACGGGCACGGGTTGCGGACCCGCGACCCGCGACCCCACCCAGTATCCTCGGTGGCGACATGACTGCACTGCGCGTTGGGTTCGACACGGGGCCGCTGCTCGGGCCACGCACGGGCGTCGGCCTGGCCGTGCAGGAGCTGCACCGCGCGCTGGCCGATCGCGACGACGTGGAGCTCACCGACTACGTGCTCTCGCTGCGAGCACGATTCGGCGGCAAGGTGCCCCCGGGCACTCGCATCCTGCCGTTGCCGGCGGCCGTCGCTCAACGGATCTGGGCGATCAGCGATCGGGCGCGGCTGGATCGCTGGCTCCCCGGCGCGCAGGTGGTGCACGGCACCAACTACGTCGTCCCGCCCAGCCAGTTGCCCCGTGTGGTGTCCGTCTACGACTGCTGGTTCCTCCGCCACCCCGATCAGGCCACTCCCGGCGTGCACCGCGCCGGCCAGGTCCTTCGCCGTGCCGTGGCCAGCGGCGCCGTGGTGCACGCCAGCTCCGCCGCCACCGCCGACGCAGTGCGCGCACTGCTGCCGGGCGCGGCGGTGCACACGGTGCACCTCGCCGCCGTGCCGCTCGCGCCGGCTCCGGCCACTCCCCCGACCGCCACCGTCGTCACGCAACTCGCGGGCCGACCGTTCCTCCTGTCGATCGGCACGTTCGAACGCCGCAAGAACCTTCCGATGCTGGTGCAGGCGTTCGCTGCCATCGCGTCGTCGCACCCCGACCTGTGCCTGCTGCTCGCCGGCGGCGACGGCGACGACTCGGCCGCGGTGCAGCGGGCCATCACCGCACTCGGCCCGGCACTCTCGGCGCGAGTGCTGGTCGCCGGCCGCGTCGACACCGACACACGGTCGTGGCTGTTGCACCACGCCGCCGCGCTCGCGTACCCGTCGCTCGACGAAGGGTTCGGTTTCCCGCTCCTCGACGCAATGCAGGCGGGCGTGCCGGTGGTGGCCAGCACGGCCGGCTCCATCCCGGAGGTCGCCGGCGACGCAGCGCTGCTCAGCGACGTCGCCGACGTCGACGCCTTCGCCGCGAACCTGCACCTGGCATTGCACTCGCAGTCGGTGCGAGCGCACCTCGTCGCCACCGGCCACCAGCAGTTGCAGCGATTCTCGTGGCAGCGCTGCGCCGCCGAGATGGCAGCGCTCTACCGCCGTGTGGCCGCCGGCGACTCGGGCACCGACGCACCCACCGGCGGCGACACCCGATGACGGTCGCCGTCGTCTGCGGCGGGGTCGGCGCCGCGCGATTCCTGCGGGCATTGGCCGGCGTGCACCCCACCGCCGACACGGTGGGTGTGGTGAACACCGGCGACGACACGGTGATGCACGGCCTCGCCATCTCGCCCGACATCGACACCATCACGTACACGCTCGCCGCAGCCATCGACCCCGAGCGCGGGTGGGGCCTGCGCGACGAGACGTGGCGCGCGATGGAAGCGCTCGCGCGCTATGCAGCCGTGCGACCGGTCGGCTCGGCGGCGGCGCCCACCTGGTTCAACCTCGGCGACCAGGACCTGGCGACGCACTTCTATCGCACCGCTCGGCTCGCGGAGGGCGCGTCGCTCACGGAGGTGACGGCCGAGATCGCGACCGCGTGGGGCCTCGGCCAGCAGTTGCTGCCGATGACCGATCAGCGGGTCACCACGATGGTGTCGCTGCTCGACGAGGGCATCGAGGTGCCCTTCCAGGAGTACTTCGTGCAACGCCGGCACGGGGTGCCGGTGTCCGCGGTCCGCTTCGACGGCGCCGACCTGGCCTCGCTCTCCGCCGCGTCTCACGCCGCCCTGTCGCAGAGCGAGGTGGTGGTCATCGCACCGTCGAACCCGCTCGTGTCCATCGCACCGATCCGCGCGTTGGCGCAGGTCGATCCGCTGCTCGCCGCTCGCCGCGACACCGTGGTGGCCATCTCCCCCATCGTCGGCGGCGCTGCGCTGAAGGGCCCCGCCGATCGGATGATGGTCGAGCTCGGCTTCGAGCCGTCCGTGGTCGGGGTGGCCCGGCTCTACGCGCCCATCGCCGGCACACTGGTGATCGACCCCGTCGACGAAGCGCTCGCCGCAGCCGTCCGTGCCGAGGGCATGCGAGTGGTCGTCACACCGAGCGTGATGAGCTCGGCGGAGGTCGGTCACGAGCTGGCTCGTCGCTCGCTCGCCGCGGCCGGCATGCGCTGACCGGCCGAGCGGGCAGGCTCAGCGGAACGGGAAGCGGTTCGCCAGCGACCATGCGCCGGTGCTGTCGCTGACGAACAGCGAGAGCATCGTCGCGTCGCATTGGCGGGGCAACATTGCGGCGATCTCGGCGTGGAACGCGAGGTGCACCCGCTGCTGCTCGTCGGCGTCGGTGAACTGGCCGATCGTCAGGTGTGGCTGCGGGTCGGGGAACGCCCCTGCGTACGGCACGCACTCGGGGAAGCGATCGGTGAGCTGACGCGTGAGCTCGCGGAACCACTCGTCGGGTGACGGCCGCAGCCAGACGACGCCGGGGAACTCCTCGATCGCCGACAAGGTGAAGTGGTGCCGCTCGACCGACGCCGCGAGTCGCGCGACCGCAGCCATCTCGTGCTGGTCGATCGACGACGGCTCGCGGAACGGGTACAGCACCGTGATGTGCGCCGGCACACCCTGGCGCGACGATGGGTCGTACCGGCGGCGCCAGTGCCCGACGAGGTGCTCGACGGTGTCGACCTCGATCATGAGCGCGGACTCGTTCACGCGCGAATCATGACAGGTTCCCGGCAGGGTTCGGTGCGGACTACCTGCCGAGGGCGCGCACACCGACCGACAGGTCGGTCCACGGTGCCCATGCGAGGTGGATGCGTGCGCGAGTGGGCGACAGTGCGAACCGGGCCACGTCTGCCGAGCGGCGCGGCGCCGGAGCCGGCGGGCGGAAGTCGGGGCCGGCCATCAGCGCCCACAGGTCTCGGATCGATGTGGCGGTGCCGGTGCCGACGTTGACCACGAGACCACTGCCCTTCAGTGCGGCACGGACGAGCGCGTCGACTGCGTCGTCGATGTAGAGGAAGTCGCGTGTCTGGCGACCATCGCCGTGGACGACGGGCGTCACGCCCTCGCGCAGTGCGTGCGCGAACGCGGCGACCACGCCACCCTCCGGTCGCTGACGTGGCCCGTACACGTTGGACAGGGCGAGCGCGGTGAACTCCACCGAGTGCTGCTCGCGGTACACCCCGAGCAGATCGGCAACCGCGCGAGCGACGACTCCGTGAACACCCAACGGCGCCCAGGGCTGGCTCTCCTTCACCGGCTGGTCGCGGCTGGCGACGTCGCCGTACAGCCCCACCGCGGACAGCGCGACCACCACTTTGATGTCACCGATCGCGCGCGCTGCCTCGAGGACGGCGATGGTCGATCGCAGTGCGTTGCCGGCGGCAGACACCACCGGAGCACCAGGCGGCAGCAGGCCGAGGTGGTAGATGACGTCGGGTGCACGCATGGCGGCCAACGCATGGAACTCGTCGGCACCGGCGTCGAGCGTGTGGATCTTGAGATCGCCACCCAGTGAACGCGACGCCGCCAGGTTGGCGAGCGAGCCGGAGGTGAGCGGGTCGACCACATCGACGGTGTGACCCTCGGCCACCAGCCGCTCCGTGAGGTGCGAGCCGATGAACCCGGCCCCACCCACCACGAGCACCTTCACGTCGTGTCGGGCGCGGGGCGGCGAACGCCGCTGAGGTGCTCGCCGGGAGCGACGACACCGTCGGCTCCGATGACGCTGTCGTGCACGACTGCACCTGTTCCGACTCGACCCATGACGACCGAGTCTGTCACCACCGCGCCGTCGTCGACGACGGCACCCGCGAGCAGCACCGAGTTGCGGACGGTGGCGGCGCCGACCACCGAGTGCTCACCGATCACGGCCCGCTCGACCACGGCCTCCGCGGCAACCTGTGCCGAGGCGTGGATCGGTTCGCAGCGGTCGTGCCGGCGGACCTGATCGGCGAATACTTCCGCCTCTAGGCCGGCTGGCGGGCCGCGGCGCCCTGAACGGCGCCGGCGACCATCTCGTAGAAGTCGCGGGCGAAGTCTTCGGTGCGGCCGAGCGGGCTCTGCATGATCCGCTCGCGGAGCGTCCGGCGCAGGTCGCGGCGGCGCTCGCGGTCGCCGGCCAGCTCGAGCGCCTTGGCGACGAAGCCGTCGAGGTCCGCGGCGCACAGGTCGCCGAGGCCGGCG
>CAZWCU010000272.1:680-4805 GCA_964632715.1 uncultured Bifidobacterium sp. | reverse complement strand
CCCGCCGCTACCGTGGCTGTCGTGAACTCCCCGACCTCCGCTGCACCGGCGCGGCCGCGAGCATCGAGCACGGTGCGCTTCGCCGTCTACACGGCAGCCATCTGGGGCGTCGGGCTCGGCGTGTCGCTGATGGTCGAAGGCGACCTCGGTGTCGCACCCAACGACGTGCTCAACACCGGTCTCGCCGACACGCTCGGCATCGGTGTCGGTGTCGCGGCCTGGCTCACCGGCGTCGTCGCGATGGCGCTGTCGTGGTCGATGGGCCGACGGCCACTGGTCGCCACGGTCGTCGGCAGCGTCGTCGTCGGCCTGTCCATCACCGGCGCGCTCGCCCTGCTGCCCACGCCCGATCACGTGGCCATGCGCATCGCGTTCGTGGCACTCGGCCTGGCCGTCGTGTGGGCGGGCATCACCGGCGTCGTGTCCGCCGATGTGGGTGCCGGGCCGCTGGAGTTGGTGATGCTCGCCCTGATGGACCGCGGCATCAGCATTCGGATCGCGCGCTGGGGCATCGAGCTCACGCTGCTGCTGCTCGGGCTCGCGCTCGGTGGCGCCGCCGGCGTCGGCACCGCCGTGTTCGCACTCGGCACCGGCCCGGTGCTCGCCGTCACACTGCCCCGCGCGGCGGCCCGCATGGGCACCGCGCTCACCCAACCCACCGCCGTCGCCAGCGCCGGCATCTGAGTACCCCATCGTCGGCGTTCGCGGCTTCCCGGGCTGAATCGTCCCGGAACCCGGGACGATTTCCAGCAACCTTGCGACCGCAACGATCTGGGCAGACCGGCGAAGCCCGGCTCGCAGCCGTCAGACCTTGCGGATGACGAGGCTGCCGATGCTGTAGCCGGCGCCGAAGCTGCACAGCACGCCGATGTCGCCCGACTGCATGTCGTCGCGGCACAGGTGGAACGCGATGACAGAGCCGGCCGACGACGTGTTCGCGTACTGGTCGAGGATCACCGGCGCCTCCTGCTCGTCGGGCACCCGACCGAGCACGCCCTTGGCGATGAGCTGGTTCATCTTCAGGTTCGCCTGGTGGAGCCAGAAGCGGCGGATGTCGGACGCCTGCAGCGACAGCGCGTCCAACTGCTCGTTGATGTGGCCGACGACCATCGGGCAGACCTCCTTGAACACCTGCTGCCCGCGCTGCCGGAACACCAGCTCGCTCGGGTCGCGTTCGCCGTCCTCGCTGGAGTTGAGGTAGCCGAAGTCGTTGCGGATGCTGTTGGAGAACTTGGTGACCAGGCGACCGCGCAGCACCTCCCACTGCTCTGCTGCCACCGCATCGTCGGCGCGCTCGAGCACCGCCGCGGTGCACGCGTCGCCGAAGATGAAGTGATGGTCGCGCGCGGCGAAGTTGTTGTGGCCCGACGTGATCTCCGGGTGCACCACGACCACGCAGTCGGCCGAGCCGTTGCGAAGGGCATCGACGCCCGCCTGCATGGAGAACGTGGCCGATGAGCAGGCGACGTTCATGTCGTAGGCCCACCCACCGGCACCCAGCGCGTGCTGGATCTCGATGGCGACCGCGGGGTACGCGCGTTGCAGGTTCGAGCAGCCGACGATGACGCAGTCGACCTCGTCGGGTCGACGGCCCGCCTGCGCGAGTGCCTCGTGGATGGCGGGCAGTGCCATCTCCGCCTGCAGCCCCAGTTCGTCCTCGCCGCGCAGCGGCAGGTGCGGGCGCAACCGGTGCGGGTCGAGCACGCCGACCTTGTCCATCACGTACCGGCTCTTGATGCCCGACGCGCGTTCGATGAACTCGGCGTTGGGCACCGGCCGCTCGACCAGCTCGCCGGCCTCGATCTTCGCCGCGTGCTCCTCGTTCCAGCGCTCGACGGCGACGGTGAGTGAGGCGACCAGCTCGTCGTTGGAGATGGAGAACGGCGGGGTGAACAACCCGGTCCCGGTGATGACGACACGATCGGACATGGGCAACGACCCTACTGCGCGGTAGGGACCACCCGGAGGCCCGTGCGCGCGAAGTCGTCGCCCGTGCACAGCAGCGGCACGTCGAAGTGCGCGGCGAGCGCATAGCTGAAGCAGTCGCCGAAGTTCAGCGCCGCCGGATGGCGACCCTTCCCGAACCTGGCGAACGCCTCGCGGGCGCCGACGAGCTGGTGCGAGTCGACGGGCATCGTCACCAGACCGGACGACGCACAGATCCTGTCGAGCGCGGCGACACCGTCGTCACCGAGACGTCCGAACGCGACCATCGACGCTTCCATCATCGAGGCAGCGCTGATCACGGCACCGGCGCTGACCGCCAGAGTGGCCTCGATCGCAGGGCCCGTGGCCTCGTTCCGCAGAATGCTGATGAGGGCAGACGTGTCGACGGCGAGGTCGATCGGGAGTGGGCGCGACGGCACCCTCACACCGGGAGCCCGATCTCATCCCACTGCAACACATCGTCGGCGTGCTCGTCGATGACAGGCAACGCCCTCATTGCAGCCACCGCCGCTTCGATGCGCTCGCGCTTCGAGCTGGTTCGCAGCCGTTCGCGCTCCAGGCGCTCACGCAGGCTGACGATGACTGCACCGGTGAGGCTCTCGCCGGTGCGCTCGCACAGCTCGCGCAGCAGTTCGTCGGCCTCTTCGTTCTTGATGCTGAACGCCATTCTAGAATGATACACGACTTCTAGACATCGTCGGTGAGGCTCTAGGCTGCCACCCGCATGCAGCCGACAGCCGCTTCCGTGTTCGACTCGCCCACGCCCGCCTTCACCGACGACGAGGTCGCCCGGCTCGCCGCCGACGTGTTCGGCATCTCCGGTCCACTGCACACCCTCCACAGCGAGCGGGACCAGAACGTGCGGGTCGGCGAGCACGTGGTCAAGATCGCGAACGCCGCCGAGGACCCCAGCGCGCTGGAGCTGCAGCACGCCGCACTGGCGCACCTCGCACTCACCGACCCCACGTTGCCGCTCCCCCGTGTCGTCGCGCCCGGCATCATCGAGCACGCCGGTCACCTCGTGCGAGCGGTCGGCTTCCTCCCGGGCGCGCCGTACGCCACCGTGCCGCACACGGCGGAACTGCGCGCCCAGCTCGGCCGTTTCATGGGGCGAGTCTCGAAGGGGCTCTCCGGGTTCGGCCATCCGGCAGCGCATCGGCCGGACTTCCTCTGGAACCTCGACCACGCGCAGGCCGTCCGGCCGTGGGTGGCCGACATCGTCGACCCGGAAGATCGCGCGGTGGTCGAGACCGCGTTCCGCCGGCACCACCAGCGGGTCGTGCCGCTGCTCCCCCACCTGCGCGGAGCGGTCGTCCATCACGACGCCAACGACTACAACGTGCTCGTCGACCACGGGTCCGTCAGCGGGCTCATCGACTTCGGCGACATGGTGTTCGCACGGCAGGTGAACGAGTTGGCGGTCACCCTCGCGTACGCGCTGCTCGACACGAACGACGTGGTCGCCGCGGGTCGCGACGTCATCGGCGCCTACATCGGCAAGTTCCCACTCACCGACGACGAGCTGCGCGTGGTCTACGACCTGGCCGCCACCCGGCTCGCGATGAGCGTCGCCATCTCGTCGCACCGCAGTCACGAGTTCCCCGACAACGAGTACCTGCTCATCTCGCAGGCGCCTGCGCTGCGCCTGTTGCGCAAGCTGATGAGCATGCGGCCCGAGTTCCTCCACTTCGCCGCTCGCGAGGCCGCCGGCCTCACGCCAGTCCCGCAGCACGACCGCATCGTCGCCTGGCTGCAGTCGCCCGACTGCCGGCCGGCATCGGTGCTGCCGCTCGACCTGCGCCGCGCCGGTCGCGTGGTGGTCAGCCTCGCCGACGGCGCTCCGGCCACGCGCCTCGCCGGGCCGGAGGAGTCGTGGGAGTGGATGCAGGCGCAGATGGACGCGGCGAACGCGCAGGTGGTCGTCGGCCGTTACGACGAGGACCGCTCGTGCTACGCCGGCGAGCAGTTCCGCACCGACGCACCCGAGCCGCGCTCCGGTCACACCGGCATCGACCTGTTCCTCCCCGAGGACACTCCCCTGCCCGCCATTCTGCCCGGCCAGGTTGAAAGCCTGGTCAACAACCCCGTCCCCCCCTCCCACGGCCCCACAGTGGTGCCTCCGCACACCACCCGGCACCACCCACCCCGCTCCACCCCACCTCCCAGGAAGTCAGCACC
>CAZWCU010000272.1:0-670 GCA_964632715.1 uncultured Bifidobacterium sp. | reverse complement strand
GCCACCCGGGCCGGGCTCCGTGAACACCGGCATCGACCTGTTCATCGCCGAGGACACTCCCGTGCACGCGATGCTGCCCGGCACGGTGGAGAGCGTGGTCGACAACGCGGTCGCCTACGACTACGGCCCGACGGTGGTGCTGCGCCACACCACCGGCGACGGCACCCCGTTCTGGGTGCTGTACGGCCATCTCTCGCGGGCGACGCTCACGCACGTGACACCCGGCCAGTCGATCGCGGCGGGCGACGTGGTGGGCTTCATCGGCGACCACACCGTCAACGGCGGGTGGGCGCCGCACGTGCACGTGCAGATCATGACCGACCTGATGGCCGACCCGGACACCGGCTTCGACGGCCACTTCGAGGGCGCCGGCGAACCGAGCCGCATGGCCAACCGGAAATCGCTGGTACCCCACGCCAACCTGCTCCACCGGCCCCCCCCGGAGCCGTTCGCCGACCACTCGGCCGACGAGCCGCATCTGCTCGAGCAACGCCGTGCGCTGTCGCTGTCGCCGTCGCTCAGCACCAGCTACCGCCGGCACCTGTCCATCGTGCGCGGCGAGGGCGCCTGGCTCTACGACCACACCGGGCGCGGCCACCTCGACTGCGTCAACAACGTCGCGCACGTCGGCCACTGCCATCCGCGCGTGGTCGACGCCATCGCCCGCCAG
>CAZWCU010000271.1:0-4959 GCA_964632715.1 uncultured Bifidobacterium sp. | reverse complement strand
GACGGCGACGAGATGACCCGCATCATCTGGCAGTTCATCAAGGACAAGCTGATCCTCCCCTACCTCGACATCGACCTCAAGTACTACGACCTCGGCGTCGAGCACCGCGACGCCACCGACGACCAGGTCACCATCGACTCGGCCGAGGCCACCAAGCGCCACGGCGTCGCCGTGAAGTGCGCCACCATCACCCCCGACGAGCAGCGCGTCGAGGAGTTCGGCCTGAAGAAGATGTGGAAGAGCCCCAACGGCACCATCCGCAACATCCTCGGCGGCGTCATCTTCCGTGAGCCGATCGTCATCTCCAACATCCCGCGGCTGGTGCCGGGCTGGACCAAGCCGATCGTCATCGGCCGCCACGCGCACGGCGACCAGTACAAGGCCACCGACTGGAAGGTTCCCGGTGCCGGCACCGTCACCATGACCTACGTGCCCGCCGACGGCAGCGAGCCGGTGGAGATGAAGGTCGCCGACTACGGCGACGATGGCGGCGTCGTGATGGGCATGTACAACTACAACGACAGCATCCGCGACTTCGCCCGCGCGTCGCTGCGCTACGGCCTCAACCGCAACATGCCGGTCTACCTGAGCACCAAGAACACCATCCTCAAGGCCTACGACGGCTCGTTCAAGGACATCTTCGAAGACGTCTACCAGACCGAGTTCAAGACCGAGATGGACGCGGCGGGCCTCACCTACGAGCACCGCCTCATCGACGACATGGTCGCCTGCGCGATGAAGTGGGAGGGCGGCTACGTCTGGGCGTGCAAGAACTACGACGGCGACGTGCAGAGCGACACCGTGGCACAGGGCTTCGGCTCGCTCGGCCTGATGACCAGCGTCTTGATGACGCCCGACGGCAAGACCGTGGAGGCCGAAGCCGCGCACGGCACGGTCACCCGCCACTACCGCGAGCACCAGAAGGGCAACAAGACCTCCACGAACCCGATCGCCAGCATCTACGCCTGGACCCAGGGGCTCACGTACCGCGGCAAGATGGACGACACTCCCGAGGTCGTTGCATTTGCACAGTCATTGGAGAACGTGTGCATCGAAGCCGTGGAAGCCGGTGAGATGACCAAGGACCTCGCCCTGCTCATCGGCAAGGACGCGCCGTGGCTCACCACCGAGGACTTCCTCGATGCGCTCGACCGTCGCCTTCAGGCGAAGATGGCCTGACCGCCACCCCCGTTAGCCTTCACGGGCCATGCGCCTCGACGACTTCGACTATCCGCTGCCGCCCGAGCGCATCGCACAACACCCCGCCGAGCCACGCGACTCGGCGCGACTGCTCGTCGATCAGGGTTCTGCCGCGCCGCTGCACCGGCAGGTGCGCGACCTCGGCGAGTACCTGCGCGAGGGCGATCTGCTGGTGGTGAACGACACGAAGGTCATCCCGGCACGGCTGCGCCTGACACGCGAGACGGGCGGCTCGGCGGAGGCCCTGCTGCTCGAGCCGATCGACGGCGAGCGACGCACGTGGGAAGCGATGGTGCGCCCCGCGAAGAAGATGCACGCGGGGGAGGAGCTGCTCTCCGCCGGCACGCCCTTGGTGCGCGTGCTGCGCCGCAGCGACGCGGGCGACACGATGATCGTTGAGCTGATCGGTGACGGCGACCCGCTGGCGTTGCTGCAGACCCACGGCGAGATGCCGCTGCCGCCGTACATCACGGCGCCGCTGCAGCAGCCGGACCGCTACCAGACCGTGTACGCGAACCTGCCGGCCTCCGCCGCGGCGCCCACCGCCGGACTGCACTTCACTCCAGCGCTGTTGACCCAGCTGGAATCGGCGGGCGTACGCACCGCGACGGTGGAGCTGGTGGTGGGTCTCGACACGTTCAAGCCCGTCAGCGAGGCAGACCCGCGCGACCATGCGATGCACAGCGAGCGCTACCGGGTGCCGGCCGACGTGCTGCACGCGTGCCGCGACGCACGGCGAGTGGTGGCCGTGGGCACCACCAGCGTGCGGGCGCTGGAGAGCGCCGCCACGCTCGGCGCCGCGGAAGGCCGCACGCGCATCTTCATCCACCGCCCCTACGACTGGCAGCTGGTCGACGTGCTGATGACCAACTTCCACCTGCCCCGCACGACCCTGCTGATGATGATCGACGCGTTCGTCGGGTCGCGCTGGCGACGCCTGTACGACGAGGCACTCCGCGAGGAGTACCGCTTCCTGAGTTTCGGCGACGCGATGTTGCTGGATCGGAGCCTGAACTAGCCATGCACGCAGTCCGATTCGACACCGCGGCAACCGATGGCAGCGCCCGCACCGGCGTCGCGCACACCGCTCGCGGCAGCTACCGCACCCCGTGCTTCATGCCGGTGGGCACTCGCGGCGCGATCAAGTACCTCAGCGCCGCCGACTACGAGCGGCTGGGTGCCGAGATCGTGCTCGGCAACACCTACCACCTCATGCTGCGACCCGGCGCGGAGACCGTCGCCCGCTTCGGCGGGCTGGGCGCGTTCGCCGGGTGGGGCGGGCTCACCCTCACCGACTCCGGTGGGTTCCAGGTGTTCTCGCTGGAACCGAAGGTCGACGACGACGGGGTCACGTTCAAGAGCACCTACGACGGCTCGTCGCACCGCTTCACGCCGGAAGTGGCGGTGCACACGCAAGAGCTGCTGGGCGCCGACATCCAGATGGTGCTCGACGTGTGTCCGCCGCTGCCGTCACCCGATCACGTCGTGCGACTGGCGGTGGAACGCACGTCGATGTGGGCGGCGAGAGCGCGGGCCGCGCACCAGCGACCGGATCAGGCGCTGTTCGGCATCGTCCAGGGTGGAGTCGACGAGGCGATGCGTGCCGAGAGCGCGCAACGCACGGCCGCGCTCGAGTTCGACGGCTACGGCATCGGTGGGCTGAGCGTGGGGGAGACCCGCGAGCAGATGCTGCCCGCGCTCGCCGCCGCGCTGGCGCACCTGCCCACCGACCGCCCTCGCTACCTGATGGGTGTCGGCGACCCCGCCAGCCTGGTGGAGGCCGTGGCCCTCGGCGTCGACCAGTTCGACTGCGTGATGCAGACCCGCATCGGCCGCCACGGCACCGCCTTCACCAGCCAGGGCAAGCTGCACGTGAAGAACGCCGTGCACGCACTGTCGGACGAACCGCTCGACCCCACGTGCTCGTGCGAGGTCTGCACCCGTCACAGCCGCGGCTACATCCGACACCTGTTCCAGGTGGGCGAACCCACGGCGTCGCGCCTGCTCAGCCTGCACAACATCGCCTGGACGCTGCAGTTGATGGACCGGATGCGCACCGCGATCGCCGCCGGCACGTTCGATGCGCTCCGGGCGGAAGTGCTCGCTGCGTGGGGGTGACCCACCGTTCAGGTCGTGGCCTGGATACAATCGCCCGTCGATCAACGAGGGTCCCTCCTCCTTTCTGAACACTCTGGACGTTCCATGCATCTGTCCCTGCTGGCGGCTGAAAGCTCCAACCCGCTGCCGTCACTCATCATCTTCATGCTCATCCCGGTGGCCATGTACTTCTTGCTCGTGCGCCCGCAGCGTCGCCGCCAGCGTGAAGCCGTGGCGCTCCAGCAGTCGGTCGAGGTCGGCGACGAAGTGATGACCACCTCCGGCGTCTACGGCTTCATCACCGGCTTCGATGGCGACATCGCATGGCTCGAGATCGACGACAACGTGCAGATCCGCATCGCCCGCCAGGCCGTGCAGCGCAAGGTCGACACGGCGAAGGGCGAGACCGCCGTCCCCACCGACGACGGCAGCAAGGCCAAGCAGACCAAGATCGACGACGTGGTCCTCGGCGACGACGACGAAGGCTGATCAAGGCCCGCGATGCGCAAACAACTCATCATCTCCCTCGTGGGGATCATGCTGCTGGCCTACGGCTCGATGGCCGTCGTGCTCATCAGCGATTCCGGCCCCGCTCTCGGTCTCGACCTGCAGGGCGGCATCTCCATCACGCAGCGACCGAAGGACGGCACCGCGTACAGCGACGAGAGCCTCGACCTCGCCGTGGAGAAGATCCGCGAGCGCGTCGACAGCCTCGGCGTCGCCGAACCCGAGATCCTGCGCCAGGGCAACACCATCGTGGTCAACCTGCCCGGCGTGAAGAACCAGCGGCAGGCCGAAGAGCTCGTGCAGGTCACCGGCCAGGTGTACCTGCGCCCCGTGCTGCAGTGCCAGACCGTCGACCCGCCGTCCACCGACACCACCACCACGTCGGCCGGGGGCACCACGACCACCGGTCCCTCCACCAGCGGCCCCACCACCACGGCAGCCGGCGGCCCGTCACGTCCGGTGAGCGGCGCGAGCACCACTGTCGCCGACACCACCGTCACCGAGACCACCACCCCCGGAGCCACCACCACGACGCCGGCTTCACCCGAACCCGCGTCGGCCACCACCACACCCGGCGCCACCACCACGACGGTTGCGAGCGGGCCGACCACCACGGTCGACGTGCCGCTCGACCAGAACGGCTTTCCGCTGCAGCAGAGCGACCCCACCACGCAGCAGTTCCTGCCGCTGAAGGGCGACCAGCCCGTCTACTGCCTGGTCGGCCCCGCGCAGGGCACCGGCGAGGTGTTCTCCGACAACGCGTCAGCAGTCGTGCTGCCCACCGGTTGGGGCGTCACCGTCGACCTCCGTGAAGGCCCCGAGGGCGAAGGCGTATTCAACGCCGTCGCGGCAGAGTGCAACCAGCTCGCCGAGAGCTGCCCCACGGGCCAGCTGGCCATCGAGCTCGACGGCACCATCCAGTCGGCACCCAGCATGAACGCCGCCAGCTACTCGGGCGGCGTCGAGATCTCCGGCGACTTCACTCCCGACGAAGCGCGCAACCTCGCCCGCGTCATCAACAGCGGCTCGCTGCCCGTGCAGCTGCAGCTGGAATCGGTGCAGACGGTGTCGCCCACGCTCGGCTCCGACTCGCTGCGTGCGGCATGGATCTCCGGCCTCTTCGGCGTGTTCCTGGTGCTGCTGTTCATGGTGCTC
>CAZWCU010000270.1:0-4969 GCA_964632715.1 uncultured Bifidobacterium sp. | reverse complement strand
GGGAAGATGAACACGGCTTCCACGTCGAACACCACGAACAGCAGGGCGAAGATGTAGTAGCGCACCTGGCTCTGCGACCAGCCGTCGCCCACCGGGTTGACACCGCTCTCGTAGGCGAGGTTCTTCTCGGCCGACGGTTTGTCGGGTCGCAGGATGGCGGCGATCCCGAGCAGCAGGCTGGCCAGCACGATGGCAATGGCACCGAACCACACCACGTTGAGGTAGTCGCGCAAGAAGTCAGACATCGCGCACGAAGCTACTACGCCACGTGAATGGCATCACAAATGGGGCGACGATTGCCGGTCCTCGCCGCTCGCCGCACCCAGTGAGGTGTGGAACCGATCGCGATCACGGGTTTGCTCCTGCGAAGGGCCGTTCTGGGCACGTTGCTGGCCGCGGGCCGCCCACTGACGGCACGGCAAGTCGCCGACGCGCTCCACGACTCAGGCGCGACTACCACCAGACGTCTCACCAAGGGTCCGAGCCGTGTGATCGCAGACCTGCTGGCCTATCAAGTGAGGCTCGGCACGGTCCGCAAGGTCGCGCCGTCCACGTTCGAGGTGGTGCCGACGAGCATGAGCCGCTCAACCCGTCGCCGGTGTCTTCGCTGGCAGTTCCAGTTGGCCGAGCTCGACCCGCACCACGACGACTGTTGCTCTGGTTCACCTTCTTCGGACGCGGGGGCCGCGTCCGAAGAAGGTGAACAGAACACGAATGGTGGCTGTCCTCAGCTCGGCCCCGCTGACTCACTGCAGGGTCGACGCTCCAACTGGTGACAGCTCAGGCAGAGGCCGGCGCCGGCGGGAGGGATTGAGTCGCGTCGAGCCACCACGCCATGCCGCTCGCGATCTGCTCGCGCGTCACGCCGCCGGCGTAGAAGGCACCCGACTTGGCGGCGGTGCCCGCGTGCTCACGTGCGAACGCCACGGCCTCGGCGAGATCGGCGGCGAACTGCTCCACCACGCCGTCCTGCGTGTTCGGTCGCGTCACGCAGAAGTGCACGGCCGGCGGCTTCTGCAGACCGTTGAGCCGCCACCGCCGCGACGCCAGGAAGTCGTTGACCAGGAAGATGTCGAGACCCGACTCGTCGGTGGTGGTGAACGCAACGTTGAAGAACGGGTCGCCGAGCACGCGCAGCTCAGGTTGCGCCTCGATCGCGGCGCGCAGTGCGGCTGCGGTGCGGAAGATGTCGCCGGCGATCGCGAGGTACCCGTCGCGCCCGAGCGTCACCATCGCCGCCCACGCGGCCGCGATGATGCCACCCGAACGCGACCCGCTCATCCCGGGCGAGGTGTACAGCCCGCCCGGCCAGTCGGGCACGATGAAGTACTGCAGCCGGCGCAGTTCGCCAGTTCGGTACAGCAGCACGCTCGAGCCCTTGAGCCCGAACCCGTACTTGTGCGTGTCGGCGCTGATCGACGTGACACCCGGCAGGCGGAAGTCGAAGGTGGGCACCGGCACGCCGAGGTCCTGGCCCCACGCGAGGATGAATCCGCCGAGGCAACCATCGACGTGCAGGTTGATGCCGCGCTCGAGTGCGAGGTCCGAGAGCGCCTCGATCGGGTCGATCAGTCCGTGCGGGTACGTGCCCGCCGAACCGACCAGCGCCACCGTGTTCTCGTCGACGAGCGATCGCACCGAGTCCATGTCGGCGACGAACTGGTCGGTGACCGCCGCCTTGCGCAGCTCGATGCCGAAGTAGTGCGCCCCCTTGTCGAACGCGGGATGAGCAGTGACCGGCATCACCACGTTGGGCTGCGTGATGCCTCGCTCGCGACCCCACTCGCGGTACACCAGCAATGGGTTCATCAGGCTCTCGGTGCCACCACTGGTGAGCACACCGAACGGACCACCCGCGTCGGCGGCAGGCGCGTGCAACATGTCGGCGGTCATCGCGATGATCTCACCCTCGAAGCGCGTGGCGCTCGGGTACATGTCGCGCTGCAGCACGTTCGCGTGGCTGTAGTGGCCGAACACCTCGTTGAGGAACTGGTAGTGCTCCTCGTCGCCGCTGTAGATGCTGCCGCTGATCTTGCCCTCGTGGTACGGCGAGTCCTCCAGCGTGGCCATCGCCTCGATCTCGGCCAGCACGTCGGCGCGCGGCCGCCCCTGGTTCGGGAACGATCTGGTCACCTGGTAGCGGTCGGCGTATGGGTAGAGGCCCATGGTGTCTCCTTGGGGGATCGGCGAGTGCGGGTTCGTGCGCCGGTGCAGTGTGCAAGAACGACCGTAGGTCGTGCTACACCTATCGCTGTGACACGGGTGGACGTCGAACCGCTGCTGCGCCGAGTGCCGGGTTGGCAACACTCGCGGATCGAGCTGTCACCGCTCAGCGGCGGCATCACCAACACCAACTTCGTGGCCAAGGTCGACGGCGCCACCTACGTGGTGCGGGTACCCGGCGAGCGCACCGAACTGCTCGGCATCGACCGCGCCAACGAGGCCGAGGCCGCACAGCGAGCCGCTGCGCTGGGCATCGGCCCGCCGGTGCACGCCGAGCTGCCGCAGATCGGCACGCTCATCACGACGCTCGTGCCCGGCCGCCACCTGGAGGCGCTGCGGTTCACCGCCCGCCTCGCAGAGGTGGTCGCGCTGCTGCGAGCCTTCCATGAGAGCGGACCACTGAAGGGCGCGTTCCCCATCCACCGCGTGGTCGAGTGGCACGCGCGCGACGCGGCCTCCTACGGCATCGTGCCGCCCACCTCGTACGGTCGGCTGCACCAGCTGAGCCGCCGCATCGAAGCGGCGTTCGCCATCGCGCCGCTGCCACCGGTGCCGTGCCACAACGATCTGCTTCCCGGCAACCTGCTGTTCGAGGACGACGGCGACCGCGTGTGGCTGCTCGACTTCGAGTACGCCGGGATGAACGACCGGTTCTTCGACCTCGGCAACCTCAGCGTCAACTGCGGCCTCGACACCGCCGGCGACGAGGAGCTGCTGCGGCTCTACTGCGGCGGCGTCACACCGGCCCGGTTCGCGCGCCTGCAGCTGATGAAGATGATGAGCGAGTTCCGCGAGGGCATGTGGGCGGTCGTGCAACAGGCGATCAGCACCCTCGACACCGACTTCGTGTCGTACGCGCACGAGCGCCTCGACAACTGTGAGCGCTTGGCAGCACGACCCAAGTTCGAGCAGTGGCTCACCGACGCAGCAGCCTCGGTGGCCTGACGCGAAACGGGCCGGCCCGGAGGCCGACCCGTCCACGCGTGTTGCGAGTTGTTCAGAGCGCCTTGCCGTGCTCCACGGCATCGAGCTCGCGCTCGATGGCCAGCAGTTCCTCACGGGTGCCCTGCACCTTGGGCCCGGTGAACCACTTCTTGCCGCTGAAGCTCCAGTAGCCCAGCACGAACACCGCTGCGATCAGGATCAGCGGACCGGTGAAGTTGAAGTTGTTCTGGTGGAACACCGTGTACGCGTCGGGAGTGCCGGACAGGAACTCGGTCTCACCGAACGGACCCCAGAACGGCCAGAACAGCGGAGCAATGAACAGGACCGAGATGAACCCGATCCAGACGAGCGCTGTCCAGCCCACCAGCTTGTGCCTGCCCTTCAGGTTCCACGGACCGACGACGAAGTCGGGATTGGTGAGACGCAGGTAGATCGGAATCGCGTACGAGATGTAGAGACCGATCACGCAGATGCCGGTGAGTGCGAAGAACGCGGTCGAGTATCCACCCTTCTGGTACAGCGACAGCGTGCCGACCAGCGCGGCCAGCGTGACACCGAGCCAGACCGAGTTCGTCGGCGTGCGGGTCTTCTTGTTGATCTTGTGCCAGAACTTCGATCCGGGCAGTGCACCGTCACGGCTGAACGCATAGATCATTCGGCTGTTCGCGGTGACCGATGCCAGGCCGCAGAAGAACTGACCGACGATGGCGATGAAGACCAGCAGCTTGGCCACGCCGGAACCCACCGCACTGGAGATCAGCCGAGGCGCCGCGTTGACCAGGAACAGGTCGCCACCGCCACCGAACGCGATGGCGAAGTAGCCGTCGACATCGTTCTTCTTCGGCAGCGCAGCGATCATCGACAGGTTGAGCACCAGCGCGGCGATCGCCGAGATGTAGATGGAGCGAACGATGGCCTTGGGCGCCTCGGTGCGAGCGCCGAGCGTTTCCTCGCTGACGTGTGCCGACGCGTCGAAGCCGGTGATCGTGTACTGGGCGAGCAGCAGTCCGAGACCGAACAGGTAGATCGTCACCATCACGCCGCCGGTCCATCCGGTCATTCCTTCGGGCGCGGCGTCGAAGGCCCCACCGATCCCGCGCTTGTTGCTGGGTGCGATGAACAGCACTCCGGCGATGATGACCACGCCGACGACGTGCCACCACACGCTGATGTCGCCCAGGATCTTGACCAGCTCGACTCGGAACGTGTTGAGCAGCCCGTGCACCACCAGCACCGCGAGGTAGATGCCGAAGATGTTCCACGTGGTCAGCTCGAAGCTGTCGTTGAACATTCGGATGAAGTATCCGATGAAGATGGACAACGCGTAGTCGACGCTGGCGATGACGCCGATCTGGCCGATCAGGTTGAAGTAGCCCGTGAACCACGACCACCTCGCTTGGTTCTTTCGTGCCAACTTCGCCGACCAGTAGTACAGGCCGCCGGCGGTCGGGTAGGCGGAGCAGATCTCGCCCATCGCCATTCCGACCAACAGTGCGAAGAACCCCACGATGATCCACCCCATCGTGATCACTCTCGGACCGCTGGTGACCATGCCGAGCCAGAAGCTCGTCATGCCACCGGCCAGGATCGAGATGATCGAGAAGCTGATCGCGAAGTTGCTGAATGTCGACATGCCGCGGTGCAGCTCTTGGGCATAGCCCATCGAGTGCAAGTGGTCGCGGTCCTCGTCCACGGTGTCTGCCATGGAGCCCCCTTGTGTAGGACTTTCGGAGGCTCGAAGTGCCCCAAATCCCCACGCGAAGCAGGTCGAGCTAGCGAGTGTCTAGTGTCCCGCGTCAGA
>CAZWCU010000269.1:0-4989 GCA_964632715.1 uncultured Bifidobacterium sp. | reverse complement strand
AGGGTGCACCGCTGCAGACCGAGTTCCTCAACTTCCTCGGCCGCACCGTCTGACCGACCGCGGCGCCCCCGGGCCCACCGTCTGACCCGCGCCCACCGCCGCGGCCGCACCGACTGACCTACTTCCGCGCCCACGGGCTCGAAAGTCCGACTGGTGCGTCAGGTTTTCGCGCCCATGGGGTCCGAGGCGGCCAGCACTGTCAGGGTTTCGCGCCCGACCCACACCGACCCAGCACCGAACGACGACGACCGAGCGCCCGACGCCCTCGCCGCAGCAGCGGCCACTACCGTGGCGCGATGCGAGCGAGGCGACGGGTTGTCGGCATCATCATCGCGGCGGCGGCCATCGTGGCCGCAGGCTGCACCAGCGACAGCGGCGTGTCCGTGCGGGAACGCACCTCGGCGACCGCCGACTCGTCGCCCGACACGACGCCCGACACCACCGAGGGCAGCAGCACCACCGACAGCACGCCCACCACCGACCCGACCGACTTCGAGGCGATCGAGTGGGGTGAGTGCACCGACGAGGCTGCCTCCGACGAGACGCTCGAGTGCGCCACGCTCACCGTGCCGCTCGATTACGACGATCCCGACGGCGAGACGCTCGACATCGCACTCGTGCGCGCGCCGGCCACCGACGACCGTGAGGGTGCGGTGCTGTTCAACCCCGGTGGCCCCGGCGGCTCAGGCTTCGATCCCATCGCGAGCAGCGGTACGTACATCCAGACCGAGCTCGGCCTCGAGCACTTCGACATCGTCGGCTTCGACCCGCGCGGCGTCGACCGCAGCGGCGGCATCAAGTGCGTCGACGACGCGTTCCAGGACGAGCACCTCTACCTCGACGACACGCCCGACACGCCTGAGGAGGAAGCGCTGCTCGACGAGGCCGACACCGGCTTCGTGGAGGGCTGCAAGGCCAACTACGGCGACACGCTCCAGCACTACTCCACCGTCAACACCGCGAAGGACATGGACCTCATCCGTGCCGGCCTCGGTGACGAGCAGATGAGCTTCCTCGGCATCTCCTACGGCACGTACCTGGGCGGCGTCTACGCCACGCTGTTCCCCGAGCGGGTGCGCGCAATGGTGCTCGACAGCGCGTTCGAGCCCAGTGGCGACACGGTCGAGGAGCAGTACCTCACGCAGCTCGTCGGCTTCGAGAACGCGTTCAACGACTGGGTTGCGTGGTGCGAGGGTGACACGACGTGCCCGTTCAACGCCGCCGATGTCGGCACTCGTTGGGAGACGCTGCGCGACCAACTCGACGAGAACCCGCTCACCGTCGACGGCCGCGGCGTGAACCAGAGCACGCTCGATCGTGCGACCACCGCAGCGCTCTACTCGGAGAGCGATTGGCCGGTGCTCGCCGACGCGCTGGCCACGGCCGAGGCCGGCACCGGCGACGGGCTGCTCGCTCTCGCCGACGGCTACGAGGGCCGCAACCCCGACGGCACGTTCAACACGCTGTTCCAGTCGATCGGCATCATCCGGTGTGCGAGCGGCATGGTCACGCAGCCCACGGATGATCCTGAAGGTCTGCTGGAGAAGATCCGAGAGCAGGCGCCCCGTTTCGGCGCCGACGTCACCTTGGAAGACCTCGTTCCCGAGGACGGCGACATCGACGGCTGCGACGAGCTCACCGGCCCCGCCGAGCTGGTGCAGATCGACTACTCCGGCGACGGCCCGATCGTGGTGGTCGGCGGCAAGAACGACCCCGCCACGCCGTTCCGTTGGGCCGAGGAGATGACCGATGCGATGGGACCCAACGCGCGTCTGCTCACGTTCAACGGTGAGGGCCACGGCCAACTGCTGGCCAGCGTGTGCGTCACCGACGTGGAAGCTGCGTTGCTCGCCGACCTCGAGCTGCCCGACGAAGGAACCGAGTGCGAGCCCGACCCGAAGATCGAGCGGCCGGACTGGTGGGACTCGCTGCCCGTCGCTCCCGAGCTCGGCGAGCCGGTAGCCGTGCCCGCGGTGACCGCCGCGCTGGGCATCGACGACACCCTCGGCTACGCCACCGGGTATCTCACGACGCTCGATCTCGACGCGGCAGTGGAACTGGCGAACACGCCACTCGAGGACGCCGACTTCCAGTACATCGACAACCTCGACCTGGAGATCGACGGCACCTCGCTCGATCGTTACATCACCCCTGACGGTGAACTGCTGCTCGTGTTCGTGATGGGTCCGGCAGCCTTCGAGACCGACGACCTGGCCAGCGCCGCCCCGAGCGTGCCCGACGGGCAGACCGTGGTGCTGTTCGTCTACATCCCGCAGTGATCCCAGCGGACAGGTGCCGGCCGCCGACAACTGTGTGAGACCCCTCTGGCACCATGCAGCCATGGCCACCAATCAGTCCGCGCTCGACTTCGCCCACGCCGCCCGAACACTCGGGCGCGAGGCGCGTCGCCGCGGTCTGGTGGCACCCAGTTTCCGGTGCCCGCCGCGCATCGTCGGCGTGCAGCGGTCCATGCGCCGCTACCCCAAAGGCGGCGCGGTGGTGGCCGTGCAGCTCAAGGGCCGGCCGTGGCTGGCGGTGCTGGGCGACATGATCGAGGGCGTGGTGGTCGCCAACGGCCTGCAGCCGCCGCACGCCGATCGGCTGCGCACCGAACTGTGGCAGGCGGTGGGCGGCGAGGCAGCCGTTCAGCACTCCCGGCCGATGCCGCGGGTCGCCTGAGCAACTCTGTGACACCCCTTCAGTACGGTTGTTCGTATGGATGCGACGGCGGCGTGCGAGCGGGTGCGAGCAATCGCATCGGTGCGCGCCGACGCCGCTGCAGACCGTTCGGGTCTGGAGGCCGGGTTGCGGTCGATCGGCATGTTGCGCTCGTGGCTGGCCGTGGCCGAGGCCGATCTCGCAGGTCGGTTGGTGGGTGTCGTGTCGTTCCCGGAGAAGGCCATCGCCGATGCTGGGCGAACGTCGCAAGGTGAGGCGGGTCGGGTGTTGGAGCGGTCCACGACGTTGGGGGCGACGCCGGCGTTGGCGGCCGGGCTCGACGATGGGTCGGTCACTGCTGGTCATGTCGACGCGGTCACCAAGGTCGCGAAGGGTGTGGAGGGTTCGCAGCGCGACGAGTTGTTGACGCGAGCGGATCGGTTGGCCGGGTTCGCGGCGGTCGAGTCGGTGGTCGAGTTCCGCCGCCGGGTCGAGCGTGAGGCGCAGTCGCTGCAAGCAGACGACGGGATGGACAGGTTCGAACGCCAGCAGTCGGCGGCTCGTCTGCGCAGGTGGACCGACGCCGACGGCATGTGGTGCTTGCAGGGCCGGTTCGATCCGCTCACCGGCGTGCGGATGAACGCCCGGCTGACCGCAGAGATCGAAGCACTCTTTGCCGAATCTGTTCCTGCCGGTTGTCCGTCGGACCCGGTCGCGAAGCAGGAGTTCCTCGCCGCGTGGGCCCTGTCCGGCATCCTCGAACGCGGCGACGTGGCACAGCGTGCGGGACGACCCGAGTTCATCGTGGTCATCGAAGCCGACGCCGACCGCGACGAGTCCGGAGACGGTTCGGCTGAGCCGGCTCCTGCTGGCCCGAGGCCCGCAGGTCCACCTGCCGGCGGCGGCGGAAGTGGGCGGCCGACCGTCGATTGGGGTCTGCCCGTCGAGGTGCCGTACCGGGTACTCGCGGAGCTGTTCGCCGCCGGCGAGCAACACGTGGTCGTCGTGCGCAACGGAGTCGTGCTGTACGCGCCGGGCGAACTGAACCTGGGGCGCACCACCCGGCTCGCCAGCAGTGCGCAACGGCGAGCGTTGCGAGCGATGTACGCCACGTGCGCCGTCCCCGGGTGCGGCACCCGGTTCGAACGCTGCAAGATCCACCACGTCGTCTGGTGGCGCCACGGCGGCAACACCGACCTTGCGAATCTGCTGCCGGTGTGCGTGCACCACCACACCATGATCCACGACCACGGCTGGACCATCACCCTCGGCCCCGGCCGCGAGCTCACCCTCCGGCTCCCCGACGGCACCCTGCACAACACCGGCCCACCCCGCCGCCGTGCGGCCTGAGGGCCGGGGGTCGAGTGCCATGTCGCACCCCCTGGATAGTGTCGGCAGCGTGTCGGAAGCCTCTTCGCCTGCCGCGCCGTCGGCGCTCACTCCCGCGCAGGAGCGCACGCTCGCACTCATGCGGCGCGCCGACGAGCCGTTGGTGTTCTCCGAGGACTTCATCGCTCACCTGGTGGAGGAAGCCACCGCCGCGGTGGCCGAGCTGTCGGCTCGGCTCGGCGGCGAGACGCTGTGGGTCAGCAAATCGTTCCTCGCTCGCGTGCACGGCTGCGAGGTGCTGCACCTGGCGCCCGATGAGTTCAGCTGGCGTCCGGCCACCGCCGCTGGCTTTGTCGCGCACAAGGCCATCGAGCTCGCGCTGAACTGGCGCGGCGAGCCGGCTCCGTCGCAGGTGGTCGACGAGGCGCTCGCCCGTCTGGCCGATCAGCCCGACCAGCGCGGCGCGTTCGTGGCCGGCCTCACCGACGCCGATTGGGCCGAACTGCGCAGCCGAGCGGTCGATCGCTGCACCAAGTTCCTGCAGGACTTCCCGCCGTTGCCGCTCTCCGCACATCCGGTGCTCGAGGCCTCGGCGAAGTGGAAGCCGGCCGGCACCATCGAGCTGTCGGGCAAGGTCGACCTCGTGGTCGGCAAGCCAGCGGGGCGCGAGAGCCGGCTGCTGATCGTCGACTTCAAGAGCGGCTACCGCTCGTTCCACCACCGCGACGACCTGCGCTTCTACGCGCTCGTGCAGACGCTGCGCCAGTCGGTGCCGCCGCGCAAGCTGGCCACCTACTACCTCGACTATGCGGAGAGCGACGCGGAAGACGTCACCGAAGGCACGCTCGAAGCAGGCCTGTCGCGGGCGCTCGCCGGCATCGAGAAGCACATCGAGCTCACGGCAGAGGGCCGCCCGCCGGTGAAGCGGGTGGGCACTGCGTGCCGGTGGTGCCCGCTGCAGGCCGAGTGCCCGGAAGGTCGCGACTTCCTCCACGGCGACGA
>CAZWCU010000268.1:3279-5123 GCA_964632715.1 uncultured Bifidobacterium sp. | reverse complement strand
TGCGCCGCGCTCGCCGTGCTGGCACTCACCGGGGCGTTGTCGAAGACCAAGCACGTCGGTCTCGCCGTGGCCTACGACGCGTTGCCGTACCTGCTGGTGCTGGCGTGGGTGGTGCTGATCCTGGCCGTGCTCGACGGGTCGTGGCTGCTCGCCATCGCCGCCGGCGCGCTGGCGATGTACCACCTGTCGCTGGTCGTGCCGCGGTTCATGCCCGCTCGCACGCCCCGCTGGGCGCGCGCCGCACCGCAGCTGCGGTTGGTGGTGTCGAACGTGTTCACCGAGAACGAGACGCCGGACGTGCTCGCCGCCGCTCTGCTCGCGGCCGATGGCGACGTGATGGTGATCACTGAGTGGAACCCCGGCTTCGCCGCTGCGTTCGAGGCGGCGGGTGGCGGCGAGAGCCATCCGCACCGCGTGTTCGACCCCGACGACCACAGCGAGTACGCCGTGTGCATCGCGTCGAAGGCGCCGCTCGGCGACGGCTCGGCGATCGAGCAGATCGGCGAGCTGACCCTCACCCGCGCGGTGGTGGCATGCGGCAGCCGCTCGCTGCAACTGATCGGCATCATCCCGAACGCAGTGGTCGACCCCGGCGGGTTCTCCATCTGGCGATCGCAGCTCGACACGCTGATCGCTCACCTCCCTTCGCTGGCGAAGCCGATCGTGCTCACCGGTGACTTCAACACCACCCGTTTCCGGCCCGAGTTCCGGGCGCTGCTGAGGGCGGGTTTCGTCGACGCGCACGACGCGTTGGGCAAAGGGCTCAGCACGTCGTTCCGGTTGTCGACGGACGGCGTCCTGGCCGCGCCGGGCACCATCATCCGGCTCGACCATGCGCTGCTCAGCAAGGGTGTCTGCGCCCTCGAGGCACGCGATCTCGATGCCGGCGGCAGCGACCACCTGCCGTTCGTGCTCACCCTCGCCGTGCGCCAGCGCTGACGCCGCGGCCCTTCGGCGACGACCGGCCGGCGCGCACCGCCTCCAGCTGCGCAGAGCACGCAACGCCCAGGTACAGGCCGATCGATGTGAGGTAGCACCACATGGACAACGCCATCACTCCGGCGAGCGGACCGTAGGTGTCGCCGAACGTGTCGCCGAGCTGCCAGATCAGCGCCAATCCCGCGGTCGACAGCACCCAGAGGAGGGTCGCGACGGCGGACCCGACCATCAACCACGAGACCTTCGGCTGGTGTCGATGTGGCGAGCGTTGGAAGATCACGGCGAAGTAGACGACGGTGAGCGCGATCGCGAACGCCACCCTGATCGTCAGTCGCAGCCACGTCGGCCCGACGAGTCGGGCGCCGTCGAAGGTGCCGAACACCAGGAACAGCGCCACCGCCAGCGTCAGCGAGGCACCCAGCAGGCGCGCG
This sequence comes from uncultured Bifidobacterium sp., assembly GCA_964632715.1. Lineage (GTDB taxonomy): Bacteria > Actinomycetota > Acidimicrobiia > Acidimicrobiales > Ilumatobacteraceae > UBA668. Next base: position 3,753 of record CAZWCU010000268.1, on the reverse strand, counting down.
GCCAGTGCGTACTTGGCTCGGCCCGGCCGATCCTTCTCGATGCCGTAGATGCGGTTGCTGCCGCGCTCGATCTGACCGAACATCGTGACGCCGGAGAGCGTCATCGCGATGGCCCCGAGCGTCAGCGGCAGCAGCCCGTTGCGGCGTGAGGTCTGCGAGCCCTGGCTCAGCGCATCGGTGAGGATCGAGCCGCTGGCCCCGGGCGCGACACCGTCGATCAGGTCACTGAGGCCCTGCCGGAACGACTCGACGCCGACGAAGGTGGCGAGACCGACGAGCGCGATGACGCCGGGCAGCAGCGTGAGGAAGGTGGAGAACGCCAGCGACCTGGCGTGGCTGAGGCCGTCGGCCGCGCGGAAGCGCTCCACCGAGTCCATCAGCAGGCGGTCGAGCGTGCAGTCCTTCAGCACCTGCACGGCATCGTCGCCATCCAGCTCCCAGGTCTCGGGGACGAACTGGGCGGTGCTCATCGGG
>CAZWCU010000268.1:1813-3179 GCA_964632715.1 uncultured Bifidobacterium sp. | reverse complement strand
GCCGCACGGATCCGCGACCGCGCGGGACGCGCGCGGATAGGGTCGACACGTCATGGCAACGCTGCGCTTCAGCTTCGGCACGATGGGCTCGGGCAAGAGCACGATGGCCCTTCAGATCCACCACAACCTCGCCAGTCGCGATCTCTACGGTCTGCTGCTCACCACGCTCGACCGTGAAGGAGCGCAGGTGACGAGCCGCCTGGGAGTCGCCGCGCGCGCCATCGAGGTGGTGCCCGACCTCGACATCTACAAGCTGGCCGTCGACAACTGGCCCATCCACTACCTGGTGTGCGACGAGGCGCAGTTCTACTCCGCGGAACAGTGCGACCAACTCGGTCGAGCCGTCGACGACCTGGGCATCGACGTGTTCGCCTTCGGCCTCATCACCGACTTCCGTGGCGAACTGTTCGAGGGCACCAAGCGGCTGCTCGAGATCGCCGACGACCGGGTGCCCATGCAGGTGGAAGCTCGCTGCTGGTGCGGCGCCCGCGCCACTCACAACGCGCGCGTCGTCAACGGCGACATCGTCTACAGCGGCGAGACCGTGGTGGTCGGCGACACCGGTGAGAGCGTCGACCAACCGCTGTTCGGCGACACCGTGCGGTACGAACTGCTGTGCCGAGCGCACTACCGCGCCGGCGAACTGGGCGACTGAACGATGGCGGCCGGTCCCCGCGCCGCGGGTCCGCCCGCCTCCGCCAAGCAGGTGTCGTACCTGCTGGTGCTGCTGGAGAAGGCCGGATACGCGGGCTTCCGCGAGGCGCGCATGCCGCTCGGGCTCACCCAACGCCAGGGCAACGGCAAGTTCACCGTGGCCGAGGCGTCCGCGCTGATCGACCGCCTCGTCAGCGGCGAGGCACCCGGCGTCGACGAGGTGGCGCAGCACAGCGCCGCCCAGGACGAAGCCGTGCTGCTCGCGCAGGCCACCGTGCTGCGCGGCATTCCCGCGCAGCTGATGGCCGACGAGCTCGCGCGCCGCGGCTGGACGGTGGCCGCGCCCGAGTGACGCCGCCCTGCGTCAGTGGGGCCGGGGTGACTGGGGCCGGGGTGAGTGGGCCGGGGTCTGTCGGGTCGGCGTCAGTGGGGTCGGGTCAGCAGCGCCAGGGTCAGCGCGGGTCAGTCCGTCAGTCCATGGGTGCGCCGAAGTCGCCGCGTTCGAAGTCGCTGAACGCCTGGCGGATCTCGGCTTCCGTGTTCATCACGAACGGGCCGTAACGAGCGACCGGCTCACCGATCGGTGCACCGGTGAGCACGATGACCTCGCTCGACGCGGCCACACCGGTGAGCGTGAGCACGTCGCCCTCGATCACCGACAGGATGCCCTCGTCGACCTGCGTGCTGTTGTCCTGCGCGTTGTCGCCCTGTG
>CAZWCU010000268.1:0-1713 GCA_964632715.1 uncultured Bifidobacterium sp. | reverse complement strand
GACAGGATGCCCTCGTCGACCTGCGTGCTGTTGTCCTGCGCGTTGTCGCCCTGTGCGCCGACGCTGAACGAGCCGATCATCGGGTAGGCCAGCACCACGTGGCCGGCGGGCAGCGGAGTGGACACCGAGGCGCCCTCGGCGAGCGTGACGTGCGCGTAGGAGATGGGGGTGTGCGTACTGCCCGGCCCGCTGAGCCCGAACAGCTCACCGGCGATCACCCGCACCGTCGCACCAGGCTCGTCGCGGCGGGCGTTGGCCGCGGCGCGCAGGTCTTGGTAGGCGGGCGCGATCATCTTCTTCGCTGCGGGCAGGTTCACCCACAGCTGCAGGCCATGGGTGCGACCGCCTTCGAGCTGCACCGCCTCGGTGGGGCCTTCCTTGTGCAGCACGCCCGAACCAGCGGTCATCCACTGCGTGTCGCCGCTGCTCATGAACCCGTGGTTGCCCATCGAGTCGCGATGCTCGGCTTCGCCTTCCAACAGGTACGTCACGGTCTCGAAGCCGCGATGCGGGTGCCACGGGGTCCCGACGCCGCGCCCGGGCTCGAAGTCGACCGGACCCATGTGGTCGAACAGCAGGAACGGGTCGATGTGCGACAGCGAGGCGGTGGGGAACGGCCGGCGGACGACGAACCCGTCGCCCTCGACGGCGTGCTGTGCACGGATCAGACGCACCACCCGCGCCGGACGGGTGCTGGTGGAACTGCTGGTGGAACTGCTGGTGGAACTGCTGGTGGTGCCAGCAGTGGTTGCAGTGCTGGTGGCGGTCGAATCAGTCATGCCCGATCAAACTCCTTGCGCGCGCAACTTATTCCGGTGACGGCCCGCCGGGGCTGGCGGGTGCGTTGAACCGGTGCTGCATCAGCAGCACCAGGTCGGCGGGCGCGCTGCGTTCCCACAGCACCGCGCCGAGGCAGGCGGTGATCACCCACAGCGCTGCGGCCACGGTGCACCAGGTCATCAGGGTCATCGCCGCGCCGATGGGTCCGAACCCCGACCATCCGCTCAGCAACGCGGGCAGCAGCACGCGAGTGACCAGCCGGATGAGGAGCGCGTCGAGCAGCACGCCGGCCAGGCCGCACCACGCGAGGTGCTTCCACCCGCGACCGCCGTCGCGCACGAGGATGGCCGGCGTGGCCGACCACAGCACGAACGACGGCACGAGACCGACGATGTTGAGCGCCACCTCGCCGGCGTTGTCGGCAGGTGCCGCGGTGATGGTGACGGTGGCCACCTGAGCCGCCAGGAACAGCCCGACCCACAGGGTGCCGCGGACAACCTCTTCGAAGAACGCGTAGCGCTCGCGCCGCTATGCGCGGGCGAAGGTCTTGGCCACCTGCTACGCCATCGGGATGCCCCACACCAGAAAGCTGGCCAGTCCGACCACGGTCCAGGTGCTGCGCAGGCTGGCGGTGGTGCCGAACAGGCCACGCACCTGCTCGGCGCCGTCGCCGGTGAGCTCGAGCTGGCGGATGAGCAGGTCGCCGAAGCTGAGCGAGTTGCTGAACCCGCTGAACCAACCGAACCCGATGAGGATGATCGGGATGACCGTCGTGAACAGCTCGAGCGCGAGCAACCCACCCAGATCGAGGCCTTCGATCTCGAAGAAGCGGCGCGTGGTGGCAACCGGCCACCCGAGGCGCTTCGACGCCTCCAGCTGCTCCAGCCGATGAGCGACCGAGTCCTTCAGCGCCTCGATCGGATGCTCGTCCAC
>CAZWCU010000267.1:3320-5163 GCA_964632715.1 uncultured Bifidobacterium sp. | reverse complement strand
CGGGTCCTGCCACAGGTTGATCGCGAAGAACGCGAGCACGAGGTACATCGCAATGCGAGCGGCAGCTTTGGCTTGAACGAGGATGCTTGCCATGGGGGGACCTCCGGAATAGCCGAGCTCAGCTCGGTAGGTCTCCACCCGCTGGAAAGTGTAGCCAGCGCGATCGCGCGTGGCACGGACCTATGCGAGCGCCGCCAACTCGCGCACGCGATCGCGGAACTCGCGCACGGTGTCGTGGATGATGTCGCGTACCGGACGGACGGACTCGATGCGACCGGCCACCTGACCGCTGAGCGCGATGGACGCCTCCATGTCGCCGCCGAAGTAGAGGTCGAGCGCACTCGCCATCTCCGACATCTCCACGTGGTCCTGGTGCTCGAGGCGAGAGGTGCGCTCGGTGCGCAACGCCCGCAAACCCGGCTTCGAGAAGCGGTTCAGGAACACGGTGTCGGTCTCGGCAGCGGCCACGATGGCCTGCTTCCAGTTGTCGTGCACCGGCGACTCTGCAGCACTCACCATGCGGGTGCCCATCTGCACGCCTGCCGCCCCGAGTGCGAACGCGGCAGCCATGCCGGCGCCGTCGGTGATGCCGCCGGCGGCGATGATCGGCACGCCCACCTTGCTCGCCACCAGCGGCAGCAGCACCATGCTGGCCACGTCGCGGGGGTTCTTGAAGCCGCCGCCCTCGCCGCCTTCCACCACCAGTCCGTCGACGCCGGCGCCGACTGCCTTCAGTGCGGCGGCGAGAGTGGGTACCACGTGGAACACGGTGAGCCCGGCAGCCTTCAGCTGCGCGGTGTACTTGGTGGGGTCGCCGGCCGAGGTGGTGACGAACCGCACGCCCTGGTCGATGACGAACTGGGCGATGCCCGGATCTCGCACGAAGGCCTGCGCGATGTTGACGCCGAACGGCTTGTCGGTGAGGTCGGCCATCTTCGCGATCTCGCCGCGCACCGCGTCGAGGTCGCCGCTGGATGTTTCGATGATGCCCATGCCGCCGGCGTTGCTGACCGCGGAGGCGAGCTGACTGCGGGCGATCCAGCCCATCGGGGCCTGGACGATGGGGTAGTCGACACCGAGCATGTCGGTGATGCGAGTACGGAGCGGTGCGGGAGGTGTGGTCATGGCAGCACCGGATCGTAGAGGTGGTGGCAGTCGTTCACCGTCACCAGAGTGGCCCCGTGTGCGCCGATGCGCACCGACGTGATCGACGTGTTCTCGATGGTGAACACCAACGACCGGTGCACGCCGAACAGATGCGCGACGAACGCGTTGATGGAACCCCCGTGCGCCACCACGGCGATGCACTCGCCGCGGTGCTGCGGCAGCAGACCCTCGATGACACCGGCGACGCGAGCGCGGAACGCGTCGTCGCCCTCACCACCGGGGATGCCGTCCCACCGACCGGTTCGGCTCCACGCCACCCACTCCGGATCCGCGATGGCCGCACGACGACGGAACTCGCCGTTGCCCCAGTCGCCCAGCCGCACCTCCTCGAGGTCGGTGAACTCGATCACCGACAGGCCGCGCGCGGCGGCCAGCGGCTCTGCGGTCTGGCGAGCGCGAGCGAGTTGCGAGCTGTAGACGGCGTGGATGGTCTTGCCGGCGAGACGCCTCGCCAGCTGTGCGGCCTGCTCCACACCGATCACGTGCAGCGGTGGGTCGGCCGACTCCGGCGAGCCTGGTACCACGTCGGCCGAGCGGCCGTGGCGGATCAGCAGCACCTCGCACTCGTCGGGCTCCGGCCCGCGCAATGTGGGTTGCGGAACTGCCTGCGTGCTGTCGAGGTGCGTCACGCCGTCACGGTAGCGGTGAGCACGAGACCGATCAGGACCAGGGCGAC
>CAZWCU010000267.1:0-3220 GCA_964632715.1 uncultured Bifidobacterium sp. | reverse complement strand
GAACATGGCCGCCATGCTGGCGGTGCTCTCCACCCCCTGCTCGATCTGGTGCTTGCCGACCGTGGCGAACACCGCCCACCCGAGCCCGGCCAGCACCGCCAGCAGGATGCCGATGGGCTCGGCCGCCGACGACTGACCAGCCAACCCGAGCAGCGCGACTCCGACCACGCTGACCGCGGTGCCGACGAGCCAGTGGCGTGCCGGCACACGTCGCGCCATGGCCGCATGGATGACGCCGCTGAGCACGGGACCGGAGCCGATGGTGACCACCGTGCCGACCGCCACGCCCGTGCGCTCGACGGCGAGGAAGTACCCGAGCTGGAACACCGCCACCCCGAGCGCCCCGAGCGCGGTGAGCGGCATCTGCCACGGCCGCCATGCCGCACGCCCGCCGTGCCACACCGCCACCGCCAGCAACGTGGCGCCGCCGATGAGCAGCCGAACGGCGCCCACCGACTGGGCATCGGCCGCGTCGGGTGCGTTGACCAGCACGGTCCCCGTCGTTCCGAACAGCGCGGCCGACGTCAGCACCGCAAGTGTTGCCAGCAGATTTCGATGCGATGAACCCGGCATGGAGCGCACGCTACAGATCCGCATCTGTGCCAGACTCTCGCAGATTCGGGCGCCCGAATGGCGGGGCTCGTCGACAGTTGACCGTACCGGCGCACCCGCGCTTGAATACCGCCCTACCCTTGACCCGCTAGGTGGCACGTTGGCTTCCTCACCCATCCGCACATTGACCCGGCTCGTGCTCGCGGTTCTCGCGTTCACGGCGCTGTTCAGTGACACTGCCCACGCCGACGAGGAGACGTTGCAGGTCAGGGTGCAGTTCACCCCCGAAGGCGCCAAGAAGGAACCGGTCGAGGGTGTCGGGTTCACCATCACCGACCCCTCCGGCGCCGTCGTGGCGGAAGGTGTCACCGATGACAAGGGCGTTGCACGGGCCACCGTTCCCAGCGACGGCTCGTTCACGGTCACCATCGACACCGACACCCTGCCCGACGGCCTCGCCATCCCCGACGGCCAGGAGAGTCGCACGGTCACGGTCACCGCCGGTCTCGGCGGCAATGCCAACTTCAACCTCGGACAAGAGGCATCCGAGCCGGCCTCGAAGATCAGCCTGCTGCCCAAGACCATCTTCAACGGCATCCGCTTCGGTCTGGTGATCGCCATCATGAGCGTCGGTCTGTCGTTGATCTACGCCACGACCGGGTTGTCCAACTTCGCGCATGGCGAAACCGTCACCATCGGTGCAGTGATGACCGCGGTCGCATCCGGCTGGTTCACCATCTCGTCGGCTACGGGAGGGTGGGGAGGCTTCGCCCAGCTGACCGCGGCCGCCATCCTCGGCATCCTCTGCGCCACCGCCTTCTCCGGCGCATTGGAGCTGGCCGTCTGGCGACCGATGCGTCGACGAGGCATCGGCCTCACGTCGATGATGATCGTGTCCATCGGCCTCGCGATGGTCGTTCGGTTCATCATCCAGATGTACTACGGCTCGCAGCCGAAGTCCTACGCCCAGTTCAGCTCGCAGACCAACATCAACATCGGCCCCATCGGCGTCACGCCGCGCGACCTCCTCACCGGCATCATCGCGCTGATCGCACTGTGCTCCGTGGCGTACCTGCTGATGAAGACCCGTGCCGGCAAGGCCATCCGGGCGGTGTCCGACAACCCCGACCTCGCCTCCACCACCGGCATCAACACCGAACGCGTCATCCTCAACGTGTGGCTGCTGGGTGGTGCCCTCGCCGGTCTCGGCGGCGTGATCTACGGCCTCGACGAGCAGGTCAGCTGGAACATGGGCACCAAGATCCTGCTGATGATGTTCGCGGCCATCACGTTGGGCGGGCTCGGGCGGCCGTTCGGCGCGTTGGTCGGTTCGCTCGCCGTCGGAATGTTCGTGCAGCTGTGGGCCTGGTGGTTCGCTGAGTACACCGACCTCAAGACGATGGGAGCACTGCTGGCGATGATCCTGGTTCTGCTCTTCCGACCACAGGGCATTCTGGGCAAGAAGGAGCGTGTCGGATGAGCCAGACCCTCTCCAACGGACTGTTCGGCGCCATCGGCGTCGTCGCCATCGCCTACTGCCTCGCCGCGATCGGCCTCAACGTGCACTTCGGGTACACCGGCTTGCTCAACTTCGGCCAGGCCGGTTTCGCCCTCGTCGGCGGCTACGCAGTGGCCATGCCGGTGATGAACTGGCAGTGGAGCATCTGGGCCACGATCCCGGTGGTGATCATCGCCTCGTCGGTGTTCGCGCTGCTCCTGGGAATCCCGACGCTGCGACTGCGCAGCGACTACCTCGCCATCGTCACCATCGCGGCGGCGGAGATTCTTCGACTGCTGATGTCCACGCCCAAACTGGTCAACGTCACGGGCGCCACCGACGGCATCAACTCGTTCACCGACGACATCCAGAACTCCATCCCGGGGTTCCTGAAGGGCCGCACGGTACCGCTGTGGGAGAAGAACATCAGCGACTACGAGATGTGGGTGATGATGCTCGGCTGGTTCCTGGTCGCTCTGTTCTCCGTCATCGTCTGGGCGCTGATGCGCAGCCCGTGGGGTCGTGTGCTGCGGTCGATCCGTGAGGACGAGGACGCCGCCCGCAGCCTCGGCAAGAACGTGTTCGCCTACAAGATGACCAGCCTCGTGCTCGGTGGCGTCATCGGCGGCTTCGGTGGCGCCATCCTCGTCATCGGTCAGCGCAACGCCAGCCCGGGCAGCTTCCAGACGCAGTTCACGTTCCTCACCTACGCCATCGTGGTGCTCGGTGGGGTCGGCAAGGTGAAGGGCCCGATCGTCGGCGCGATGCTGTTCTGGTTCCTCATCACCGTCAGCGACAGCCTGCTGGCCGACTGGACCGATGGCTCCGGCTTCCAGCTCCCCACCTGGATCATGGACTCCTCCAACTTCAGCTTCTTCCGCTGGATCCTGGTGGGAGGCGGCTTGGCGCTGCTGGTGATCTTCAGGCCGCAAGGCATCTTCGGTGACAAGAAGGAGCAGGCGTTCGATGTCCGCTGACGTATTCGCCGACGTGCCGTGCGTGCCCGGCTCGCTCAAGCCCGACCCCATCCTGGTCGCCGATTCGGTGCGCCGCTCGTTCGGCGGCCTGGTGGCGGTCGACGTCGAGCACGTGGAGGTGCAGCGGAACACCATCACCGCGCTGATCGGGCCCAACGGCGCCGGCAAGACCACCTTCTTCAACCTGCTCACC
>CAZWCU010000266.1:0-5229 GCA_964632715.1 uncultured Bifidobacterium sp. | reverse complement strand
GTCGAGCCGCTCACGCCAGAACGAGAGCTCGTCGCTGCGGAACCCGACGATGCAGGTGGTGCGATGGCCGGCCCGCTTGAACGCGCGGAGCTGTGGGAACACCGGTGCCACCCCCAGGCCGCCGCCGACGAGCACGACGTGGCGGGAGCCGGACGGTTCGCACGCCTCGATCTCGGCGGGCATGCCGAGCGGCCCGACCAGGTCGCCGAAGCTGTCGCCTTCGTGATAGCGGTCGCGCATCTCGGCGGTGGAGCGACCGAGTGCCTGCACGACGATCGTGACCGTGCCACGCTCGGTGTCGAAGTCGGCGATGGTGAGCGGCACCCGTTCGGCTCCGTCGTGCAGGCGCACCATCACGAACTGCCCGGGTTGCGCCGCGGCAGCCACGTCGGGTGCCTCGACCTCCCACAGGAACGTCGACGGAGTCAGTGCCTCTCGGCGAACGATGCGATACATCCTCCTGCTGACAGTACGAGCGGTCGCTCGTTCGTCACCATGGACCTTCGGCACTAAACGTCGCGCGAGCGGCGCGACGCGACGCCGTCAGCGCAGCGACCTGGTGGGCATCCAGACGTTCGAGTCCGGCACCTCGGCCAGCTCGCGCATGATGCGCAGCAGGTGTGCCTGGTCGGCGGCGGGGAGCGCGCGGAGCACCTCGGGGGGCGAGGTGAACACTGCGTCGAGGCGACGGGCGACACGCACCCCTTTGGTGGTGAGCACCAGCTCGCGCACGCGTCGGTCGTCGGCATCGTTGCGACGCTCCGCGAGCCCGAGCTCTTCCAACCGGTCGGCCACCGCGGTGACGTAGGAGGCATCGCACGCCATCACGTCGGCGAGCTCGCGCATGCGGACAGGACCCTGCTGCAGCGACATGAGTGCATGACCGTGCGGTGGAGTGAGATCGAGCGCAGCCAGCTCTCGGAAGAACTCGTCACGCCGGGAGAAGAACAGCGCCATCATGCGCTGCCACGCTTCCGCCAGTTGCGTGTCGTTCCCGGGCACACCGTCAACCTATCAGCTCCTTGACTCAGATACAACATTGACCTTTCTCAACCATTGTGTAGAGTCAACGGTCATGACAGAGACGGCAATCGTGGCGGACGACCTCCGCAAGACGTTCGACGAGGTGGTCGCGGTCGACCACATCTCCCTCGCGGTGCCGAGGGGTTCCGTGCTCGGGCTGCTCGGCGCCAACGGCGCGGGCAAGACCACCATGGTTCGCATGCTCACCACCGTGCTGAAGGTCGACAGCGGCCGCGGCATGGTCAACGGGTTCGACGTGCAGCAGCAGCCGCAGGCCGTGCGGCGCAGCATCGGACTCGCCGGTCAGTACGCCGCCGTCGACGAGAACCTCACCGGGCACGAGAACCTCACGCTGGTCGGGCGGCTCAACCACATGGCGAAGGCAGCGGCACGTCAACGTGCCGACGAACTGCTCGACCAGTTCAACCTCACCGACGCGGGCAACCGGCCGGTGCGCACCTACTCCGGCGGAATGCGCCGCCGGCTCGACCTGGGCGCCGCGCTCGTCAGCCGACCGCCGGTGCTGTTCCTCGACGAGCCCACCACCGGGCTCGACCCCGCCAGCAGGCTCGACCTGTGGGCCGTCATCGAGACCCTCGTGGCCGACGGCACCACCGTGCTGCTCACCACGCAGTACCTGGAGGAAGCCGATCGCCTCGCCGACAACATCGTGGTCATCGACGGCGGGTTGGTGGTGGCCGAGGGCACCGCCAAGCAGTTGAAGGCCCGCCTCGGCGACACCGTCATCGAGTTCGAGTTCCACGCGCCGTCCGATGCTTCGCACGCCGCAGAGGCGTTGGGCGGCACGGTCGCCGCCGGCACCGTCGTGCGGCTGGTGATGAGCGAGGGCCCGTCCACCCTGCGCGACGCGATGAACCGGCTCGCCGCCGCCGAGCTCACACCCGCCCACGTCGCACTTCGCGAACCCACGCTCGACGACGGCTTCCTCACACTCACCGGCAACAGCGGAGCGAACTCAGGACCACCATCACCGCCCCCCCGCACCCGCCCAGCTCCGCTCGCTCGGGCACCGGCTTCATGTGGGCCGCCCGTGACACCATGGCGATGACCTGGCGCAACCTCACCGTGCTGCGGCGGGTGCCACAGCTCCTGGTGTTCGCGTTGGTGCAGCCACTGATCTTCGTGTTCATGTTCCGCTACGTGTTCGGCGGGGCCATCCCCAGTGGCGCCGAAGGCCTGCCCTACGTCGACTACCTGATGCCCGGCATCTTCGTGCAGACCGTCACCTTCGGGGCGATCAACACCGCCGTCGGCCTCGCCGAGGACAAGAACAAGGGTCTGCTCGAACGCCTCAAGTCGCTCCCGATGGCGCGCTCGGCGGTGCTCGGTGGTCGTGTGCTCGCCGACACCACGCGCAACGTCTTCGTCGTCACGATGATGCTGTTCGTCGGCTTCCTCGTCGGCTTCAACACGCACACCAACCCGTTCAAGGTGGCTGCCGGCGTCGGGCTGATGGTGCTGTTCGGTTTCGCCATATGCTGGATCTTCGCCCTCATCGGTCTGTCGGTGGCGAACGGCGAAGCGGCGCAGGCAGCGGCGTTCCCCATCCTCGCTCCCCTCACGTTCGCGTCGAACGCGTTCGTGCCCACCGAGACGATGCCCGACTGGCTGCGCTGGTGGGCCGAGCGTCAGCCGCTGAGCATCACCGTGCGCGGAGTCCGCGCGCTGATGTTGGGCACCGAACCGATGGACTACGTGTGGGGTTCCATCGCGTGGTCGTTGGCGATCACGGTGGTGCTCGCGCCGCTGGCGGTGCGGCGCTTCCGCAACAGCTGACCCCCGAAAAGCACCCGTCCTGGCTCTGGTAGTTTCGCGCGACTTGGTGAGCGTTCTCCGACCACGCAGGCGGGCCGACGATGGTGTTCAACTCAGACGGTCGTCGCGACGTGACCAGACTCGATCGGCACAAGGTCGCGCTGATCGGCGCCATCGGGCTCGTCGTGCTGGTGGCCGTGCGCTGGCACAACTACCAGTGGGACTTCTCCCTGTCGTACGGATCGGCGAACGACTTCCTCGACGACGTGAGCCCCTATCGGGGCGAGGGCCTGTCGTTCTACCAGACGCCGCTCACGTTGTACCTCTACAGCCTGCCGGCCCAACTTCCCTACTTCGCGGCGTACGAGCTGTGGCTCGTTCTCAAGGTGTGCGCCCTCGGCGGCCTCCTGTGGGTGTGGAACCGCCGCTTCGTGAAGCTCGATCGATCGTGGTGGACCGTGGCGTACCTCGTCCTCGCGTATGCAGGCGCGCTGTACGCCGACCTCGTGGCCGGCAACGTCTCGATCTTCGAGCAGTTCGGGCTGTGGGTCGGCTTCGCCGCGCTGATGCGAGGGCAGTACGGCCGCTTCTGCGTGTGCATCATCCTCGTGTCGCAGTTCAAGCTCACACCGGCGTTCTTCGCGGTGCTGCTGCTCCTCGTGCCGAAGGTGCCGCAGTGGAAGTGGTTCGCCGTGTGCATGGCCGGCTTCCTCGCAGTGTTCTCGTTGAACTTCATCCTGGAGCCCACCCTGATCCGCGAGTTCTTCGACGTGGCGCCGGCGCTCGACGAGCGTGGCACCGAGTCGGCGAGCACGCTGGCCTTCGTCCGCGACGCGCTCGACCTCGTCGGCGGCGCCACCTTCTCGACCGACTCGATGCTCGACGAGGTGGTCTACGGAGTGGTCGCGCTCGCCGTCGCCGGCATCACGCTGCTGCTGGTGACGCGCCACCGTCGGACGGCGGCGCCGATCGATCAGAAGTGGATCATCTTCGTGACCTGTGTTGCGTACTGCCTGATGGTGCCACGACTGAAGAACTACTCGTACATCATCATGCTCGTTCCGACGCTCCATCTCCTGCGCGCGCTCCCGCGGCGACAGTTGGTGCCGGCAGCGGCCGCGGTGCTCGCATTCATGGCGGTGTTCCCGCACGGCAACACCCTGTTGCCGTTCTACGACGTGGCCGAGCTGCTCTACGACTACCTTCCGCTCGTCACTGCCTTTGCGGTCGGATTCGGCTACTGGTTCCTCCTCGACCGCGCTGCCGACGAGCGCGACGAGCTCCCCAGCCACCACATGTGACGCACTCGCTCGTTGGTCGACGACCGCACGCCTAACCTGGCGTCATGCGGACCACGCGGGCGACGGCGTTGGCGATCATGGCGTGCGTGGTCATGGTCGCACAGGGCAGCACACCGGGTGCGGCCGGCGAGCCACCGATCGACGAACCGCTGTCCATCGACGGCGCCGGCGTGAGCGGACCGCCGGCGGTGCTCGCGCAGCGCACGCAACCACCGGGCCGCACGTTCACCATCGCCGCGGTCGGCGACTGGCTGTCCGAAGGTCTCGTGAACACGGCCGCCGCGGCCGCGGCTCCACCCGGAGTGCGCTACGACCACGAGCCACTGCTGCGACCGCTGACATCGATCCTGTCCAACGTCGACCTCGCCATCTGCCACATGGAGATCCCCGTCGGCCTTCCCGGCGCCAAGGCCGGCTTCATCGGTCGCGGGGTCTACGGCACCAGCCTCATCGCCGCGCCGTACGAGTTGGCCGGCGACCTGAAGCGGGTCGGCTTCGACCGCTGCAGCACCGCGTCGAACCACTCCAACGATCTCGGCAACGGGGGCATCGACAGCACGCTGAACGCATTCGACGCCGCCGGCATCAGCCACACCGGCACCGCTCGCACGCCGGCGGAAGCGAGCCCGATGCCGTTCACGGTGAACGGCGTGCGCGTCGCGCACCTGTCGTTCGCACGCAACTCCAACACCGGCTTCCCGCTCGACGAGTGGCGGCTGGAGCGTGCCGTCACGGCCACCAACGTCGTCGGCGACGTCGCGGCCGCGCGAGCCGCCGGTGCCGAAGTGGTCATCGTCAGCCTGCACGTCTACGTCGAGATGCAGAAGGGTCCCACCGCCGAGGACCGCGCCCTCGTGAACCAGATCGTGGCCCAGTCGCACCCCGACCTGATCGTCATCCACGGACCGCACGTGGTGCAGCCGGTGGAGCGCGTCGGCGACACGCTCGTCTACTGGAGCCGGGGCAACTTCATCTCCGGCAAGGGGGCACCCGGCCGGGAGAAACTCCCACCACGAAATACGGAAACGGGGGGGGTGCAAAATCAACCTGGTCGCACCGGCCATGTTTCACCGCCACGACGTATCTATCTCGCGGCCGCCGCCGCGGCCCACCCCTCGAAGGAGAAACA
>CAZWCU010000265.1:0-5241 GCA_964632715.1 uncultured Bifidobacterium sp. | reverse complement strand
ACGGCTGTTGCCGAGCTGCTGCGCGACTTCGGCGAGGACGATGACGTCCTTGCCCTCGACGGTGATGGTGAACTCGAGCGCGGTGTTGAGCTCGGGCAGTGAGCCCGGCTGGAACTCGACGTCGATGACGGGGCCGGCGATGCCGACCACGCGGCCATCTTTGCGGTCTGTCTCAGTGATGGTCATAGCGGTAGCTCTTTCTTGCGTCAGTCGCCAGAGTGCTGGGTCGAGGTAACGAGGGATTCAGAGTTCAGAGGGCCGAGCTCGATGAGCTGGACCTGGCGGGCGGACTTGCCGCCGGAGAGGGCTTCGGCACCACTGACGATCTCCATGATCTCGGTGGTGATGCTGTCCTGGCGGGCACGGTTCATGATGCGGCTGAGGTTCTTGATCAGCTCTTCCGCGTTGTCGGTGGCGCTCTTCATGGCCCGCTGGCGGAATGCGTGCTCGCTGGCTGCAGCGTTGAGCAACGCGGCGTAGATGCGAGCTTCCACGTAGCGCGGCAGCAGCGTGTCGAGGATGGTGCCGGGATCCGGCTCGAACTCGTAGTCGGCGGTGGCTCCGGTGGCATCGCTGGCCTTGCCGTCGCCGCCGGCGACGGTCTCACGGTCGAGCGGCACCAGCGGGCGCAGCACGACTTCCTGCGAACCGGCGCTGATGAAGCGGGTGTAGACCAGCTCGACGCGATCGAACTCGCCGGCGACGTAGCGAGCGACCACGTCCTGGCCGATCTCGCGTGCCTGGGCGTAGGTGGGGCTGTCGCTGAAGCCCGTGTACGAAGTGGCGATCTGGTAGCCGCGGAACTTGAAGTAGCCCTCGGCCTTGCGGCCGATGGTGACCAGTGAGTAGTCCTTGCCCGCGAGCACGGCTGCCTTCACTTCACCTTCTGCGGCACGCTGCACACCGGAGTTGTAGCCACCGCACAGACCGCGATCGGCGGTGATGACCACGTAGGCCGTGGTCTTCACTTCGGCGCGTCCTGCCAGCAGCGGCGACTGCGACGAGCCGCCGGCCGCGGCGAGGTCCTTCACCACTTCGGTGATCTGCTCGCTGTAGGGCACGGCCGCGGCGACCCGCTGCTGCGCCTTGACGATGCGCGACGCCGCGATGAGTTCCATGGCGCGCGTGATCTTCTTCGTGGCCTGGACGCTACGAATGCGTCCCTTGAGAATGCGCTCCTGACCACCAGCCATCTAGATCACTCCGTCGCGAGGGTCTTGTTGCTGTGGGCGTCGCCCAGCTCTTCGGCATCGGTGGCCAGCACGTCGGCGGCAGCCTTCGCGGTGGCCAGCGCGGCGACGAACTGGTCCTTGAACGCAGCGACGATGTCGCCGAGCTCACCGGGCACGTCGGCCTTCGCGTTGCCGCGCATGCCGGAGAGCAGGCCGCCCTGGGTGCTGCGCACGTGATCGAGCAGTTCGCTCTCGAAGCGGCGCACTTCGTTGACCGGCAGGCTGTCGAGGTAGCCCTTGGTGCCGGCGAACAACACGACCACCTGCTCCTCGACGGGCATCGGGCTGTTGAGCGGCTGCTTGAGCAGTTCGACCAAGCGGTAGCCACGCTCGAGCTGCGCCTTGGAGATGGCGTCGAGCTCGGAACCGAAGGTGGCGAACGCCTCCAGCTCGCGGAACTGGGCGAGGTCGAGCTTCAAGGTGCCCGACACGCTGCGCATCGCCTTCACCTGTGCGGCGCCACCCACGCGGGACACCGAGACGCCCACGTCGACGGCCGGACGAACGCCCGACTTGAACAGGTTGTCCTGCAGGTAGACCTGACCGTCGGTGATGGAGATGACGTTGGTGGGGATGTAGGCCGACACGTCGCCGGCCTTGGTCTCGATGACCGGCAGTGCGGTGAGCGAGCCGGCGCCGCGGTCGTCGCTGAGCTTGGCGGCACGCTCGAGCAGGCGGCTGTGCAGGTAGAACACGTCGCCGGGGTAGGCCTCGCGGCCCGGCGGGCGGCGCAGCAGCAGCGACACCTGGCGGTAGGCCTCGGCCTGCTTGGAGAGGTCGTCGTACACGATGAGCGCGTGCTCACCGTTCTCCATCCAGTGCTGGCCGATGGCACAGCCGGCGTAGGGAGCGAGGTACTTGAAGGGAGCCGGGTCGCTGGCCGGAGCAGCCACGACGACGGTGTACTCGAGTGCGCCGTACTGGCGCAGCGTCTCGACGGTCTGTGCGACCGTGGAGCCCTTCTGGCCGATGGCGACGTAGATGCACTTCACGCCCAGGCCACGCTGGTTGATGATGGCGTCGACGGCGACGGTGGTCTTGCCGGTCTTGCGGTCGCCGATGATGAGCTGGCGCTGGCCGCGGCCGATGGGGGTCATCGCGTCGATGGACTTGATGCCGGTCTGCAGCGGCTCGTGCACGGGCTTGCGGCCCATGATGCCGGGCGCCTGGATCTCGACACGGCGCTGGATGCCGCCGACGATGTCGCCCTTGCCGTCGATCGGCTGGCCGAGCGCGTTGACCACGCGGCCGAGCATCGCGTCGCCGACCGGCACCGAGAGGATGCGGCCGGTGGCCTTGACGGTCTGGCCTTCCTCGATCTCGAAGCCCTCACCGAGGACGACGGAACCGATGGACTCCTCGTCGAGGTTCAGCGCGAGGCCGATGGTGCCGTCCTCGAACTCGAGCAGCTCGTTGACGGCGCAGTCGGGGAGGCCGCTGATGCGGGCGATGCCGTCGCCCACCTGCGTGACGCGACCGACGGTGCGAGCCTCGAGGGACGGCTCGAAGCCGTCGAGGTTCTTCTTCAGCGCTGCGGCGATGTCGCCGGCGCTCAGTGTGAGTTCAGCCATGTTGTTCGTTGCTCCGATTCGGCGCCCTCTAGAGGCGGGACTTCAGCTGGTCGATGCGGGTACGGACGCTGCCGTCGATGACGGTGTCGCCCACGGTGGCCACCAACCCGCCCAGGACGGACGGATCGACCACGACTTTCAGGTTCACCTGCTTGCCGGTGGCGTTGACCAGCGCTGCGGTGAGGCGAGCTTCCTGGTCGGCAGTGAGAGGGACGGCGCTGCGCACTTCGGCCACTTCCTGGTGCTTGGCCGAGCTGGCCCGAGCAACGAGGTTGTCGACGATGGCGGGCAGGTCGCGGGTGCGGCCGGAGCCGACGACCATCGAGATCAGCTGCGTGGTGGTGCCGGTGGCCTTGCCACCGAGCAGGTCTTCGATGATGGCCTGCCGCTTGGCCGGCGGGATCTGCTCGTCGGTGAGCGCGTTGCGCAGTGCATCGCTGCTCTCGAAGCTGCGGGCGAAGCGGAACAGTTCGTCCTCCACCTCGTCGAGCGTGCCTTCCGCGCGGGCGATCTCGAAGAGACCGCGTGCGTAGCCTTCGATGCGGTTGTCACTCATGCCGATGCTCCGACTCGTGCGATGAAGTTCTCGATCAGTTCCTGCTGCGTCGCGTCGTCGAGCGAACCGGTGACCACGTGGTCGACGGCGGCCGACGAGAGCCGTGCGATCTCGGCGCGCAGTTCGTCGCCCACCCGGCTCTGCGCGCTGACCAGATCGGCGGCAGCCTTCGCTTCCACTTCGGCGACTTCGACGGCCAGGCGAGCCCGGCCATCTTCCAGCACCGCGGCAGCGTGGGTCTCGGCTTCGGCGAGCAGACGTGCACGCTCACCGGCGATGTCGCCCTTGGCAGCACGGATCTGCGCCGCCTCGGTGGCTGCCGACGACGTGTCGGCGGCTGCGGCGTCGAGCTCCTTCTGGATCTTCTCGGTGCGTGCCGCGAAGCTCTTCTTCATCAGCGGCCAGCCGAACTTGTAGAGCGCCGCGAAGATGATGACCGAGGCGAGACCGCCCCAGATGATCTCCGCCATCTCAGGCAACAGCGGGCTGTGCGTGACGACGTTGCCGTCGGCGTCGGTGTAGATCTCTTCCTCCGCGACCCAGCGTCCGGCGGTGGCGATGATGCCCAGAACGCTCATCGTGCCATCACCTCGCTGACCACTCGATCGACCACGTCGGCGCCGGGCTTGCGGCCCGTGGCCAGCTCGCCGGCGCGGCCGGCGACATCGCTGACCGCAGCGTGGATCTGTGACTGTGCGGCGGCCCGTACGGCCTCGGCCTGGGCGTTGGCAGCGGCGCGCTGCTCGGCGAGACGAGCGTTGACCTCGGCCAACGTGGTCTGCCGTTCTGCTTCCAGGGTGACCCGGGCAGCGTCGACGATCTTGGCCGCTTCGGCCTTGATGCCGGCCAGTTGCGCTTCGTACTCGGCCACTTCGGCGCGAGCGGCTGCCCGCTCGGCGTCGGCGTTGTCGTGCGAGCTGCGGATGCCGTGGTAGCGAGCATCCATGCCCTTCTTCAACTTCGGGAAGAGGAAGAAGCGCATGAGCAGCGCGAGGACGATGAACGAACCGGCGCCCCAGGCGAGTTCCTTCATCTCCGGGACGATGGGACCAGGATCCTTGCTCACGGTCTCGCTGTGAGCTTCTTCCTCGGTGCCTTCGTCTCCCGCGCGTGGCGCGAGGACGACCGAGACTGTGGAACCGTGGCCGTGAACGACATGGAGATGTACGACGGCGGAGTGCACGTCAGCTCCTTCGGGTAGGACGGACAAGAGGACGGCTCAGAGACCGATGAGGATGAAGACCACGAAGCCGATGAGGGCGAGGGCTTCGGTGAAGGCGATGCCCAGGAACATGGTGGTGCGCACCATGCCTGCGGCCTCCGGCTGGCGAGCCATGGCCTCGACCGACTTGCCGACGAGGTAACCGATGCCGATGCCGGGGCCGATGGCCGCGAGGCCGTAGGCGAAACCGGCCGACGCGGCGGCCGAGGCGGCCTTCACGTCGTCGGGCGTCTGCGGGGGCTCGGTGACAGCGATGAGGCGAGCGATTGCTTCCATTTGGGTATTTCTCCTAGTGAGTGTTCTGGGTAGTGGAGACGGGTGAGCTTGTGTGCGATCAGTGCTCGGGGTGAGTCGAGCCGCCGATGTACACCGCGGTGAGGATGGTGAAGATGTAGGCCTGCAAGAAGGCCACCAACACCTCGAACGCGGTGAGGAACACCAACATGAAGAACGGCAGCACTGCCATCGGCTTCAGCAGCGCCTGCATGGTCTCTGCCGTGATGAGCGACTGCGTGAGCAGTGCGAACGTGACGAGCAGGATGTGACCGGCGAGCATGTTGGCGAAGAGTCGCACCGTCAGCGAGAAGGGGCGGACGATGATGTTCGAGATGAACTCGAACATCATCGTCCGCCCCTTCTCGCTGACGGTGCGACTCTTCG
>CAZWCU010000264.1:3881-5257 GCA_964632715.1 uncultured Bifidobacterium sp. | reverse complement strand
GGGGTGGGCGACGACCGCGACGAGGTGCTGGCCGTGGCTGGCGATCGGGGTGATGGGCGCGGTCATTGCGCCGCTCCCGCCATTGCGCCGGCGATGATCATGTCGAGCAGTTCCTGACCGGGGGATGGCATGCGCGGCTGCGACGGCAGCGTGTGGAGCATCTCGATCGCACGGGGCACCCACTCGCCGGTGATCGCCGGGCTGTGGCACGACGCGATGGTGGTGATGCCGAGCCGGGACAGACGGTCGACCTCGGCGTGATAGGTGGGGAGGTCGACCATGCCGAGCCACGGGCTGAGCAGTTGTGCATGGCCGTAGCACGCCTCGATCCACTGGTCCACGGGCAACTCGCTCACGTCCGGGAGCGCGTGGGGCACGGAGGTGGCGAAGCAGTCGCTGGCCCAGTAGACGCCGGTGGCGGTGTCGAGCAGGCCGCGGGTGGTCGGCGAGTCGAAGAGCGGCGGGCGCACGGCGGCGTAGGTGCGGCCGTTGGCGTCGAACGTCTCGTCGAGGTCGAGCCAGCGCATGCGGTGCGGGGCGATGGTGGGCATGTTGCCGAGGCGTTCCCACTGAAACCAGGACGTGAGCAAGGTGGCGTTGGGGCACGCGGCCATCAGTGCGTCGAGGTTGCCGTAGTGGTCCACGTCGTCGTGGCTGAGGAAGATCCAGCGGAC
Organism: uncultured Bifidobacterium sp.; assembly: GCA_964632715.1. Classification (GTDB taxonomy): domain Bacteria; phylum Actinomycetota; class Acidimicrobiia; order Acidimicrobiales; family Ilumatobacteraceae; genus UBA668. The sequence goes on along the minus strand of CAZWCU010000264.1, from coordinate 4,583 downwards.
GTCGTCGGGCTCGACGAGGGAGAAGATGTCCTCCAGGTAGCGGTCGCGGAAGGCGGGCACCCCGGTGTCGACGAGGATCGGTTCGCTGCCGCGGATGACCATCGTGTTCAGGTGCACGGCGACGGGTGCGACCCCTTCGCCCTGGGTGGCCTGGATCACGAACGTGTCGGGCGCGATCTCGACGGGTGCGTAGCGGGGAGGGAGAGGGTGGTTCATGGCTGTTCCGTTCTGTTCTGGCCGGCACTCGCCGGCTCGTTCTCGGCCGGCACTCACCGGCGACGTGGTGAACGATGACGGCCTGCGCCGGCGGCGACCATCCCGCTCCGCTGGGTTTCGACGGCCTCGCAGCGCTGGTGGGAGCCCTCCCCCCAGACATCTGGGATGGTGGAGCGGTCGCCGACTTGGCAGAATTGGCGACATGGTCAGCGGGTTGACGATCGAACGTGTGCGGCGCGACGTGGAGGTCATCTCGCGTGCCGGCCTCGAGATCCCCGACTTCCTCTCCGAGGTCGACCAGTCGCTGCGGCGGGCCGTTCCGTACCGGGCGATGTGCGTCGCCACGGTCGATCCGGCCACGCAGCTGTGCACGGGCACGTACAAGCTCGGCGAGCTGTCTCCCGACGCCGAGGCCGACATGCGGTGGGGCGAGATCGAGTACCGCGACGAGAACCCGACCAGCTTCATCGCGCTGTCGGAGCGAGC
>CAZWCU010000264.1:0-3781 GCA_964632715.1 uncultured Bifidobacterium sp. | reverse complement strand
CCCGACTCGTTGCACACGCACGGGCCGGCGGTCATCATCGTGCACGGCGACGGCAGCATCGCGCAGTCCAACGTCGGTGCGCAGGCGTGGCTCGACGAGCTCGACGCCGCCGATCTCCACTCCGCCACCACCATCGCCTCACTCGTCGGCCAGGCCCGTCGCTTCGCTCGCGGTGAGTCGTCGTCGCCGCCCCGGTTGCGCGTGCGTGCACGGTCGGGTCGCTGGCTGGTGCTGCACGCCTCGCCGCTGTCGGGCCCGTCGAGCCAGGGTTCCGATGTGGTGGTCACCATCGAGGAGGCCCGTCCGCCGGAGATCGTGCCGCTGGTGGTGGCTGCCTACGAGCTCACCCCGCGTGAGCGCGACGTGGCCCGGCTGGTGCTGCAGGGTGTCGACACGAAGGAGATGGCGACCCTGCTGCACATGTCGGCGTACACAGTGCAGGATCATCTGAAGTCCATCTTCGAGAAGGCCGGCGTCCGCAGCCGCCGCGAGCTGATGGCCGCCGTGTTCTTCGATCAGTACGTGCCCCGCATGGGCCACGACCTCGCCCCCGACGGCTGGTTCTCCGACGCGAGCTGAACTCAGCGCCGGGTCACCGCCGACGGCGCCGTTTCGGAACCGCCTTCGGACGTGCAGCCCGCGGCGCGTTGGGCCGCCCGGCAGGCCACACGGTGGTGCCGGAGGTCAGCTCGTGCAGCGACCACCAGTGGAACTCCTGGTCGAAGACCACCACGTCGAGCAACTGGATGCCGTGCTCGTCGAGGCCGCGACGGAGCTCGATGAACGCACGTGCGTCGTCCTCGGTCACGTGGTAGCGATCCCTCATCCACGGATGACGGGGCTCCAGGATGACCCAGTTGTCCGGGCAGACCATGTCGGTCTCCACCCATCGGCACTCGAGCAAGGCCCCGGGGTTGGCGGCGAAGCGCTGCACCGACTCGCCGGTGGAGCCGCCCGAGCAGCAGCAGAAGAAGCCCTCGGCATCGAGATGCCAGATCTGCGACCACGTGTACCACGCGGTCAAGGCATCGATCTCGGCGAACGCCGCCACGTCGTCAGCACTGCGGAAGGCCCGGCCATCGAGGCTCGGTGGCTCCCAGTCGCTGCGATCCTCTGGCCAACGTTGTTGATAGGTGTGCACGGAGCGCGCCCCCTGTTCGTTCGATCCGATCAGTTGGGGACGAGGCCCGAGGCGCAGTGCGCTGAGGCCGAACCTATCGACGCCGACGGCACTCGCAACCTCCGTATCCTCAAGAGTGACCGGGCCGCAGCCGATGCAGAGCTGATACTCGAGCGTGCAGGAGAACGTCCCCGTGCCCACCAGCGACCACAGCAGCAGCACTGCCCCAGCGAACGGCGGTCGCATTCGCCTGCGGTACACCGGCAAGTGCGGCACCTGCGGAACGCCCCTGTATGCGGGCACCACCGCGTACTACGTGCGCGATGCGAAGAAGGCCTACTGCGACGAGCACGCACCCGCCGCCCTCCCGCTCGACGCGGCGACGCCGTTCCCAACTCCCCGTCCGCCGATGGCCGAGCACGTTCGCATCACGCCGGTCGACCCCGGCCTGCCCGTTGCGATCAAGATCCGTTACGCGGGTAGTTGCGGCGCGTGCCTGAAGCCGTTGGCGAAGGGGGCCGATGCCTTCTACGTGCGGGGTGCGCAGGTGATGGTGTGCGTGGAGTGCACGCAGCGGGAAGTGCAGCTCGGATTGGCGGTCAACCCTCCCGGCGCTGGTGCCGAGCGCATCGCCGACGCCGCCGGCCGTCGCCACGCCGAACGCCTGCTGGCCGCGTACCCGATGCTCGGCGACCAGCTGATCGAGAACGCGAAGCCGCCGAAGAACGTGCATGCGTGGGTGCGTGGCGCCGACGGCGAACGCATCGTCGGCAAGGCGCTCGACGCGCTGGTGAAGCAAGGGCGCATCGAAGTGCTCCACGATCGAGTGGTGCCGGGCACGTACTCCAACTTCGACCACATCGTCATCGGCCCGCGAAGGATCACGGTGATCGATGCCAAGCACTACCGAGGCGCGATGATCCGCGTGCGCAAGGTCGCAGGTGTGCGCAACCTGTTCGTCGACGGCAAAGAGGCCGGCCACCTCATCGACGGAGTCAGAGCGCAGCAAGCCAAGTTGAGTGCCGTGCTCGGCCCCGAGTTCGAAGAAGTCGTCGAAGCCAGCCTGGCGTTCGTGGGTGCGAACCATTCGTCGATGGGTGCGACCGGATGCCGCAGCGTGTATTGCGCGAACGCAAAGGAAGTCATCGCCAGAGCCGCGTTCAGCGGCTGGGTCCCCGGCAACCCCAAGCTGAAGTTCGAGGCAGAGGAACGAGCCGAGATCCGAGACAGGATCGCTGCCGCCTTCCCCCCGAACCGCAGCTGACGCTCAAGGCTCTACAACCGAGAAGGAGCGCTGTGACGGATGACGACTCGTTCACTGCGGGCAGTCGTAGTCGCAGCCGCCTCGCTCCGTTCGGCTCAGCTGGCACACCTCGCAATACACGGTGCTCGTTGCGCCACCGCGACCGGCTAGAACCTGAAGATGGGCGGATGGCTTGAGACAGTCTCACAAGTGTCAGCTGCTGGCGTCCTTGTGGGCGGCGCCACAATCGCGTGGCTGCAGTACCGAGCGTCGAATCGCCACGCACGCCAGGAGCGCACGCTCCACTTGGACCAGGCAATCGACTCGCTCAACAGCACTCGCGTCCACCTTGAGTCCGTGTTTCCCCGCTCACTTAGCTCAGTAACGGCAGAGGACGTTCGCGCCGCATCGGATCGGAGTTCGGTAGCTGATATCGAGATACTGCTCCGCACCGTTCTTGCACGTCTCCAGATCTTCAGCCTCGGCGTCCAGTCGGGAATGGCGGATGAGGACTTTGCGTTCGAGCTGCTCGGCTCGACAATCGTTTGGTACGGAACGGCGTATCAGCCATACATCCAGTCGCTTCGCGAGGAGAACGCCCAACCGCTGCTCTACGGCGACCTTCTTCAGCTAGCGACACGTTGGAACACGCGCATAGAACTCGAGACGGCGGAATACAAGACGCACGGAGCCTCGTTCTTTGGCCGAAGCCCCTCGAACAGACGGAGGATGAGGCGGGAGTTGGAACGACGTCACCGACGCCCGTAGGCGGGGCTCGGCCGAATCGCGGCAACTTTCGTCGTGCCACGATCGGTGCTCACGTCGGAGAACGGACGTGCTGACGTCGGGTCGGCCTTGGACCCATCCACCGCCAGCTTCGCACGGGCGTCTGGGCTACGACGCCTGATTGAACGTTTCGAAGCGGGCGGCCAGCAGGTCGCGGTCGGGTTGTTCGACTCGGGACCTCGGTAGCTGCCGCAGATGCTCGCCGTTCATCTCCTTGATGGCGTGCTGCAAAGTAGGTCCGTCGAAGGTGGCGAGGACGGACTCCTTCACGTGCACCACGTAGTCGGGCGAGATGCCGATGATGTTGCTGTCGAACGCGCCGTGATGGATCTTGCACAGTGCGAGTCCGTTGGAGACACGCGCCGCGCCGTCAGCCGAGTCGGCCTGGATGTGGGCCGCATCGAGCAGCTCTGCGAAGGGCAGTCGACAGACCGCGCACTTGCGTTCATAGGCATAGATGACTGCTGACCGGAACAGCGGCTGGTGCAGCCGGGCACGAACCACGCGCTCGTTGTAGCGCTTCGTGATGTCGATCACTTCTCCGGACGCGCCGACCGGCAGTGCGCGCTGGTCGGACTCGACGGCGACCACGAACTGCTGCTGAGCCGGCTCCTCAGCCACGAGCCACACCG
>CAZWCU010000263.1:0-5317 GCA_964632715.1 uncultured Bifidobacterium sp. | reverse complement strand
CCCCGCTAGCATTGCAGCGTCCATCGGGGCCACACCTCCGATGCGATGCCAGTGGCACCACCGCCACGGCGACCTCCGCCCACAGGGCAGAAGGCGAAGCAGATCATGGCAGACCAAGAGATCATTGCGAAGCACGCGCTCCACGAGGGCGACACGGGCTCACCCGAGGTGCAGATCGCGCTGCTCACCGGCCGCATCAACCACCTCACGGGTCACTTCAAGACCCACAAGAAGGACCACCACAGCCGTCGTGGCCTGCTCAAGCTCGTCGGTCAGCGTCGTCGCATGCTCGACTACGTGAAGGGCATCGACGTCGAGCGCTACCGCGCCATTGTCCAGGCCAACGGCCTGCGCCGCTAGTCGCTCAGCACGACGGCTGCACCGACCCATCCGCCGGTTGTCGCCGGGCCGGTGCTAGTCTGGGAACGACATATACACCGAGCGGAACCTCTGGATCGGTTGTCAGTCGTGAGTGCCGAAGCTCCTCCCGGGTCCGCCCAGAAGTCCGCAGCGTCGACATTCCCGACTGGGAACCGGCCTCCGCTCCAAATACCCACGCGAATTCACGCGTGAGGTCGAAAGGAGCTCGCCATGGCAGACGCCATTCGAGTATCTGGTGCCGTTTCCGGCACCGACAAGACCCTGTCCTTCGAGACCGGCAAGCTGGCTCAGCAGAGCATGGGTGCGGTCGTCGCAAGTCTGGGTCGCACTACGGTGCTGGCCACGGCCAACGCCGCCAAGGAAGCTCGGCCCGGCGCCGACTTCTTCCCTCTCACGATCGACGTCGAAGAGCGTGCCTACGCCGCCGGCAAGATCCCGGGTTCGTTCTTCCGTCGTGAAGGCCGCCCCACCGAGGACGCCATCCTCACCTGCCGCCTCACGGACCGCCCGCTGCGCCCGGCCTTCCCCGAGGGCTTCCGCAACGAGACCCAGGTCGTGCTCACCATCATCGGTGCCGACATGGAGAACCCGCACGACGTGCTCAGCATCAACGCGGCGTCCGCGTCGCTGATGCTCAGCGGCATCCCGTTCGACGGCCCGATCGGTGCCGTGCGCGTGGCCTACAGCCAGACCGGTGAGTGGATCGCTCACCCCACCTACGAAGAGGGCGCGAACAGCACCTTCGAGCTGGTGGTTGCCGGGCGCGAGCTCGACAACGGCGACGTCGCCATCATGATGGTCGAAGCTGGTGGCACTACCAAGAGCTTCAACTACTACGCCGATGGCGCCCCCAAGGTCGACGAAGCCGCCCTCGCCGGTGGCCTCGATGCCAGCAAGGCCTACATCAAGGAGAGCATCGCGCTCCAGCGTCAGCTCGTCGCCAGCGTGGTCGCCACCAAGGGCCCGATCGTGCCGATGGAGTACAGCGTCACCAGCGACTACGCCCCCGAGGTGTTCACCGCCGTCGAGCGCATCTGCACCCCGGCCGTCGGCGCCGCTGTCGCCATCGCCGGCAAGGCCGAGCGCAACGCCGCCACCGACGCTGCCGCAGCCGACGCCATCGCCCAGCTCTGTGGCGACGGCGCCGAGTTCGCCGGCCGCGAGCGCGAGGTGAAGGAAGCCGTGCGCAGCCTCACCAAGAAGCTCGTGCGCAAGCGCATCGTCGACGAAGGCCTCCGCATCGACGGTCGCGGTCCCCGCGACCTGCGTCCGCTGAGCAGCGAAGTGGGCCTCCTGCCCACCGCGCACGGCACCGGCCTGTTCCAGCGTGGCGAGACCCAGGTGATGAACGTCGTCACCATGGCCATGCCGCGCATGAACCAGCTGCTCGACACCCTCGGGCCGGAGACCAACAAGTACTTCCTGTTCCACTACAACATGGCCCCGTGGGCCAACGGTGAGACCGGCCGCGTGGGTTCGCCCAAGCGTCGCGAGATCGGCCACGGTGCGCTCGCCGCCCGTGCGCTGCTGCCGGTGCTGCCGGGCCTGGAGAACTTCAACTACACCCTGCGCCTCGTGGCCGAAGTGCTCGCCTCCAACGGCAGCACCAGCATGGCGTCGGTGTGCTCCGGTTCGCTGGCCCTCATGGACGCCGGTGTGCCGATCAAGGCGCCCGTCGCCGGCATCGCCATGGGCCTCGTGTTCGCCGAAGGCAAGTACACCACCCTCACCGACATCCTCGGTGCCGAAGACGCGTTCGGCGACATGGACTTCAAGGTGGCCGGCACCGCCGACGCCATCACGGCCCTGCAGCTCGACACCAAGATCGACGGCATCCCCGCCGATGTCCTGACCGCCGCGCTCGACCGGGCCAAGGAAGCCTGCCTCGCGATCCTCGAGAACATGAACGCCTGCCTCGCCGCTCCTCGCGACGAAGTGGCCGCCACTGCCCCGAAGATCACCACCATCTTCATCCCGATGGACAAGATCGGTGAGGTCATCGGGCCCAAGGGCAAGGTCATCAACACCATCCAGCAGGAGACCGGCGCCGACATCGCCGTCGACGACGACGGCGCCCAGGGCATCGTCACCATCGGCGCCGTGGAGGCGTGGCGCATGGAAGAGGCCAAGGCCCGCATCCAGGCCATCGTGTCGCCCCCGCTCGCCGAGGTCGGCACCAGCTACCAGGGTCGCGTGGTGAACATCACCAAGTTCGGTGCGTTCGTCAACATCGTCCCCGGCCGCGACGGTCTCGTGCACATCAGCAAGCTCGGCAAGGGCAAGCGGATCAACAACGTCGAAGACGTGCTCACCCTCGGTCAGGAGATCGAGGTCATCGTGGAAGACGTCGACGAGAAGGGCAAGGTCAGCCTCACCCCCGGTGAGTCGTGGGACCCTGTCATCCCCGAAGGCGCAGCCTCCTCCGGTGGCGGCGACCGCGACCGTGGCGACCGCGACCGTGGTGATCGCGATCGCGGCGACCGTGGCGGCGACCGCGACCGCGGCCCCCGTCGTGAGCGTTCGGCCGCCCCGGCTGCCGCTGCCGCACCTGCCACCGATGGTGTCGCCGTGTCGTTCGACGATGCGTTCGATGCCGAACTGGCCGGCGAGCTCGGCGACCTCGGTCCCGGTGGCGAAGCCGGCGGCAACGCCGGTGCCGGCGCCGGCCGCGAGCGTTCGGGTGGCGACCGCGGCGGCGACCGCGGCCGTCGTCGTCACCGCTGACCCGCTGAACGTCAGCTGGTTCCGTTGACCGATCTCCGGATCACACAACTCGATTCAGGCCTCACCGTGGCCACCGAACGCGTGCCTGGCGCGCTGTCGGTGGCCACCGGGGTCTGGGTGGGGGTGGGCTCGCGCGACGAGCCCGATCACCTGAGCGGCGTCAGCCACTTCCTCGAGCACCTGTTGTTCAAGGGCACCGACACGCGCAGTGCGCAAGAGCTGGCGCGTGGCGTCGACCGGCTCGGCGGCGACTTCAACGCGTTCACCGCCAAGGAGTACACCGCCTACTACTGCCGGCTGCCGGCGCGGCACCACCAGTTCTGCATCGAACTGCTGGGCGACGTGCTCACCCGGCCGGCGTTGCGCGACGACGACGTGCACGGCGAGCGCCAGGTCATCCTGGAAGAGCTGGCGATGGACGACGACTCGCCCGACGACGTGGCGCATCGTCGCTTCGCGGCCGCGCTCTTCCACGGGCACCCGCTGGGTCGCGACCCGGCCGGCGACCGCGACCACGTGCTCGCCATCAGCCCCGACGACGTGCGCGAGTTCTTCGCGCAGCACTACCGCGCCGAAGCGATGGTCATCACCGCCGCCGGTCCGCTCGGCCACGACGAGATGCTGGCCGAGATCGAGCGTTGCTTCGCCGACGTCGCTCGCGGGGGAGACCGGCCCACACGCTCGGCCCCGTCGGCGCCCGGCTCGGGCGTGGCGGTCGACGACGACAGCGAGCAGGTGCACATCGTGATGGGCAGCCGCTCACTCGCGCGCAACGATCCGCGACGCGAGGCGCTCGACGTGGTGAACCACGTGTTCGGCGGCGGTCTCTCGAGCCGACTGTTCGAAGAGATCCGCGAGCAGCGCGGGCTCGCCTACGCGGTGTACTCGGGGGTCAGCAGCTACGCCGACTCCGGCGTGTTCCAGATGTATGCCGGCACGCAGCCCGAGCACGCCGACGAGGTGCAGGGCTTGATGGCCAGCGAGCTGCAGCGGCTGGTCACCGACGGCATCACGGACGAAGAGCTCGACGTGGCTGTGGGCTACCTCACCGGCTCGTTCGAGCTGGGCCTGGAGGACACCGGTGCGCGCATGGCGCGCAACGGTGGCCTGCTGCTCACCACCGGCACCGTGCGGCCGATCGACGAGCAGGTGGCACGCTGGGCCGCAGTGGATCAGACCGCGGTGCGCGCCGTGATCGGCGACGTGCTCACCGCCGAGCCGATCACCGTCACCGTCGGCCCCACCGACTGATCAGACGGTGGGCGGGGGCAGCGTGCTCGACGGGGCCGGCGGCGGCAGCGGCGAGTCGGCGGCGCGCTCGCCCTTGACGTCGAGGATGGCGGTGCCGCCGGCTTCGAGTGCCTGCAGTTCGGCCACCAGCTCGGCGATGCGGGCCTCGTCGCCGGGCTCCACTTCCGCGGTGCGCTGGCGGTAGACGATGCGGCCCAGGTCGTCGAGGAGGTCGTCGGCCTTGCGACGATCCTGCACGTCGTCGACCTTGTCCTTCACCTGACCGGCGAGTTGCTGTGCCTTTTCCTTTGCCTTGTCGAGGAAGCTGCTCATACCTGTTGTTCTATCGCATTCGGCACGGGCTACGTTTCGACGCCATGAGTCGGATTCGAGTGGGTGTGGTCGGCGCCGGCGGGCGCATGGGCAGCACGGTGTGCGAAGCGGTGGCCGCCGACCCGGCGCTCGAGCTGGTGGCGGCGGTGTCGCCGCGCTCGGCCGGGCAGCTGCGAGCAGGAGTGGAGGTGGCCGGCGAGCTGCGCGCGCTGGCCGACGCGGCCGCGGAGGTGGTGGTCGACTTCACGGTGGCACCCGCGTCGCGCATCACGCTGCCATGGCTGGCGATGCACGGCATGCACGCGGTGGTGGGCACCACCGGCTTCACCGACGACGACCTGGCCACGTTCCGCACTGCGTTCAGCGGCAGCAACTGCCTGATCGCCAGCAACTTCGCCATCAGCGCAGTGCTGATGATGCGCTTCGCCGAGCTCGCCGCGCCCTACTTCGACACTGGCGAGATCATCGAACTGCATCACGACGCGAAGATCGACGCGCCGTCGGGCACCGCGGTCGCCACCGCCGAGCGGATGGCCGCGGCCAGTGCCGGCGGGGCACCCGACCCGGCGCAGCACGAGGTGTACTCGGGAGCGCGGGGCGGGGCGGGCCCGGCCGGCCTCCACGTGCCACGCGTGCGCATGCGGGGATG